>NZ_JBEPKL010000019.1:0-78608 GCF_040544655.1 Sphingomonas sp. 1185
GCTCAGTTCGCCGTCATCTTCGGCGAGCGTTTCATCCGGGCCATGGCGGCGTAATGTTCATCCGCCCGCCCGCACACGAAATTCCTGACACTCCCGGGCCATGGCGGCATAATGTTCATCCCGCCCGCCCGCACACGAAATTCCTGACAGTCCCCGGCTACCCTGTGCCAGGGCGGCGTTGGCATCATCGGCAAAGGTTGGTGAAATGCCAATGGTTATGCCGGGCGCGGCGGCCATCGACATCGGTTCGACCATGCACATGGCAGCGGTCAATCCCGATGCGGACGATCGGCCCGTACGCGCAGTCAACACATTCACCGGTGATCTTAATGACATGGCGCGCTGGTTCAAAGCGTGTGGCGTCACAAGCGTGGCTATGGAACCACCGGCGTCTATTGGATCCCCGCTTTTCGGAGTGCTGGAGGAGCATGGTTTTCACGTAATCCTCGTAAATGCGCGGTATGCAAAGAACGTCCTCAGCCGCAAAACCCATGTGAATGATGCATCGTAGGTTCAACGGTTACACAGCTATGGCCTCTTGCGTGGCAGTTTTCGCCCCAGGGCCGAACCATCCCCCCTTCCCCCCCTGTCTGATGTGATGCTGGTATGAAGGTGTTGCGGAAGGGAGCCCGTCCCCCCCGAGGGTCTGGAGCCCGATAGGGAGCAAGGGTCCCTTCCGCGTTGGTCACAACCCTGAACAGTTGCTTGGGACTCCCGATCCCGCACGACATGGACAGGAGCCTTACCCATGCCACAGGCCGTCATCGGCTGCGACCTTTCGCGTGCCCTTATCGACATCTGCGAACTGCCATCAGGTCGGAGCGGGCAGATCGCCAATACACCGGATGCCATCACCACCTGGCTCGACACGCTCGACCACGACATCCGCCTCGTCTTCGAAGCCACCAGCGGCTGCGACGGCGACCTGATCGCTGCGCTGGCGACACGCGGCCATCCCTTCTCACGCGTCAATCCGCGCCAGGCCCGCGAGTTTGCCAGAGCCACCGGTACGCTGGCCAAGACCGATCGCGTCGACGCCCGTGTCCTGGCGCAGATGGGCGCGGCGCTGGACCTGCCCGCTACCATCCCACTCAGCCCAGCCCGTTCGCGTCTGGCCGATTTCTTGCGCCGTCGCAGGCAGTTGGTCGACATGCGCAAAGCCGAAAAGCTCCATCGCCATAGCGCAGGTCAGCCCGAAATCGCCCAAGCCATCGAAGCCATGATCACTCTGCTCGGCCAGCAGATTGCCGATCTCGGCCGCCAGATCGCAGGCTTCATCGCTCAGGATCACGCCCTGTCCGAACAGGCCCGGCTGCTGACGGCCGTTCCCGGCATCGGGCCCACCGTCCTCGCCACCATGCGCGACAGGATGCGTGCCAAGGGCAAGGCGCCAAAGACCATCCTTATCGCCGTCACACGGCAACTCCTCGTCATCCTCAACGCCATGATCCGCAAGCGACAGCCTATCGCTCTCGCATGAACATCACAGTTGCCCCCCGGAAACGCGCCGTCACTTCAGGCAAAAAGATCGCGAATGGCGCTTCCCCGGAAGCGATTCCGCAGCCGCCGCCTGCGATGCTCCCCCGCATCATGGCGCATGTGACAGGCCTGGCACAGCGCCGCCAGGTTGCGCGGCCGGTTGTCGGCGGGGTCGTGGTTGAGGTGCGCGCTGGCCAGGATCACGCGGGTTCGGCGGAACGGTAGGGGCGGGGCGATGCCGGCCAGGCCCGGTTGCGCGTGGATCATGGCGGTGGGGCTGGGCAGCGCCCTGACCCCCCTGCCCCGGCCGTCGCGCCAGCGGGCGCGGGTGTCGTCCCACCAAGTTCCGTCGCCCAGATGCACGATCTCGCGTCCGTGCGGCCGCCCGCAATGCTCGCACCGCCCCTTGGCTCTGCCGAAGCGGATCAACGCGGACAGTTCGCGCCAGTCGATCGGGTAGAGCCAGCGATGTTCGCGTGCGATCGGCATGGCCCTTTGTGAATCGATGGGCCGCAAACCCAAAGCGAAAAGGCGACTGATTCAGAAAACTCATCAAGCTCTTCAAAAAAGCTCAAAAAAACATATCTGGAAGGGTTAGAGCGTTAGAAGGGATTTAAAGGGTTAAGCCGTGTTTTCCACAGGCTAAAATGCCGGATTCGCTCGCTTTTTTAGGTCTCTCGCGTTCCCGACATATCGAGTGTCCGTTCCCGGAGTATCGTGATGGGCGTTCCCGATGTATCGCCCGACCGTTCCGGGAGTATCGTTGCCCGTTCCCGATATATCGAAAAGGCGGGACGGACGCCATTGGAGTGGGTCGGATTGAATCAGTTTTCGACCGATCCCGCGTGGTGAGGTTCAAAGTGGCGACCAGCCGGGACACGCGATCGTAGCGACGATCGAACACGCGATATTTCGGGAACGCGTTCAGGCTGCGCATCCCTCCTGCGTCGCAATTCCAGCGGCCAAAATGGCGAGAAGGGAGCGCCATTGCCGCGCTCCCCTCCCCTGTCGTCAGCGAAGCAGGTGCCGGTTCTTCGCGTCGAAACGCCGCACATAGCCGATAAAGGCGTTCTGATAGCTGACCGGCGTGCGGGCCGGATCGCCCTCGACCCAGGCTTTGAATTCGGCGTGCAGGGTCTGATAGTCCCAGCCCGGACATTCGGATCGCAGCAGGGCCAGGGTCGCGTCGGTGATCTCTCCGAAGGTCGAGCGGGTCGACAGGCTCTTGACGCTGCGACGGATCAGCCCGCTGGCATCCAGGTCCTGGTCGGAGGGGAGCGGCGCAGTGTCCTCCGGCGTCGGGACCTTGGGGGATGGCGCGGCAGCGGCCCTGGTCTTTTTCGGGGGCGCAGGGACGGCTGGGCCAGCCCCCTCCCCTTCCGCCCGCCGACGCATCCTGAGGCTCGGCTCGCGCTTGCCCTCGGCCTGTTCGAGCGTCAGGGCATAGCCGGGCAGCTCGTTGCGCTCGGCGATCTTGGCGATCTCGAACTTGAAACGGCGATATTGTCCCTCGGCCCCCGATTTCTCGAACAGGGTCGGCATGGAGATGGCGAAGCCCCCCTCCCCTGCCCCGCCGGCATGTTTGCGCGCGACCTTGTACAGCCAGCGTTCGCGGCCGCCCGAAATGTCGAAATAGGCGCGGTCGATCGACAGCACGCCGCCCGTCATCATCACGCCTTCATAGAACCAGCTGGACAGCTCGATCGTCATGCCGCGCGAGCGTTCGGTCTTTTCGTCGACCAATTGCGTCCAGCCGTCGAGCCAGCTGAACGTCGCCTCGCGCCTGTTCTCGGCGCGGATATTGGTCTTGACCGTGGTCGACACCAGCCGGTCGAGCGCCTGGCCGAGCAGCTCATAGGCACGCCCCGTCGGCTGGCGCCCGATCGCGCGCAGCAGGTCATAGGGCATCAGGTGCAGCTTGCGCGGCACGTCGTTGATCCCCCGCCGCGCCATGTCGGCCAGCATCGAGGCGCAATAGATCAGGATGTCGGCATCCCAGATCGTCGCCATGCCATAATCGGGATTGCCCGAGACATGGACCCACAGCTTGCCATCGGGCGAGCGATAGTCGATCGGCTTGACCCGTTTCGACTTGGCCAGGCTGAAGAAAGGCCGCTCCATCATCTCGCGCTGGTCGCGTAGCGGCAGGTCGGCGAGATAGGGCAGGAACAGCTCGAACTGTTCGGCCGATCCGTCCTTGGGCTTCGTGCTCATGCGTCATGACCCCGACGCATGTTTCCCCGGGGAAACATGCAAGATGGGCGGGCCAGCGTGTTTCCCCGGGGAAACATCAGGGTTGAAGCCCCCTGCCCGTCTGTTCGAGATGCGCCAAAGCACCGCGCAGCGCCGTCACGATTTCCTCGACATCCGCGCCCGAACCGGCATGAAGCCGCACCGTCACGCCCTGGCGGTTGGCCGACTGGACCGACAGCACGGGGCGGCCATAGCGGTTGTGATAGCTGTAGCGTTCCGGCTCGCCATCCTCCCCCAGCATCATCTTGCGCGCGGTCAGCAGGCGGTGGAGCACCTCGTTGGCCGGGATGGGCGACTGCCCCGCCTCGCGCCGCTCGGCCTGTTGGCGCGTGATATATTGGGCCACGCTCATGATGGCCGACGCCTCGCCCTTGTCCTGCATCGCCTGCGCCAGCGCATAGCCTGGCTTGAGCTGCACCTCATGCGGCGAGGCGAAGGCGGCGACCACCTCGTCGGGCAGCGCGGCGACCTTCAGCATCTTGGACAGCCAGCCCTTGGACAGCTTCAGCCGCTCGGCCATGCGGGTCTGGTGGTTGCCATAATGGGCGGTCAGCGCGGCCAGGTAATTGCGCGCCCGCTCATAGTCCGATACATCGGCGCGTGCCCGGTTCTCCAGATCGGCAAGGCGGAACGCGGCCTCGTCGTCCAGCTGCGCGACCTGTGCCACGAAGACCATGTCGGGATAGCTGTTGGCGCGCAGCCAGCTGATCGACCAGTGGCGCCGCGTGCCCGCGATCACCTCATAATCATGATCGGGATCGCCCTCGATCCGGCGGACCACGGCGGGGACCTTCTGCCCCCCCTCGGCGATGATCGAGTCGATCAGCTCGCGGCAATGCGCCTCGGTCAGCAGGTCGTAGTTGCGGGCATTGCCCGACCAGATCTTCACCCGCGCCGGGTCGAGCAGCAGCTGCGTGACCTGTCGCACCTCGCCGCTGGCGACGCGGGCGAGCGCGGACTCGCGGCCGAGCAGGGTCGTGCCCCGGCTGCGTTCCGCCACGGCCTCGCGGGCCGGGCTGGGGGAGGGGGCGTCGCCCTCTTCCTCCGCCAGCAGGGCCGCCAGATAATCGGATTGTTTACGCGCCATCTTATGCCTCCCGCCCGGAACATAGGCAGAACATTATCGTGTAGGAAAGGGGAAGCCGATCAAGCCGCGGCATGGATCACCGCTTCCTCGCTCAGCGGTTCGACCCGGCCCCAGCTCTGGCGGACCAGCTGCTCGACCTGGCGCATCGCTTCGTCCAGATTGGCGCGGCAGCGTTTGTGCGTCTTGGGCGTACCGATCGGCTTTTCCAGCTCATAGACGGTCATCATCCGCATCGCGGCATGGCTGATCTCGGCCGACTCCAGGATGGGGACGGGGAGGAGCGCGGGGCCGAAGCTCTGCTCCATGATCGCGCGGACCATGGCATGGCTGGGGTCGTTGCCGTCGAACTTGGAACAGATCAGGCGGACGAACTGGTAATCGACCTCGATGCCCGCCCCGGTCAGCTGGTTGAGCACCTGATCCATCATCGACAGGAACTGGACGGTCGAACAGAAATCGGGCGTGGTCGCGGCCATCGGCACCAGCAGCGCATTGGCCGCCTGCATCACCGCCAGGCTGATCGTGCCCAGGGCAGGGGGCGGATCGAGCAGCACCACATCGTAATTGCGCGCCAGATCGGCGAGGCCCCGCTTCAGCTTGCGGAACCGCGCGGCCAGCACCGATCCGCCGTCGCTGCCCGCCGCGGCCAGCTCATATTCCACGTCGAACAGTTCGAGATTCGACGGGATCAGGTCGACATTGGGCCAGGGGGTGGGCTTGACCGCATAGGCCAGGTCGGTCTGGGTCGGGTCGATCGACAGATAGGGGTAGAGCGTTTCTTCGCGGGTGACGTTGAAATGCGGGTTGAAGCCGAACAAAGTCGTCGTCGTCGCCTGGCTGTCGCAATCGACGACCAGCACGCGGTAGCCTTGCACGGCGAAATAATGGGCGAGATGTGTGGTGACGGTCGACTTGCCGACGCCGCCCTTGAAATTCTGCACCGCGATGATCGCCGGAATGTCGAGCGGCGCGCGCGCCGGGGAGGCGCCCAGCACCTCGCGCATGTGGAGTAGCTCCTCGACGGTATAGCCCTGGCGTCGGCCATTCTCGGTGGTCGGGGCGGGGGGGAGGCGGCCATCCTCCTCGGCCATGCGGATGCGGTTGGTCGAACAGCCGAGCAGCTGCGCGGCCTCGGCAATGCCGAAGCGGACGTGCAGGCCCTTGCGGCTTTCGGGCAGGAACGCCTTGCGCCGCAGCCGCTCGATCATCCGCTCGCCCGCGCTGGCCAGATCCCCGATCTGGGACAGCATTGCATGATCTTCCGCCACTCGCGCACCCCTTGAAGCTTTTGGGGGTGGTTAATGGCAAAGTTCATTCAATCGGGCAAGGTGGAGGGAAGGGGGAAGGATGTTTCCCCGGGGAAACTTTCCCAAATCCTCCCCTGCAAGGGGAGGTGGCAGCGCGCAGCGCTGACGGAGGGGTGTCGCGCTATCGAGAGGGGGACACCCCTCCGACGCGCTACGCGCGCCACCTCCCCTTGCAGGGGAGGAATTTACCTGGCCACCACCATCCACACCGCCATCCCGATCATCATCAGATTCTCGGTCAGCGACAGAAAGCCCAGCGGCACGTTGCTCGATCCGCCGACACAGGCGCATTTGAGGTCGCGCCGGTCGATATAGACCGCCTTCACCACCGACACCGCGCCGATGCCCCCGATGAACAGCGCGATCGGGACGGACAGCCAGGTCAGCACCCCTGCGATCATCAGCACCCCGGCCAGCCCCTCGGCAAAGGGGTAGATATAGGAATAGGGGACCCAGCGCTTGGCGAGCAGGTCGTAGTTCAGGAACATGGTCGCGAAGCTCTCGACATTCTGGAGCTTCAGAAGGGCGAGCACCGCCATGCTGAACGCGATGAACCATTCGGCCGCGCGGGTCGTGAAGGGGGTGGCATAGACCGCCTGGGATGCGGCCAGCGCCATCAGCGCGGTCATCGCGAAGAGCGCGGCGACCGGGCGATAGCTGGTCGCCTTGGGATCGGCGACCCGTTTGCCGAAGAAGCGGCGCAGATCGTCATAACCACCCACCCGCTCGCCCTCGACGAAGATTTGCGGGGTGGTCTTCACGCCATGCTGGGCCTTGAAGGCGTCGGTCTCCTCGCGGGTGCGCAAATAATGGTCCTCGACCTCGTACCCCTGTCGGCGCAGCAGGTCCTTCGCCTTCAGGCCGTAAGGGCAGGTGTGGGTCGGCATCACCATGCGGTAGAGAATGGCTTTGCGGGTGGCGGTCATGGTCCTTCTCCGACTGGGGTCCATGCGCCATATGGCATCCGTACCATGGTACGGAGTCAAGACGTGTCGGAATGGACCATCGCCGGATTGGCGCGAGAAGGCGGGGTGGGGGTGGAGACGATCCGCTATTACCAGCGGCGCGGGCTGCTCGACACGCCCGAACGCCCCGCCGGGGCGAGCGCGGGGGGGCGGGTCCGGCGCTATGGCGCGGAGGATCTGGGGCGGTTGCGCTTCATCCGCTCGGGCCAGGCGGCGGGCTTCACGCTGGAGCAGATCGGCGAGCTGCTGGCGCTCGACGCGACCGACGACCGGGCGCGGGTGCGCCAGCTCGCGCGGGAGCGGATCGTCGCGCTGGATGCGCAGATCGCCGCGCTCGAACAGGCGCGCGCCTCGCTCCACGCGCTGGCCGAGCGGTGCGCGGGCGAGGGGGCGGGGCCGTGCCCCATCCTCCGGTCGTTCGAGGGGGAGGGGCGCATGACGCCGGAATGAAATTTCGCGTCACATTTAATCTATATTGATGGTTAATGGCGCAGGGCCGCTCCGCTTCCCCCGCCATGAGTTGATCCGTGACCGATACGCCCTTTCCGAGCCGACGCCTTTTCCTGACCGGCACCGCCTGTACGATTGCATTGCCGCTGATCCCCGGTTGCGCCGACGACAAGGCGCCGTCGGACCTGATCATCCCGACCCCCACCCCGACCCCGCAACCCGGCCCGACGCCCACACCGACTCCCACGCCGACACCGACCCCCGCGCGGCCGACCACGCTGGCGGCCGACCGGCTGACCATCGCCTTCGCCGGGTCGAGCAGCAGCGCGCAATATCTGTCCAATTATGACGGCCCGGCGACCAGTTCGGCGGTCGTGTCGACCGGTGACGGGATCAGCTTCGTGCCGCTCGGCCGGGGGGCGTTCGGCAAGACGGCGGGGCTGGCGATCAACGCCGCGACCGGGCGGACGGTGCGCTATGTCCGTGGCGGGGTGGGCAGCACGACGCTGATCCAATGGGCCGCGTCCCAATCGACGATGCGCGCCGATCTGGTCCGGGCGATCGTCGCGGCGGGCGGGGTCGATGCGGTGCTGTTGCAGGTCGGGCGCAACGACGTCGCGGACCGGCTGACCGGCGATCTCGCCACCCAGCTGGGGCTGATCCGCACGCTGATCGCCGCGCTGCGCAGCGAGACGCGGTTGCCCGACCTGACCGTCTTCATCGGCGGGTCGCAGAATATCGGGGGCAACGACGCCGGGCTGCACCGGATGCAGGCGATCCAGCGCCAGGCGGAGATGACCGTCGCGCTGGGCGATCCCCATGTCCGCTATGGCTTCACCACCTATGACCTGCCGGTGGTCGACGGCATCCACCAGAGCGAACAGGGGCAGGTCCGGTCGGGCCAGCGTTTCGCCGCGCAGGTCCTGGCCTGGTTGCAGGGGCAACCGGGCCCGCGCGGACCGCGCCTGGCCTCGGCGCGCGCGGTCGGGGCGAGCCAGACCGAGGTGACGCTGGCGCTGGCGGACGGCGTCGACTTCACCCCGGCCAGCGCGATCCTGGGCTTTCAGGTCACCGAGAACGGACAGGCCGTGCCGATCACCGGCGCGGTGCGGACCAGCCGGACGACGATCCTGCTGTCGCACGGCGCGATCGGGACCGGCGCACGCGGCGTCTCCTATGGCCTGGCCACCGATCCCGACGATCTGAACGGCGTGCATGACGGCAGCGCCGATCGGCTGCCGATGGAGCCGTCATTGGGGATCGTCGCCGTCACCGGCTGACGAGCCGGGCGCGGTCGGCCATCCCGCCCCGGCACAGCGCCCCGAAGCCGTCCCCTTGTCCCCGGCGCCCCCGCTATCCTAAGCCGGATCGCCGTTCCGATGCGCGGCCGCCCTCGCCTGTCCCGTGGGGGAGGCTTGGGGGAGGCATCCGGGGGGAAGGGGACGGCGATGGGGACAGGATCGTCACGGGGGGATCACGCCATGCCATATCCTGTGCGCGCGCCGTCCGGCCTTTGGCACGGCTTCGCCACCTCGCGCCGGGTGATCCCCGCGATCCTGCTGATCGCCATCGCGCTGCGCCTGGGGCTGATCCTGGCCTTTCCGATCGCGCCGCGCGGCGACTCGCTCTGGTATCTGATCCGGGGGCGCGAGATCGCGCAAGGGCTGGGCTATCAGGAAGCGGGCTTTCCCACTGCCTTCTGGCCGGTCGGCTATCCCGCGCTGCTGGGGCTGGCGACTGCGCTGTTCGGGCCGTCGCTGGTCGGCCCGATCCTGGTCAACCTGATCGCGCAGGCCGCCACGCTGGCGCTGATCCTGTGGTTCGCGCGGCATCTGGGGGCAGGGGAGGGGGCGGCCCGGCTCGCGGCGCTGCTCTATGCCGTCTATCCCGCGCATATCGCCTATAGCGGAGACACCGCGGCCGAACCCAGCTCGACCGCGATCGTCATGGCGGGGACCGCGCTGATGCTGAAGGCGCGGGGGCGGATCGGCCCTGCGCTGCTCGCCGGGCTGGTGCTGGGGGCGGGGGCGCTGATGCGGCCGCAGATGATGCTGTTCCCGGTGCTGCTGGCGCTGGTCCTGCCGGTGGCGTGGCGCGGCCATGGCGTGCGGCGGGCGGGGCTGACGCTGGCGCTGGTGCTGGCGGGCATGGCGGCGGTCCTGCTGCCCTGGAGCTGGCGCAACCAGGCGATGCTCGGCGCGCCGGTCCTGGTGTCGAGCAATAGCGGCGTCGCGCTGCATGCCGGGGCCAACGACCTGGCCGATGGCGGCTATTTCCAGGTCGAGCGGTCGCCGCTGTGGGATCAGGTCGGCATCCCCTTTGCCCAGCGGGTCGAGCGCCAGATGGAGATGGAGCGCCGGTTGAAGACGCTGGCGATCGACTGGATCGCCGCGCATCCGCTGCGCTGGGGGCTGCTCGGCCTGCGCAAGATGGCGCTGCTCTGGTGGAAGGACAGCGACGGCTTCTGGCCGCTCGACGCCAGCCATCCCGCGCGGCGCGGGCTGTGGCGCGCGATGCAGGGGGTGAACCAGCTCTTCTATCTGGCGGTGCTGGCGCTGGGCCTGGTCGGCACCGGCCGGGCGGCGCGCGCGGCGTGGCGGGGGACGCCCGGCGCGGCGATGCTGATCCCCGCCGCCATGCCGGTCTTCTGCACCGTCCTGGCCTTCGGCTTCACCGGCCAGACCCGCTATCACTATCCCGCCATGCCCTTCGTCATGATCCTGGCGGGCTGGGTCGCGGCAAGCGTGATCGCCGGGGCGACGGAACCAAGCCGCCCGCCCGCCGCTATCCCGGATCATGGCCGATGACGACAGCAATCCCCCATCCCAGCCCGGGCAGCCGCCCCGGCACCGCGCCGTTCCCAGCGGCCGCTTCGCGCGCGCGGGTGCGTTCGGGCGGCTGGCGGGCGGGGTCGCGGGCGGGATGCTGGCCGAGGGCGCGCGGCGACTGGCCAGCGGCGAGCGGCCGAAGCTTGGCGACCTGATCCTCACCCCCGGCAATGCCGCGCGGGTCGCCGACCGGCTGTCGCACCTGCGCGGCGCGGCGATGAAGCTGGGCCAGATGATCTCGATGGATGCGGGCGACCTGTTGCCGCCCGAGCTCCAGACCATCCTCGCGCGGCTTCGCGACCAGGCGTACCGGATGCCGCCCGCGCAGCTCGACAAGCTGCTCCGGGCCGAATGGGGCCCCGACTGGCGACGCCGCTTCCGCCATTTCGAGGCGGCCCCCATGGCCGCCGCCTCGATCGGGCAGGTCCACCGCGCGACCCTGCCCGATGGCCGGGTGCTGGCGATCAAGGTGCAATATCCCGGCGTACAGGGCAGCATCGGGTCGGATGTCGACAATGTCGCGACGCTGCTGCGCGTGTCGAACCTGATCCCGCCCTCGGTCGACCTGAAGCCGCTGCTGGAGGAAGCCAAGCGGCAACTGGCCGAGGAGGCGGATTACCGGCGTGAGGCCGATCGGATGCGTAGCTTTGGCGAGCGGCTGGCGGGCGATCCGCGCTATGTCGTGCCCGCGCCCGAGCCGTCGCTGACCACGTCGCTGGTGCTGGCGATGGACTATATCCCCGGCCAGCCGATCGAGACGCTGGTCGAGGCCGACCAGGCCACCCGCGACGGCGCGATGACCGCGCTGATCCAGCTCGTCCTGCGCGAGCTGTTCGACTTCGGGATGATGCAGACCGATCCGAACTTCGCCAATTACCGCTGGCAGGCGGAGACCGGGCGTCTGGTCCTCCTCGACTTCGGCGCGGCGCGCGAAGTGCCGCCCGAGACCGCCGCCTCCTATCGCCGGTTGATCGAGGCGGGGCTGGCGCATGACCGCGACCGCATCCGCGAGATCGCGGTGGAGACGGGTTTCCTGGGCGAAAGGGCGGTCGCCGCGCACCGCCCGGCGGTCGACCGGATCATCGCCGCGATCGACGACACGATGGCGCGTCCCGGCCCCTTCGACTTCGGCGACCGCGCCTTCGTGCCGGTGGTGCGCGAGGAGACCAAGGCGATGATCGCCGACCGTGACACCTGGCACGTGCCCCATGTCGAGACGCTGTTCGTCCAGCGCAAGATCAGCGGCACGGCGTTGCTGTGCGCGCGGTTGAAGGCGCGGGTCGATATACGCGGGCTGGCGGCGGAGGCGATCGGGGCCGAAATCCGGCTTTAACCCCGGATTCCATCCGGTTCCGGAGCGATCGTCTCAATCGTGAGACGCCGGCCATTCCGTAATGGGCAGCCGCCCCGGACTGATCTAGATTGCGAAGACCGGGCCGGGGCCGCTTCCCATGGCGTCACCCCGTCCCACCCTGTCCAAGCTGGTAAGAAACCATCGTGATCCTGCGCTTCCCCAAGATGTCGCTGGCCCTTCCGTTCGCCCGGACGCGCCAGTGGAGAACGGTCTTCGTCCTGTGCCGGGTCGTGACGCTGGAGAACGACCATCGCCGCCACCTGCTGTTCTGCCAGCCGGTCCGACGCCGCTATTCGCAGAATCGTCGCAAATGGGTGTGGGCCAGGGCGTCATGACCGCCTTGCCCGGGCCGTTGCCGCGCGCGACGCATCCCGTGTCCGACCGCGCGACGCTGGACCGCAGCGCGGACGAGCTGTGCGCGGAATTCGCCGTCGCCTGGACGCATCGGGCCTCCTGGGGCGCATGGTCGCGGCTGCGCGATCTCGTGCCCGGCCATCCCGCCTTCGTCCTGCGGCAGGGCGCGCAGGGGCTGGGCCTCGACACCCAGCGCTGGGACATCAGCGGGGGCGAGGCGTGCTGGCCGACCACCCGGATCTTCAGCCTGACCCTGCCCTGGTGGCGGCGACTGGCCGAGGTTCCCGCGCAACGCTGCCTGATTCCGGTGACCGCCGCGCGCGGCGCGCTGTCTTCGCCCGACGGGCGGGAGGATCGCCCGGTCTGGTTCACGCTCGACGGCCAGCCGGTCTTCACCGTGGCGGGGCTGTGGCGAAGCCATGCGGGCGCGCATGGCTTCGCGATGCTGGGCTGTGTGGGGGGCGAGGGGCCCTGGTCGACGCTGCCGATGATCGTAGCACCCCAGGACCGCGCCCGCTGGCTGGGTGGCGACTGGGCGGACGTGACCGCGCTGCAAAACCCGTCGCCCGTGCTGCCGATCCGGATCGGGCTTTGCGAGGGGCCCGCCGCATCCTATGAGCGTTGCGATCGCGACAGCGCATGGCCCCCATCCCGGAGGACCGCGCGGGGCTGACGCCAGGGGCATTGCGTGACGCGATCGACACCGCACAGGGGATATGGCGTCGCGGTACTGATGGCGCTGGTCCATATGCTGGCGGTCGGCGACCGTTTCCTGCTGTCCGTGCTGGTCGAGCCGATCAAGGCCGAGCTGCATCTGGGCGACGACGCGATCGGCTTCGTCCAGGGGCCGGCCTTCGCGCTGGTCCATGGGCTGGCGATCGTCCCGATGGTGCTGGCGGCCCGGCGCTGGCCGCTGGCGCGGTTGCTGGCGCTGGCGCTTCTCGGGTCGAGCGTTGCGACGATCTTGTGCGGATGCGCGGCGTCGGTCGCCCTGCTGGTCCCCGCCCGGATGCTGATGGGGCTGGCCCAGGCCGCGATCGGCCCCGCCGCGGTCGGGTTGATCGGGCTGGCCATGGAGCCCGGCCATCGCGGGCGCGGCATCGCCTTGTTCACCGCCGGGGCTTCGCTGGGTCGGGGGCTGGCGATGATCGGGGGCGGTGCGCTGCTCGCGCTGTTCGCCGGACTGGCACCCGCGACCGGGCCGGCGCCGTGGCGGCTGGTGCTGTTCGCGATGGGGGCGGTCGGCCTGCCGCTCGCCTGGCATGTGGGGCGAAGGCCCGATCCCGTCGCCCGGCCGGGCAGCGCCGCGATCCGGATGCGACAGGCGCTGCGCGCGATGGTGGCCGACCGCGCGAGCCTGGCCCCGCATATCCTGTCCGCGCTGTGCGCCGCGCTGGCGCTCCAGTCGCTGACCAGCTGGTCGGCCAGCCTGATGATCCGGCAGCATGGCCTGACCCCGCCGCTGGCGGGCGCGCAGGTCGGGCTGGTGATGATGCTGGCCGGGGTGCTGGGCCATGGGCTGGGCGGCTGGCTGTCCGACCGGTTGGGGCGGGGGAGGGGGCGCGGGACCACGCCCGGCCTGATGCTGCTGGGCCTGGGGCTGTGCGGCCTGGCGCTGTGGCCGCTGACGCGGGCCGGGGGCTGGGCTGGGGCCGGGGACGCGACGCTGGCCGCGCTGGCCGTTGCGGTCATCGGCCTGTCGGTGACGCTGGCCAACGGGCTGATCGGGCTTCAGGCGCGCATCGCGTCCGCCCTCCGGGTCGAGGCGACGGCCCTCTTCCTGACGGTCATCACCCTGTCGGGCACCGCGCTGGGCCCGTGGCTGGTCGGGATCGCCAGCCATGCGCTGACCGGGCTGGCCGATGCGGTGGCGCTGGTGCTGGGCGCGACCTGCGCGCTGGGATGCGGCGCGGCACTACTCGCCTATCGGCGCGCCCGCTAGTCCAGTTCGCTCATCCAGCCGTTCCAGCGCCGTGCCCCCAGCGTGGCGCTGTCCGCCTGGCCCTGGCGCATCCGGGTCCGATAGGCGTCGGGGTCGACATCATGTTCGGCGCGAAAGGCGCGGGTCAGCCCGGCCGCATCGCCCAGCCCATAAGCCCGCGCCAGTTCGTCCAGCGATACGGGAACCGCCCCCTCCAGCGCCCGGCGGACCGCGTCGACCCGGCGATGCCGGACATAGCGCGCGATCCCGCCATTGCGCTCGTACAGGCGATAGAGCGTCGCGCGCGACAGGCCGACCCGCTCGGCGATGGCCGTGCCGGTCAGCTGCGGGTCGGCGATTTCGCGGTCGATCAGCCGGTCGACCGTTTCGCGCCGCAGATGGTCCTGGCGCCGCGCCTCCACCGCCACGTCGCGCGGGCCGCCCAGCGCGGTCGGCAGCAGCTCGATCAGCGCGCGGGCAAAGGCGCGGTCGTGCCCGTCGTCGAGCATCGGCGCATGGCGGACCAGCGATTGCAGGAAATCTCCCAGCATCGCGGTGTCGGGCGCGTGCGCGACCTGGCCATGCAGCGCCCCCAGGCTGCCCAGCGCCGCATGGACCAGGTCGCGCGCGATGCTGGCGGTGATCATGTGCAGGTCGCGCGCCTCGGTCCGGTGGCCGCGCCGCGTGTCGAGAAAGACGATGTCGCCCGGCCCCGCCCGCTCGAATCCGCTGCGCGGATGGCCGACCAGCGTGCCCGACAGGACATGGTGGAGGACGATATGGTCGAACCCGTCCGCCTGCACCCGCTCCTCGCGCGCATGCGCCATGCCCGACAGATGCCGGTCGAACAGCAGCAGGTGGCGAAAGCGCCAGCCGGTGACGCGCGCCCGGAACGGCCCGTCCAGCCGCACCACATCGGCCCCTTGCGCATAAAGTTCGCGGTAGCGGGCAAAGGCGACATGCTCGGCCAGGCCCTCGCTGGAAAAGCCGATCGCTTCCTTCAAATCCCGCTCCCGATCCTCACCCTTTCCGATCCCGATGCCGGATGGGTGATCTGGATCAATTCCCCATGGCCGCAATGGCTCCGCCTGTCAGGCTCGTCTTGCGAATGGGGCATAAAACAGGCATATAACGGGCAAGGAGTGTGCCGATGCTCGCCGCCTTTCTCGACGATATCCGCGATCACGACATGATCGCCCCGCGCCGCATGGCCGAGCGGTTGCGGCTGCCGCTGACCCGGCTGGCCAAGCTGGCGCAGGTCAACCGCAACACCATGGCCGCCAAGCCGGGAAGCCCGGCGGTCCAGGCGCGGCTCGGCGAGATCGCCCGCATCATCGCGCGCGCGGCCGAACTGTCGGGCGACGAGGGGCGCGCGATCATCTGGTTCCGCCACCAGCCGCTGCCCGGCTTCGGCAAGACCCCCGAACAGCTGGTCGAGGAAGGCCATGCCGCGCTGGTCCTCAGCGACCTGGATCGCATGGCCGAGGGGGTCTATTCCTGACGGCAAAGGGGGACAGGGTGCCCTATCCCCTGCGCGCGCTGCGCTGCCCGCTCTGGCGGATGCTGGCGATCCGTTACCAGCGCGATCCCTGGTCGGGGGAGGGGGCGCGGCGGCATGGCGGACGCTGGAACGCGCCGGGGCAGGCGGCGCTCTATCTGGGCACCGACCACGCCACCGCCATCGCCGAATATTATCAGGGCCTCGCCAAGCCCGGCACGCTCGCCCCCTATCGGCTGGACGCGACCGCGATCGCCGACCTGACCGACGGACAGGGCCGCGCGGCCGACGAGCGGATCGCCCTGGCCCTGGCCGCACCCTGGAAGGCCATCGCCGGGATCGAGGGCGGCCTCCCGCCCAGCTGGGTGCTGGCGCAGGAACTGATCGCGAGCGGCGCGGAGGGCGCGCTGGTCCCCTCCGCGCAAAATCCGGGCGGCACCGCGCTGGTGCTGTGGCGCTGGCACCGTGCTGACGGATTGGGGGCCGACGAATCGAGGGAGGGCGCGGCGCTGGAACTGCTCGATCCGGACCATGTACTGACGCCGCATCCCTGAGCGGTGCCGATTTGCTTCGGTGCCGTCGACCGGCAACTGGCCGCGCAAGTGATCGGAACGCCCGATCCTTTCCGACCCCCGAACCGTCAATGATGGAAATTCGGTAACTCCGGTCGTACCAAGAAAAGATAAATGACTTTATTTCGTCATGACGATCACGTCATGATTTCACGTGACATGACGCCGACTTCATCATAGGAATCGTCCGACAATTGGGGATTTTCGAAAAATGGTGAAGG
The DNA here is from genome assembly GCF_040544655.1 of Sphingomonas sp. 1185. Lineage (NCBI taxonomy): Bacteria > Pseudomonadati > Pseudomonadota > Alphaproteobacteria > Sphingomonadales > Sphingomonadaceae > Sphingomonas > Sphingomonas sp. 1185. The sequence goes on from NZ_JBEPKL010000019.1 coordinate 16,290, forward strand.
CAATGTCGCGCGCTCGGCAGGTGAAGGCGCGCGCTCTGGAATCGAGTGCCATTCTGCTTGCGGTGATGGTGGCGGGCCCGGCCTTTGCCCAATGCACCCCCGATCCGACCCAGGCCAACACCACGACGACGTGCAGCGGCACCGACAGCAACGGCCTGACCGTCACGACCTCGGGCACCACGGTCGATGTGGCGACCGGGGCGACGGTGACGAACAGCGGCGCGCCGGCCATCGCCTTTGCGATCCCGACCTCGGCCACCAGCTATCCCTATGGGGTGCTGACCGTGGGCGGCCGGGTCGATGGCGCAGGCCAGACCGGCGTGCAGTTCGTCCGCCAGACCACCGCCAACAGCTATTCCAGCGGCCAGCTGTCGGTGACGGTGCGCGCGGGCGGCAGCATCAGCGGCGCGAACGGCATCGTCCTCGGCCAGACCGGCAACGGCTATGGCAGCACGACCGCGTCGATCGACAATAGCGGCACGATCAGCGGCACGGGGACCGGCTCGGACGGCTATGCGCTGCTGTCGAGCAACCCGACCTATGCGGGCTTCCAGACGATCACCAACCGCGCAGGCGGCACGATCGGCGCGATCAGCGGCCCCGTCGGCACGCTGACCAATGCCGGCACCATCGATGGCGGCAGCCGCAGCGCGATCGATGTGGGCGCGACCTACAGTTCGGCCGTAGCGTATAGCTATGGCTGGACCAACAGCGGCACGATCACGACGAACAGCACGGCTGCGACGCTGGCCAACATAACGTCGATGTCGTGGACCAACAGCGGCACGATCAGCAATATCGGGACCGGCGCGGCGATCTCGGGGGGGGGCATGACGCTCACCAACGCGGCGGGCGGGCGAATCACCACGGCCGGTACGACGGCGATTGACCACTATGGTACGTTCAGTCTGACGAACGCGGGTACGATCGTCGGCGATGTCACCAGCTCAACGGTCACCTTCAGCGGAGCCATGACCATTGACAACGCCGTCGGCACGATCACCGGCAATGTCCGCCTAGGTCAGGGCAACGATACGCTGACCGTCGGCTATGCCAATGGCGCGATCCGCACCGGGATCAGCGGTACGATCGACGGCGGGGCGGGCACCGACACGCTGCGCATCCGCTTCACCAGCGATACGACCCTGTCCTCGGCGCTGACGCTGCCGACCAATTTCGAACAGCTGACCCTCGCTCCCGATACCAAGACGACGACCACCTTGGCCAAGGACTTTGCGGTGGCGGGGCCGTTGCGGGTCGCGGGCGGCGGAGCGGTCGTCAACAACGCCGCGCTGAGCGACACCGGCACCGTGCTGTCCGATGAATATGGTTCGTCCGGTTCGCCCAGCGTCACCAACGCCGGCAGCATCACCGGCACGGGAGCGCAGACCGGCCTCTATGCCGTCTCGATGAACTATGCGAACCGTTTCGAGAATAGCGGCACCGTGACCGCAACCGGGGGCGGCGTCTCGTTCAACTCGCAGGGTGCGTTCGTCAATTCGGGCACGATCACCGCCAGCGGCACCGCGGTGTCGCTGTTCGGGCCGAGCTTCGCCAATTCGGGCACGATCCGCTCGACTGGCGGAGTGGGTGCGATCCTGTCGGGCTCGTCGGGCTCGAACTGGACCAACACCGGCCGGATCGAGGGCACGACCGCCGGGCTCAAGCTGTCGAGCAGCCTGAGCAACAGCGGCACGATCACCGCGACCGGGACCGGCGTGTTCATCGACTATTACGGCGTGCTCAACAACCAGGCGGGCGGCGTCGTCACCGGGGGCACGCGCGGTATCGGGCCGAACGGCGATTTCGCGGTGTTCAATGCCCGCATCGCCAATGCGGGCACGATCAACGGCGACGTCACCTTCGGCCCGTCCTCGTCGACCAGCTATTACGGCAACAACAACACCTATTTCGCGCTGCCGGGCGGTGTGCTGAACGGCAATCTGAGGCTGACGAGCGGCGATCTGCTCGTCACCGAACTCGCCGGCAGCAGCGGCGACCGCTTCGCCGGGATCACCGGCACGGTGTCGGGGGCGAGCGCGGGGCTGCGCCTGCGCGTGCGGGCCGACACGGCCGCGACTCTGCCGACCACCAGCCCGTTCGTCACCCTCGGCTATGAACTGTTCGACAAGGCCAAGCTGACCCTGACTGGCGCCGCCTCGACGCGACCGCTCTATCTGGCGGGGCAGGGGACGGTCGACCTGACCGCCGATATCGCCAGCACCGCCGGCTCGGTGATCCAGCTGATCTCGCGCAGCCAGGCACCGGGCGAAACCTATGCCGCCAATGCGCTGACCATCACCAGCCGCGGCGCGCTGTCGCTCGCGGTGTCGAACACGAACGTCTATGCGGCCAATGCCGTTTCGCTGGGCAGCGAGGACAGCTTCACCAATGCGGGCACGATCAGCGTCGCCGACACGCGGCCGACCACCTATGGCCAGCTGACCGCCATTTCGGGCGGCAAGAGCGTGACCAATGACGGCACGATCACGCTGAACGGCGCGGCGGGCATCCAATATGCCAAGAGCATCACCAATAGCGGCCGCATCGTCCAGGCCTCGGGCGGCCGCGCCGCGACCGGCGTCTCGGGCTTCACCACGCTGGTCAACAGCGGGACGATCGAGGTGGCGGGCACCGCCGTCATCATGGACTATACGACCGGCACGATCGACAATAGCGGCCGCATCGCCAGCACGGACGGCATCGCGATCGGCCAGAATTACAGTTACGGCACCACGCTGCGCAATCTGACCGGTGGCACGATCGCGGGCGCGACCGGGCAACTGGCCATCCGGCTGGGCGGTGGCCAGATCGTCAATGCGGGCACGATCACCGGCGATGTCGACCTGGGCTATGCCAGCTATGGCGGCCGCTCCTATTCCAATGCCATCTATACCTCCAATGGAGGCACGCTGACCGGCAATCTGCGCTTCGGGGACGGCAGCGACCTGTTCGTCGAGACCGACGGCCAGTCGGGCGTCAGCGGCACGATCGACGGGGGCGGCGGGTTCGACATCTATCGCCATGCCTTCACCAAATCGACGACCGCGACGCTGGGCACCCTGACCGCCGTCAACTTCGAGCGTGAGGACCTTCAGGCGATCGGTGCCGATACCGTCGTGACCATCCAGTCCCAGACCGCGCTGGCCTCGCTGGGGATTCTGGGCGATGGCCAGATCGTCAACACCGCGAATGTCGATGGCGATCTGGTGCTGGGCGACAGCTATTATTCCTACTACCAGCCGCAGCCGCAGGCCATGCTGGCGGCGCTGACCAACCAGGCCGTCGTCAAGGGCGCCATCTCGGGCCAGGTTGCGCGTTTCACCAACACCGGCACGGTCGGCGATGCGGCGCTGAAGCGCACCGCCGTTTCCATCTATGCCGTCGGCGACCTGAGCTTCGCCAATTCGGGCAGCATCCTGAACGACGCCAGCCGTCGCAGCGTCAACCTGTCGGTCAATGGGGGTGCGATCACCGCCACCAACAGCGGCTCGATCGCCCAGGGGTTCAACGCCTTTGCCAGCGACTATAGCTATTACGGTACGACGCCACCGGATGCGCCGCAGCCGCAGAAGATCGCGCTGACCAACAGCGGCACCATCGCCTCCACCGACGAGGGCCGATCGGGCGTCCTGCTTCAGATGAACAATGACCTGGGCGGGTCGATCCAGTTCGACAACAGCGGCACGGTCACCCAGGGCGTCAACGCCTATGCGGGCCGCTACAGCTATTACGGCACGCCGGTATCGGACGCCGCGCGCTCCTATGCGATCGCCGTCACCAACAGCGGATCGATCACCGCGACCGGGCAGGGCCGGTCGGCCGCCCTGCTGACGATCGACGATTACCGGGGCACGGGCGGTGCGATCCGCCTCGACAATAGCGGCACGATCGACGCCAGCGGGACATCGGCCTATGGCGTCCGCGCCGGTTTCAACGGCTCGGGCACCGCCGCCACCGGCGCGCAGAGCATCGCCATCACGAACAGCGGTACGATCCGCGCCAATGGCGGCGGGGTGACGATCACCGATCCCTATGCGGGCGCCAGCGTCCCGAAGGATCCCACCGCACCCACCACCTATATCGCCGCGGCCGTGTCGGTCTTCGGCAACGGCACCGCGACCGCCACGATCACCAATGCCGCGACCGGCACGATCGAGGCGACCGGGCCGCTGTCCGTCGCGGTCAGGACCAACGGCGCCGCGCTCGACCTGACCAATGCCGGGACGATTCGCGGCGGGGCGGGCACCACGCTGGCCGCCAATGACACGCTCGTGCGCCAGATCGGCAGTCCCTATCTGGCGGGTGCGATCCACAGCATCGGCGCGACCGACGACAGGATCGTCAACACCGGCAGCATTTTCGGGTCGATCGCGCTGGGCGACGGCAATGACCGGATCGAGAATTACGGCCGGATCGAGGGCAATGTGTTCCTCGGCGCGGGCGACGACACCTTCCTGCACCGCGCCAGCGCGACGCTGGTCGGGACGGTCGATGGCGGCACGGGCACGAACAGCCTGATCGTCGACGCGACCGGGGGCGGGACGGTCAATGGCGACCAGTTCGTCAATTTCCAGCGCTTCAACCAGGTCGGGCAGGGCAATGTCACCTATGCCGGTACTTTCCGCTTCGACACGATCGGGGTTGCGGGCGGAACGGTGACCGTCGCGGCGGGCCAGACGCTGACCAGCACCGGCCCGGTTACCATCACCGGCACCGATGCGAACGAGACGGTCGTCAATTCCGGCACCATCGCCGGTTCGGTCGCGCTGGGCGGCGGGAATGACAGCTTCGTCGAGGGGCCCAATTCGCGCGTCCTAGGCACTCTCGATGGCGGCACGGGCACCAACCTGTACGGTGTGCTGCTCGCGGGCGACCGCAGCGGCATCGGCCAGCGCAGCAATTTCCAGCAGCTGGCGGTGACCGGCACCGGCACGCTGTCGCTGACGCTCGACCAGAGCTTCGACACGGTCGCGCTGGCGGGCACCGGGCTGAACGTCGCGCTGGCGGGCAACCGGATCGGATCGGTCACGGGCTCGGACGCGGCCGAGCAGCTGCGCGTCGATGGCGACATCGCCAGCGTTTCGCTGGGCGCGGGCGACGACCTGCTGGCGCTGGGCACGACCAATGCGGCGGGCCGTTACGATGGCGGCGCGGGCACCGACAGCTTGCGCTTCGCCGCCAATGCGCCGGTGGTGCTGAGCGGGGTGGCGACCGGATTCGAGACTGTGTCGCTGACCGGCAACGCGCTGACCGTCACCGGTTCGCTGGGGTCGCAGGGTGCGCCGCTCGGCTTCGGTGACGGCGATACGGCGCTGACCATCGCCAGGGGCGGCACGCTGGCCGGGGTCATCGACCTGGGCGCGGGCAATGACAGCTTCCGCCTGGCGGCGGGTTCGGTCCTGATCGGCAGCGTCGCGGGCGGCGCGGGCAACGACACCGTCACGCTGGAGCTGGCGGGCAACCAGATGCTGGCGGCGGGCACGCTGACCGGGTTCGAGACGCTGGCGACCGAAGGGACCGGCGCGCTGACCCTGACGGGCGCGCAAAGCTATGCCCAGGTCAACGCCGCGACCGACCTGACCATCGCCTCGGGCAGCAGCCTGACCGCGGGCCAGGTCGCCTTCACCGGCGGAAACCAGCGCTTCACCATCGCGGGCACCTTTGCGGGCGCGGTCGATGGCGGGGCGGGCACCGACACGATCGCGCTGTCGGGCGGCACCGCTGCCGCGCCGGTCGCCTTCACCAACGTCGCCAATGTCGAGGCGCTGGCGATGACCGGCGGTTATGCCACGGTGTCGGGCAATGCCGCCTTCGGCTCGGTCGATATGACGAGCGGTCGCCTGGTCGGTTTCGCCGGTTCGACGATGAGCGCCGCGCAGTTCCTGGTTCGCCAGGGCGCGACCTTCGGTTCGGCGGGCACGGTCAACGGCAATGTGACGGTCGCGGGCATCCTCAGCCCCGGCGCGTCGCCGGGCACGATGACGGTCAACGGCAACGTCACGCTGGCCAGCGGCTCGCTATCCTATTTCGAGCTGACCCCGACCGTGTCGGACAAGCTGATCGTCAACGGCGCGATGACGATCGGCAGCGGATCGACGTTGCAGATCGTCTCCAGCGGCGCGCTGCGCCCCGGCACCTCCTATGACCTGATCGTCGCCAGCGGCGGAATCTCGGGCAGCTATGCCAATGTCCTGAAGCCCGCCGACCTGTTCGGCTTCATCGTCCAGCGTGCCGACCGCATCCAGCTGCTCGGCCAGTTCCTGGGCGATGCCGCCTTCAGTCCGCAGGTGGCGCGCAGCATCGACTATGCCAATGCGACCCTGGCCAAGCAGCCCGCGACCAGCACGCTGTTCGCCGCGCTGCCGTCGCTGCTGACCGCCTCGGGCGCGTCCAATCCGCGTGGCTTCGCGCAGATCACGCCGGAGGCCTATGCCTCGGCCTCGCAGATCGGCGTCGACAATGCGCTGGGGCTGGTCCAGGCGGCGCGCGGGCCCGCCTTCGCCACCACGCGGGAGGATGCGGGCGTCTTCACCTTCGCCCAGACGCTCGGCCAGTGGCACACGCTGGGCGCCGACCGGGCACAGGGGACCAGCACGGCGCAGACGCGCGGCTATGGCTTCCTGGGTGGGGTCGGTTACGGCGATCGCCAGTGGATGATCGGCGCGTTCGGCGGCTGGCTCGACACGCGTCAGTCGATCGCCCCGCTCGCCGCCTCGACCAGGGCCGATGGCGTGGTCGCGGGCGTGCATGGCCGCTATGCGATGCCGAACGGCTTCGGCTTCGGCGCGTCGATCGTCTATGACGGTGCGCAGGCGCGGACCACCCGTGCGCTGCCGGGCACGGCCTCGGGCTTCGGCCGCTATGACCTGCACACATGGACCAGCGATCTGTCGGTCCATTATGCCGCCGAGATGCCGGAGGGCTGGGCGCTGACCCCGCGCGCCGGGATCACCTATCTGCGCACCCGCCGGGCGGGCGTGGGCGAGACGGGGGGCAGCCCCTTCGCGCTCACCGTCGCGCGGCGCGATCTGGTCGCGGGCTTTGCCGATGCCGGGATCACGGTCGGGCGCAGCGATGCGTCGGACGCGCCGTTCCGCCCGTTCGTGACGCTGGGCGCGCGCTACCAGATCGAGGGCAACCGCGCGGTCGCGCTGGGCGGCTATGCCGGGGGCGGCCTGGGCTTGGTCGCGCTCGGCTCCGCGCGCGCGCCGCTGGTCGGCACGGCCACGGGCGGGGTCGCCTATCGCTTCCGCAACGGGATCGACCTCTATGCGACCGGCAGCGCGCAGACCGGCCGCGACGATCACCAGGAAACGATCGCGGCGGGCCTGCGCCTGCGCTTCTGATCGACCGGGGGTGGAGCGGGCCATGTTGCTCCACCCCTTGCTCCTCACAGAGCGGGCAGGCGATATCCTTGCAGCCTCTGCCGGTATGAATTATTATGAACGGCATCGATGGATGCGAGTTCTACGATGGGTGAATATGCCAGAATGACCGTCGTGGTCCCCGAGCCGATGGCGGAGACGATCCATGCCGCCATCGCGGCGGGGGAATATGCGTCGGCGAGCGAAGTGGTGCGCGATGCGATGCGCCTGTGGAACGAGCGCCGGGCCTTTCGTGCGGAGGAATTGCGGCTGCTGCGCGACGCATGGGACAAGGGCAAGACCAGTGGTATTGCCGGTCCACTCGACATGAAGGCGATTATCGAAGAAGCCCGAGGCGAAGCCGACGCTGCGGGCTGAGATGACCGCGATCGTCCTATCGCGTCGCGCCCGCGAGGATTTCAAACGGATCTGGACCTATATCGCGCGGGATGACGACCATGCTGCCGACAGGCTGCTGCTGGCGCTGGACGCCAAGATCGAACGGTTGCGGGATTTCCCCGGCATCGGCACGTCCCGCGACGACATCCGACCAGGCGCCCGCACGCTCGTTCATGGGCGCTATCTGATCCTCTACGAGCATGACGCCGACGCCGATCAGGTCGAGATCGTTGCGGTTGTCGAAGGCGTGCGCGACCTCGACCGCCTGTTCTGAAGGCGACGTTGCCGATGGACGGCACGGATCGCAGCGATATTCTCGGGTTGCCGGGCTCGGCGTAGGATTGACCCGCCCCCATGATGACACAATCGTCATCATAAAAACCGCAGCATCCCCGCAAAACGTCATCATCCCGCAATGATCCGGTACCAAGGGACGGCCGCATAATCCTTTGGGGGGAATCCATATCATGACCTCGTTCAACCTGTGTTTCGCGGGGCGGCTCTTTGCGTCCAGCGCGCTGGCTCTTCTGCTTGCCACGCCCGCCTTTGCGGCCGAGCCCGAACCCGCCAAGACCGCCGCGCCCGACGACCAGAAGACCAATGCCGACGGTTCGCTCAACGAGGTCATCGTGACCGCCGAGAAGCGCCCCCAGAGCCTGCAGAAGACCCCGATCGCCATCTCGGTCCTGTCCGCCGAGGATCTCCAGAACCGCCATGTCCAGTCGCTGGTCGACCTTCAGGACGGCGCGATCCCGTCGCTTCGCGTCGCGCCCTTCTATTCGCGCAACTCGGCGCTCATCATGAACATCCGCGGCATCGGCGTGCTGGCCGACAGCAACCAGCCCGCGCGCGATCAGGGCGTGGGCGTCTATATCGACGGCGTGTATCTGGGCCGCGCGCAGGGGCTGGGCACCGCGCTCTATGATATCGAGAGCATCGAGGTGCTCAAAGGTCCGCAGGGCACGCTGTTCGGCCGCAATACCGAGGGCGGCGCGGTCAGCATCGTGACCAAGAAGCCCACCGGCGAATTCGGCCTGACCGCGACCGCGGGCATCGGCAATTTCGGCAGCCACAAGGCCGAGGCGCATCTCAACCTGCCCGAATGGCATAATTTCAGCGTCAAGCTGGACGGCGTCGTCACCAAGCGCGGCGGCCTGGTCGCCAACCCGCTGCCCGGCCAGTCGGATTTCAACGGCTTCGACCGGCACGGCGCGCATGTCGAGGTGCTGTGGAAGCCCGAAAGCGGCGTCAGCGCCGACTATGCCTTCGACACCTCCTATGACGCCTCGACCCCGCTCTATCTCCAGTCGATCACGGCCGGAACGCTGGCCCGCGCGCCCGCGCTGCCGCTCCAGCCGAACCGCGTCCGCACCGCCAGCATCGGCGTGCCGCAGCAGGAGAGCATCGGCCGGACCCATGGCCACCGCCTGACCCTGGGCCTGGACATCGCGCCAGGGCTCCAGCTCAAGTCGATCACCGCCTATCGCGAGCTGAACCAGAGCCAGTATGACAATGGCGGGCAGAACAGCTCGACCTACAAGCCGAACGGCGCGTTCAGCCGCTACAGCCTGGCCGGGTTCGCGCAGAACCAGTTCAGCCAGGAAATCCAGCTGATCGGCGACACGCCGCGCCTGAAATATGTGCTGGGCGCGATGGCGTACCGCGAGCATACCGAGGACAATGCCCAGGCGTTCAACTCGATGGTGTGGAACGCCGACGGCACCGCCGCCACGGTCGCCACCTATAATATCGCCACCGTCCCCTATGACCGCGCCAGCCGGATCACGACGCGCAGCATCGGCGCGTTCGGCCAGGCGACCTGGACTCCGGGAATCGCCGACGACCGGCTGCACCTGACGGCGGGCGCGCGCTATACCCGCGACATGAAGCGGGGCGAGCTGTTCATCGTCAACGGCAAGACCCCCAGCGTCAACGGCGTGGTCGCGCCGCGCGCGCTGGACGCGGCCTGGTCGCGGGTCGATCCGCTGGTGACGCTGGCCTATGACGTGACCCAGGCGGTGCATGTCTATGGCAAATGGTCGGAGGGGTATAAGTCGGGCGGCGCCAATTCACGCTCGCTGACCTATGCGCCGTTCAACCCGGAAACGCTGTCGATGTTCGAGATCGGCGCCAAGAGCGAGTTCCTCGACCGCCGCGTCCGGTTGAACCTGGCCGCCTATACCGGCGCGTACAAGTCGATCCAGATCGATTTCCAGGCCAACTATTTGCAGTTCGACGCGAACGGCAAGCTGCTGGAGACCACCCGCACCACGATCGAGACGACCAATGCGCCCGGCACCGGCCGCGCCAAGGGGATCGAGGCGGAGCTGACCGTGGCGCCGATGGCGGGCCTGACGCTGACCGCCAGCTATTCCTATAACGACCTGACCATCCCGGCGACGGTGAACCCCTTCCCGCAGGGGGTGAACGGCACGGTCGTCGCCACGCCGATCAAGATCTATCCGGTCTATACTCCCGCGCATGCCGCCAGCGGCGCGATCGATTATGAGCGGCCGATGGGCGATTACAGCCTGGTCGCGCATCTCGACGCCAATTACGACAGCGGCTTCTATGCCAATTACAACGACCCCGCACCGGGGGTGAACCAGCCCAAGGGCGATCCGGGCTTCATCGTCAACGGCCGGATCGGCGTGACCGACATCGCGCTGAACGACACCGGCGCGCGGCTGAGCGTGTCGGCCTGGGCGCGCAACCTGCTGAACGAGCAGCATCTGTTCTACAAGACGCTGAACACCGCGACCGGCGTGTCGGGCTTCTTCAACGAGGCGCGCACTTATGGCCTCGAAGCGACGGTGAAGTTCTGATGCGCCGCGCGGTCGCCCTGGCGATGCTGTTGGCGGTCCCGGCGGGGGTGGGGGCTTCGGCGCCCGCCCCGGTGGCGGGGGCGGTGCATCGGCGCGTGCTGCCGCTTCAGGGCGGCCGCAATTTCCGCGATCTGGGCGGCTATCGCACCGCCGACGGGCGGATGGTGAAATGGGGGCTGCTCTATCGCTCGGGGCAGATGCACGACCTGACCCCGGCGGACTATGCCTATCTGCAAAGGCTGGGCATCCGCACCGTCTGCGACTTTCGCGACGCGCGCGAGCGGGCGGGCGAGCCGACGCTCTGGCCCGCGGGCCGCAAGCCGAAGGTGTTGAGCGACGATTACGCGCTCGACATGAGCGGCCTGGCGCTGCCCGGCGATCCGTCGACCTGGACGCATGAGCAGGTGGTCGCGGCGATGACCGCGACCTATCCGAAGCTGCTCGACCAGTTTCGCGGCCAGTATGCCCGCATGTTCGCCGAGCTGCTGGCGGGTGACGTGCCGCTGGCCTTTCACTGCACGGCGGGCAAGGACCGGACGGGGGTGGCGGCCGCGCTGCTCCTGACCGCGCTGGGCGTGCCGAGGGCGAGGATCGTCGAGGATTACCTCCTCTCCAACCAGCACATGGCCCCGCCGCCCGCCCACCCGACCGGCTTCTGGGCGAAACTCTCCCCCGAGGCGGCGCGCACCTTTGCCGGGGTCGACCGCCGCTATATCGACGCGGTGTTCGCGGTGACCGACCGCCATCCGGGCGGGACGATGGGGTATCTCAAGGACGAGCTGGGGCTGGACGCGGCCAAGATCGCCAAGCTGCGCGCGCTGTATCTGATCAGGGGGTGAGGGTTCAGCCCTGCCGCCTGTCCCCCTGGCGCCGCTCGCCGAACGGCAGCGGCGCAGGCGCGTCCTCGATCGCGCTCAGGATCGCGCGGCCATAGGCGGTCCGGGCCAGCGCCTGCCCCCGTGCCTCGGCCTGCTCGCGCGGGATGAAGCCCTGAAGATAGGCGATCTCCTCGAGGCAGGCGATCTGGATGCCCTGGCGACGCTGGATCGTGCGGACGAACTCCGCCGCTTCGAGCAGGCTGTCATGCGTGCCGGTGTCGAGCCAGGCGAAGCCGCGCCCCATCGCTTCGACACGCAGCGTCCCCGCCTCCATATAGCGGCGCGCCAGATCGGTGATCTCCAGTTCGCCGCGCGCCGAGGGGGTCAGGGTGGCGGCATGGTCGCACACCGCCGCGTCGAAGAGGTAGAGGCCGGTCATGGCGAAGCGCGACCGTGGCCGCTCGGGCTTTTCCTCGATCGATATGGCGCGCCCCGCTTCGTCGAAGGCAATGACGCCGTAACGCTCCGGATCCTCGACCCGGTAGGAAAAGACCGTCGCCCCGCCCCTGGCCCGCACATCGGCGACCGCGCGGCGCAGCATGGGCCCCAGCCCGTTGCCGAAGAAGATATTGTCCCCCAGCACCAGCATGGCGGCCTCTCCGGCCAGCCAGTCGCGCGCGATCGTGAACGCCTGGGGCAGCCCCTCGGGCCGCGGCTGCTCGGCATAGGCGATGCGCAGGCCCAGCGCGCTGCCGTCGCCGAACAGGGTGCGGTAATGCGGCAGGCTGTCGGGGCCGGAGAGGATCAGGATCTCGCGGATACCGGCGAGCATCAGCGCCGACAGCGGATAATAGATCATCGGCTTGTCATAGACCGGCAGCAGCTGCTTGTTGACGACCAGCGTCGCCGGATGAAGCCGACTACCGGTGCCGCCCGCCAGGATGATGCCTTTCATGGCGCGCATCCTATCACAAGGCATTGAAGATCGGGCTCAGTGATCCGGCCAGCCCGCGTCGCTGGTCGGTCGCGCGTTCGGACAGGATCGGGCGCCACCAGGGTTCGTTGGCGAGATACCAGCGCACCGTCTTTTCCAGCCCGCTCTCGAAGCTCTCCTGCGGCGTCCAGCCCAGCTCGGTGCGGATGCGCGTCGCATCGATCGCATAGCGCCGGTCATGGCCGGGGCGGTCGGCGACGAAGCCGATCTGCGCGGCATAGGACGCCCCGTCGGCTCGCGGATGCAGGCGGTCGAGGAGCGCGCAGAGCGTGCGCACCACGTCGATGTTCCGCCGTTCGGCATCGCCCCCGATATTGTAGCGCCGCCCCGGCGTGCCGCGCTCGAACACGGCCTGGAGCGCGCGGACATGATCCTCGACGAACAGCCAGTCGCGCACATTCTCGCCGCGCCCATAGACGGGCAGCGTCTCTCCGGCGAGCGCCTTGACGATCATCAGCGGGATCATCTTTTCGGGGAAGTGATAGGGACCGTAATTGTTCGAGCAGTTGGTCACGATCACCGGCAGGCCATAGGTGTGGCCCCAGGCGCTGACGAGATGGTCCGATGCCGCCTTGCTGGCCGAATAGGGCGAGCGCGGGTCATAGGCGGTGGCCTCGGTGAACCGGCCCGTCTCCCCCAGCGAACCGAACACCTCGTCGGTCGAGATATGGTGGAAGCGGAATATCGCCCGTGCGGGCAGCGGCAAGCCCCGCCAATAGGCGCAGGCCGCTTCCAGCAGGGTGAAGGTGCCGGTGACGTTCGTGTCGATAAAGGCGGCGGGGCCGTCGATCGAGCGGTCGACATGACTCTCGGCCGCCAGATGGGTGATGATGTCGGGGCGAAAATCCCGGATCGCCCCGGCGACCGCCGCCCCGTCGCGCACATCCGCCCGGACGAAGCGATAGCGCGGATCCGCCGCCACGGGGGCCAGCGCCGTCAGCGTCCCCGCATAGGTGAGCGCGTCGAGGACGAGCAGCTCATCGCCGCTATTCCGGATCAGATGGCGGACCAGCGCCGACCCGATGAAACCGGCCCCACCCGTGACGAGAATACGCATCGGGCCATGCTATCGCGTCGAGGGCGGCGGTCCAGATGCCGAATGGCCGCCTTATCCCTTTTCGGATCATCCTGTGCCGGGCCGCCCTTCGCCTCGAAAAACGATTGCGTGACGCCCGCGTCACCCAATCGTCATCCCTTTCACATCGCTTCGTAACAAACCCCCGCCACGGGGGCGGGAACGACCGGCGCCGGGGGGTGTCGGCACGACCAAGCGCCCAGGGGAAGCATCATGCACGCCATCCGTTTCGGCATCCGCGGTTTCGCGGGGGCCTCGCTCATCGCATTGGGCTTTGCCGCCGCGCCCGTCCTGGCCAAGGCTTCGGGGGAAATGCCGGCGGGGGCACCGGCGGGGGTGCCCGTGTCGGGGCCGATCCTGTCGGGCCGCCTCTATGACGCGACCGGCGTCGCGCTGCCCGGTGCGCGCGTCACCGTCGAGGGGACCGAGGCGCAGGCGACCACCAATCTCCAGGGCGCGTTCAGCATCGTCACCCCCGACGAGGCGGGCGACGTCACGCTGCGCATCGACTATCTCGGCCGCGCGTCGGTGACCCATGTCGTGCCCGCGGCCGATCGCGGCCGCCCGGTGGTGCTGACCATGCCGCCCGCCGCTGGCCCGGACCATGAGGTCGTCGTCACCGGCGCCTCGCTGCTCGACAATACCGCGCGCGCGCTCAACCAGCAGCGGACCGCCGACAACACCGTCACCATCATCTCGTCGGACGCGATCGGCCGCTTCCCCGACCCCAACATCGCCGAGGCGCTCCAGCGTGCGCCCGGCGTCGGGATCGAGCGCGACCAGGGCGAGGGCCGCTATATCAACGTGCGCGGCGCGCCGAGCGAATGGTCCGCCGTCTCGGTCGACGGGATCCAGATCCCCTCGGTCGACCCGACGACGCGCGCCGTCGACCTCGACACGCTGCCCTCGGACATCGTCGCGAACCTCGAAGTGACGAAGTCGCTGCTCCCCTATCAGGATGCGGATTCGATCGCGGGCGCGGTCAACATCACCACCCGCTCGCCCTTCGACCGCAAGGGCTTTGCGCTGACCGGCATGGCGGGGGCCAGCTACAACCAGTACGGCAAGGGTAGCGACTATCGCGGATCGGCCGCGGTCAGCGACACCTTCGGCCCGGATCGCCAGTTCGGCCTGCTGCTCTCGGGCAGCTATTCGATGACCCATCGCCGGCCCGACAATGTCGAGAACACATGGAGCCAGACGCCCGCCGGCTTGCGCGTCACCGAGACGCTGTTCAAGGATTACGACACCAAGCGCCAGCGGATCGCGGGCACCGGCGCGTTCGAGTGGCGCCCGACCGACGCGACGCATGCCTGGGTGCGCGGCACCTATGCCCGGTTCGAGGATGACGAATATCGCGACCGTATCGGCATATTGTGGAGCGAGGGGACGATCCAGTCGGGATCGACCGACCGCGCCGCGACCTACCGCAACACCCGCATCGAAAAGCAGGTCCGCCACCGCAAACAGGTGAACGAGATCTGGTCGGCGACCGCCGGGATCGAGCAGCGGCTGGGCGAAGGCACGATTCGCGCGGATGTGGCGTATAGCGAGAGTTCGCAGACCTATCCGCGTCGCGACGAACTGCTGTTCCGATCGTCGTTGCGGCCGACCTTGTCCTATGATTTCAGTGATTCCGACCTGCCCGGCTATTCGCTGTTCAGCTCGAAGGAGCATCTCCAGCTCGGCACCTATAGCTTCCGCGAAAATGCCTATCGGTCGAACACGACGAAGAATGACGAGTTCACCGTCGCCGTCCGCTCCGACTTGCCGGTCGGCGATCTCGTGACCTTCTCGACCGGGGGCAAATATCGCGCGCGGCATATCAATGCCGATGAGGAGCGGTTCCGCGATCGCCGTTCGTCCGCCGCGCCGAGCCAGAGCCTGGCGGGGCTGTTGTCCGACCAGGAGTCGCGCAATTTCGGCTATGACCTGGGCCAGCGCTTCGACACCGGGCTGGCCGACGCCTATTTCGATGCGACCAAGGCGGCGTCCGAGCGTCGCCTGCCGCAATCGCTGACCGCCGACTATACCGCCGAGGAGAAGATCCTCGGCCTGTTCGGCATGGCCAAATACGTCAAGGACGGCACGACCCTGATCGCCGGGCTTCGCGTCGAGACCACCGATTTCGAGAGCAGCGCGCCCAGCGTCTCCCGCACCGGGGCGGTGACGACCGCGCGGGGGCATAATGGCTATGCCGATATCTTCCCCAATTTGACGCTGCGCCAGGCCTTCACCCCCAACCTGATCCTGCGCACCGCCCTCAGCCGCGCGATCAACCGCCCCAATTTCCCGCAGATCGCGCCGCGCGTGCTGGAGACGACCGAGGGCAATACGGTGCGGGTCGAGTTCGGCAATCCCGACCTGAAGCCGACCTTGTCGAACAATGTCGATGCGGGCCTGGAATATTACATCCGGCCGCTGGGGGTGATCTCGGTCAACGGCTTCTACAAGGACCTGTCCGACTATCGCTACACGCTGACCAGCACGGGCGTTTACAACGGCGTGGGCGGCGCGATCCTCAGCCGTCCGGTCAATGCGCGGCGTGGCGAGCTGTACGGCGTCGAGCTGAACTGGCAGCAGCAGCTGAGCTTCCTGCCCGGCATGCTGGGCGGGCTGGGCGTGTTCGCCAATTACACCTATACCAAGGGCAGCGCGCGCTTCGACGGGAGCTATGCCGGGCGCAGCCGCTTCGCGCTGCCGGGCCAGTCGACGCATATGTGGAATGCCAGCGTCTTCTACGAGCGCGGGCCGGTGAATCTGCGCGTCGCCTATACCAAGCGCAGCGACTATCTGGACGAGATCAACGCCGACAATCCCGCGCTGGATCTGTATTGGGAAGGGCGCGGCCAGCTCGACGTGACGGGCAGCGTGCAGCTGGCGCGCGGCATCAACCTGTTCGCCGAGGGCAAGAACCTGACCAACACGCCGGGCGTCCGCTATTTCGGGCAGCGTTACCGGACCTATGAATATGAGAAGTTCGGCTACACCGTGTTCGGTGGCGTGCGGGTGAAGCTGTGAGGGCGGCGCTGACGGCGCTGCTGCTCGCCGGGTGCGCCAGCGTGCCCGCCGCGACGCCGATCACCGCGCCGACCGTGGCGGCCAGCGCCGAGACCGATCCGGTCGACAGCACCTCCGATGCGGCCGACGATCCCGCCATCTGGCGCAACGCCGCCAATCCGGCCGCGAGCCTGGTGATCGGCACGGACAAGCAGGCGGGCATCCATGTCTATGACCTGGCGGGCAGGCGGCTGTCCTTCACCCCGGCCGCGCGGCTGAACAATGTCGATCTGCGCGAGACGGGGGGGCGGGTGATCGTCGCGGCCAGCGACCGCGCGGACAAGGCGCAGGCGCATGTCGCGCTGTTCACCCTCGACACCGTGGCGCGTCGGCTGGTGCCGATGGGCCGCTATCCGGTGGGGGCGGGCGAGGCGTACGGCATGTGCCTGTGGACCCGCGCCAGCGACAAGGCGCTGTTCGGCTTTGTCGTGCTGAAGGACGGGCGGATCGATCAGGTCCGCATCGACCTGTCCGGCGCGACCCCGCGCGTCGAGACCGTGCGCAGCATGACACTGGGCAGCCAGGCCGAGGGCTGCGTGGTCGATGACCGGACCGGGCTGCTCTATGTGGCGGAGGAGGATGTCGGGCTGTGGCGCTTCGCGGCCGACCCCGCCGCGCCCGGCACCGCCACCCCGATCGCGCGGGTCGACGGCCGCACCCTCGTCGCCGATGCCGAGGGGCTGGCGCTGGCGCCCAAGGGGATCAAGGGCGGCTATCTGGTCGTCTCCAGCCAGGGCGACAATGCCTATACGCTCTATCGCCTGCCCGGCGTGATCTATGCGGGGCGCTTCCGCATCGGCGGAGGGGCGATCGACGGGACCAGCGACACCGACGGGATCGAGCTGGCGCTGGGCGATTTCGGCCCCACTTACCCCAAGGGCCTGTTCGTCGCGCAGGACGGCGACAATGCGCCCGATACCCAGAATTTCAAATATGTCGGCTGGGACAAGGTGCGGAAGGCGCTGGGGTTGTAGGGAGGGCGCAGCATTCCTCCCCTTGCAGGGAGGAAAGGGGGGCCCATTCCTTCGCCACGGCATTTGCGATTGCGGGACCGCTCATGCATGGCACGCGGGACAAGGTGCAACGCAAGCTGACGGACGGACCGATGGCCCGCCCCGTCTGGGGATGTTGAAATGAAGATTGCCGTTTTCGGCCTGGGCTATGTCGGACTGTCCAATGCCGTGCTGCTGGCCCAGCACAACCGGGTCGTCGCGGTCGACATCTCGGCCGAGCGGGTCGCGATGGTGAATGCGCGGACCTCGCCGATCATCGATGCCGAGTTGCAGGACTTCCTGACCGGCCGCGACCTGGACCTGTCCGCCACGACCGATGCGGCCGAGGCGCTGGCGGGCGCCGATTACGTCATCGTCGCCACGCCGACCAATTACGACATCGACACCAACAGCTTCAACACCCACTCGGTGGAGGCGGTCATCACCCTGGCCAAGACCCATGCGCCGCAAGCGACGGTGGTGGTCAAGTCGACCATCCCGGTCGGCTTCGTCGACGATGTCCGCGCGCGGCTGGATACGACACAGGTCATCTTCAGCCCCGAATTCCTGCGCGAGGGGCGCGCGCTGCACGACAATCTCCACCCGTCGCGGATCATCGTCGGCGAACAGTCGGAGCGCGCGCGCATCTTCGCCGACCTGCTGGTCCAAGGCGCCGAAAAGACCGACATTCCCGTGCTCTTCACCGGCACCCGCGAGGCCGAGGCGATCAAGCTGTTCGCCAACACCTATCTCGCGATGCGCGTCGCCTTCTTCAACGAACTCGACAGCTATGCGATCGCGGGCGACATGGACACGCGCCAGATCATCGAGGGCGTCGGCCTCGACCCGCGCATCGGCACGCACTACAACAATCCCAGCTTCGGCTATGGCGGCTATTGCCTGCCCAAGGACACCAAGCAGCTGCTGGCCAATTACACCAGCGTGCCGCAGAACCTGATCCGCGCGATCGTCGACGCCAACCGCACCCGCAAGGATTTCCTGGCCGACCAGATCATCGCCAGGAAGCCCGGCCGCGTCGGCATCTTCCGCCTGACGATGAAGGCGGGGTCGGACAATTTCCGCCAATCCTCGATCCAGGGGATCATGAAGCGGATCAAGGCCAAGGGGATCGAGGTCGTGGTCTATGAACCGTCCCTGCACGAAGACGCGTTCTTCGGCTCGCGGGTGGTCCGCGACCTGGCCGCGTTCAAGGCCGATTGCGACGTCATCATCGCCAATCGCAACGACCCCGAACTGGCCGACGTCGCGGACAAGCTGTTCACGCGGGATATCTTCGGCTCGGACTGATCGATCGGCGTTTCCCGACCGATACACCCCTCCCCTTCAGGGGAGGGGCAGGGGGTGGGGCGGTTCCACAAGCGCATCGCCCGGTAGAGAGGCCCCACCCCAACCCCTCCCCTGAAGGGGAGGGGCTCGGCTTGCCTCACGCCCGGTTTTCCATCACCGGCAAATCCGCACCCGCTCCCAGCCGCGATATTCGGTCCAGCAGCGATGATAGGGGCGATACGGCCGATAGGGCCGGTATCCATAGCCCGCATCGCGCCAGCCATAGCCCCCGTCATAGCCACCCCAATGCGGGGGCGGAGGCGGCGGAGGGGGCGGGGGTGGGGGCGGTGGGGGACCCCAGCCCGGAGGTGGCGGAGGCGGGGGCGGTCCCCATTCCTGCGCACTGGCATTTGCACTGAGCCCCAGCGTTGCGATCGCGAGGCCGGCGACAATGATACGCGTCACCTTCATGACTGGTCCCTCCATGCCCATCACCGGGCATGGCACGGACGTATCACGGGCCGTCCTTCGCGAGGCTGAACGCGGTTGTTCTCTGGCGTTCAGGAATGTCGGGTTGGAGACGCGGGCACGCCTCAGGCGCGCTCCGTCGCCACCTCTCGTGCGACTGCGGCGACATCGCCAGGCGGGGTGTTCCGATCAAAGCGGGGGGGCGTCAGGACTCACTGAATGGACGCCTCGACTTTGGCAGCCGCAGGGTCCAGCAAGCCGATCAGAATCGCCAGTTCATAGCGGGTCTGGCCCTCATAGCTGCTGGTCATCCCGTCGATGGCGCCTTGGACGGACTTGCTGTCGGTGGCATCGAGGGGCAAGAGCCGGGCCGTCGCACGAAGGTCCGCGATACAGGCGACGATCGCATGCCTGCTATGGACATAATCGAGCGCCAGCCGTCGATCTTCGTCGGTCGCCGGTCGCCCCGACCGATCCCGCAATGCCTTTTCCGCCGCGAATCTCAGCGTTCCCCATCGCTCCCATGCCGGGTCGAAACAGGCCCGCGTGCGTGCCAGGGCAGCGGCCAGCACCGGGTCGTGGATGGGCGGTGGTGGCGGGGGAGGCGTGGCGCCCTCGATCATGCAGAAGGGCGGGTGGCACTCCTTCGGCATGCCATAGCTGTCGACGGCGTCGAGCGCGACATCGATCGTCAGGCGATAGGCCTGGTCATGGGCCAACGCGGCGCTCGCCCGGCTCAGCCGGTATAGCGGTGCAAGCGCACGCACCAACGCGGCCTTGTCGATGGAGTCGGGGGACCCGTAGATCGGCCGGCAATCGGACAGGCTGCCGTTCGTCCTGACGGCGCAGTTGAACGACAGGCTGAAGTCGACGGCCGCCTCGCGGGGCGCCGCGCGCGTCAGCTCGGCAAGCGTCGGTGTCTTGGCAAATTCCGGCTGACTGTGCATTTCCCAAAAGCCGACCGTCGTATCGACGAAGCGGCCCGACGCGCGCAGCAATCGACTGTCCGGGGCAGGGGGCTGCGCGATGGCCGCCGTCGCGATCGCGAAGGTCAGCCCCATGAAGACGAGACGTAGAAGCATCGCGAGGACCTATCCGATTCTCGCTTATATCCCAAACCTTTCCCACCTCGCCCCCCTCAGAACAATTTCCGCACCCCGATCCGGATCGAGCGGCCGATCGGGTCGAGATAGGCGGGCTGGAAGCGGTTGGGGGTCTGGCCGTCGCGGTCGGTGACGTTGATCCGGTCGTTGAGCAGATTCTCGACCGCCATGCTGACGTTCAGCCCCTTGGCCCAGGGCTTGTCGACGATCCTCTCGACCTTGATGAAGCTGTAGAGGACCAGCCAGGTCCGCCCCGAGAAATGCAGGTCCGAGGCGGCGATGTCGCTGCGGATGCGGGTCGGGCCCTGGATGCGGCCGAACACGCCCAGATTGGCGACCCCCTTCGAGACATGGGCGTTCAGCTCGACATCCCAGCGCGGCCGCCCGCCCGTGCCGTTCAGCGTCGCCCCGTCGAGCAGGTCGAGCACCGGCCCGCCGTCGCGCAGGGTCAGCCGGTCCTCCAGCCGGTAGCTGGTCGTCGCCGACAGCATCAGGAAACCGGGCTGCTTGCGCGGGCGCGGCGGGGGCGCGGTCTTGGCGGCATCCGGGGCGGGGGGCGCAGCGGGGGGCGGGGGGCTCTTGCCCAGCTGGGTCTGCACGTCGAAGGTCAGCCGCAGCTTGCGCTCGCGCTCGAACGCCAGATTGACCGGGCGCAGGTCGACGCGGGTCAGCGCGCCCAGCGCGTCGCGCGCGAACAGGTCGGGAAAGACGCGCTGGAACGCCGGGGTCGCCCCGCCCAGCGAGGCGGCCTGGTTGTCGATCCGCGTGTCGAGATAGTCCAGGCTGAGCCGGATCTCCTTGTCCTTGATCGGCTGCACCGCCAGGCCCAGCGTCGTCACCCGCCGCTTTTCGGGGGCCAGGTTCGGATTGCCGCCCATGATCGTGGTGACCAGCGTGCTGCGCCCGGTGACGAAATCGAAAAAGGGCGTGTTGGGCGTCGCCACGACCGGCGCGACCAGCTGGGTCACGGCGGGCGCGGCCTGCGCGACATTGACCGAGGCGTTGAGCTGCACGGGGCGGAATGGCGTCCAGTTCAGCCCCAGATTGGAGGTGCCGAGCCGCCCGAAGCCCGACACCTGCGACACGCCCGCCATGCCGCTGAGCTGCAATTCGCCCAGAAAGCCCAGCGAGCCTTCGCGCGCCGAGGCGAGCGGCACGCTGGCATTGACGCTGGCCCCGCGCGTGGTGCGCCCGATGCCGTCGGCGGGCAGCGCCAGATCGGTGCGCGCATCGCTGTCGACCCGCGCATAGTCGGTGGTGACGGTCAGCATCGCCTCGCCTGCGGGCAGGCGGGCGACCGGGCCGTTGGCGGTCGCCTTGACCCCCAGCGTGTCCGACACCGCGCGGCTGCGGTTGAGGGTGCGCTCGGTGGCGAGGGCGGGATCGATCGCCGCCATCGGATCGCCCCCGGCATCGATCGACGCCTGGAGCGCGCCCAGCGGCACCCCCGTCTCCGAGGTGCCGCGCGACACCATCCGGTCGTAATTGCCGGTGATCGCCCAGCTCCAGCGGCGGACATCGCCGGTCAGCGTGCCCCCGCCATGCAGCGCCATGCTGGTCGTCCGCTGGTGCAGCACGCTGCCGGGCAGATAGCGATAGAGGAGCGTGTCGTTGGCAAAGGGAAGATTCCCCGCGCCGCCCGGCACGCGCAGCAGCGCGGGGGCCAGCCCGTTGAGCCCCCTGGTCTGGACCGCCTCCATCGACAGGATCAGCGAGCCCGACATGGTCTTGCCGAGCGGCGCGGCCAGGCTGGCCTCGCTATGGATGGTGTCGCTCAGCGGCTGGAGCGTGCGATAGGGCCCCAGGTCGGTGACCCCGGCCGGGCTGTTCGCATAGGCGGCCAGCGACGCCCGCGCGGCGGGATCGAGCGGCACCCCCGCCATCGTCACCGCCCGCCCCGCCAGCGTATCGAGCCGGGGGTCCAGGCTGGCGCCGTTGACGCCCGTCACATTGCCGGTCGTCGCATAGAGCGTCTCGGGATCGGGGACGATGGCGCGCTGGCTCTGGAGCACCGGGTCCTGGCGCAGATGCGACACGTTGAAGGTCAGGCGGCGCGGCCCGTCGATCCGGGCCGAGGTGACTTCGGTGTATTGGGTGCCGCCCCCGCCCTCGGGGGTGATGCCGGGCAGCACATGGACGGTGACCGCGCGGAATTTCTTCTTGGTGATGAAGTTCATCACCCGGACATTGGGCGGATAGCCGAAGCGCGCCGCCTCCTGCTCGGGCAGCACCTCGACCTTCTCGATCGCCTCATAGGGCAGCGACTGGAATTCGGAAAAGCCCGACACGCGCCGCCCGTTGAGCAGCATGACCGGATCGCCCCCGCCCGACGAGCTGGCCAGCGCCTTCACCTTCTTCAACAGGTCGCTCAGGCTGCTCACCCCCAGCGCGTCGAGCGCCTGCGCATCGAGGACCGCGACCGGCTCGACCGCGCCGACGACCGAGCCGGGGATGCGCTTGCCGGTGACGGTGACTTCGGGTGGGGGGATGTCGGTGGTGGCGGGGGGCGGCGCGGTCTGCGCCTGAAGCGGTGTCGCCATGCCCCAGGCCAGCGCGATCGTCGACCATCCCGCGCGACACCCGGGCCGCGCGCTCCCCTTGTAGAACATCGTCCAGCCACTCCCATCGCCGACGTGATGGGCCCTTCATACTGTGGCGATGATGTCACAATTAAGGCGAATTTCTTCGGGAGGGTTGACTTATCCGGCGGAGCCTCTCGCCCGGTCAGGAATTCCCCCCTGATCGAAGCCACTTACAGGAGCGGCAGGACCGGTTCGCCGCAGAGCGGGGCGGGCGCGGCGCGACGCCGCAGGACGCCGTGCATCACGCGCAGATAATGGTCCGCGCCCTGTTCGATGGCGAAGCGCCGCGCCTGGTGCAGCGTGCGGTGCGCGTCCTGCGCCCCCGGCCGGGCCTGTGCGATCGCCGCGGCAAAGCCCGCCGCGTCGCCGACCGGCACCAGCGTCCCGAGCACCCCCTGCTGCAACAGCGCGGCCATCGACCGGCTGCAATCGGTGGCGATGATGCCGATATTGGCGGCCAGCCCCTCCAGGATCACCGCAGGCACGCCTTCATAGTCGGAGGACAGCAGCAGCATGTCATACTCCCCCAGCCGCCCCGCCGGATCGGTGACATAGCCGCGGAAGTCGACCCGGTCCGTGACGCCGAGCGTGGCCGCCAGCGCCTCCAGCGCAGGCCGCTCGGGCCCCTCGCCGAACAGGGTCAGCGTGTCGGCGGGATCGCTGCCCGCCGCGAAGCCGCGCAGCATCAGCGCAAGGTTCTTCTGGGGCGCGAGCCGCGCGATGGTGACGAAGCGCCGCCCCGCTACAGGCGGCCGCGCGGCGACCGGCGTCCGAAGCGCCATGATCTGCGCCTCGGACAGCGCCGGGTCGGGGATGATCGCGACGCGGGCGGGCGACACGCCGACGCATTGCACGATCTCGGCGCGCATCGGCTTTTCCATGCCGACGAAATGGTCGATCGCCAGCCCCTGGATGCGCAGCCAGATGCGGTAGAAGAACCGGTAGAACCAGGACGCGTCGGTGCGGTCGAGATTGTTGCTGATCTTGGCGACGATCGGCGGGCAGTTCCGCCCCAGGATCAGCTTCAGCATCACCGCGACAAAGGCATAGGTATTGCCCGCGCAGAACAGCATGTCGGGCCGCATCGCCCGCACCGCGCGCGGCAGGGTGGCGACCATCCAGATCGTCTCCCAATGCGCGATGCCCGGCCAGCGGCGCCGGGGCGTAGCGAAGTCCAGCCCCGCCCCGACATCCCGCGCCATCGCGCCATCGGTCCGCCCCAGGAACAGCGGCGCATCGATCCCGCTGTCCCGCCAGCGCCGGACGAGCCGCAATGCGATCCGCTCGACCCCGCCCGGCTCGAAACTGTGAAGGAAGGTCAGGACGCGCAAAACGCCGTCCACCCCGATCGCCGCAGAGGATCCACCGAAAGCCCGCCCATATTTCCGGCCGATAGCATGACTGACGGCAAAAACGATACCCTGTCGTGACGTATTCGTTATGAGGGGGGCGGCGGTCCGCTTCCGACAGGCCGGGAAATGATCGATCGGCGACGCCCCGTTCCGGCATCCTTGCGCCGGTTCTTTGGTCGGGAATGCGTGACATCGACCAGCTACGGGCCTGGGCCCGCGCTGTTGCGACCTATATTCGCCGCTGTCGCCATCGATCCGGAAAAGCATAGCGGCATGACGCAATTTGGTCCGATATGGAGATTTATGAAAGTCAGGGGAAACTGGACTATACACCTGCAAAAATCACCCCTAAGGGATTAGTTAAAGGCAAGTCACAGGGGGGATGCCATATGTTGAAGTTGAAGAACCTTGTTGTCGTAGGAAGTATATCGTTGACCGTCCTGCTTGCAGGATGTGGGGGTGATGGAAGTTCCGGGAGCGGAAATATACCGGTGGTTACCGCGCCCACGCCGACCCCGACCCCGACGCCCACCGCGACATCGACTCCGACCCCGACCAACACGGCGCCGGTCGCCAATCCCGGCGCCAATCAGAATGTTCTGACCAAGACGTCGGTAACGCTGGATGCCAGCGCCAGCATCGATGCCAATGGCGATGCGCTGACGTACAAATGGGCGTTCAAGTCACGGCCATCGGGTAGCGCCGCGGTCTTGTCGTCCGTGACGGACGCAAAGCCGACCTTCACGGCCGATGTCGCCGGCACATATGTCGCGACCTTGATCGTCAACGACGGCAAGGTCGACAGCGCGCCTGCCGATGTCACCATCACGGCTGCGGTCGCCAATGCGGCGCCGGTCGCCAATGCGGGCCCGGATCAGAACGTCAAGAACGGCACCACGGTAACGCTCGACGGCAGTGCCAGCAGCGATGCCAATGGCGATGCTCTCACCTATCAATGGACGATGGATGCCCGTCCTTCGGGCAGTTCGTCCGCCTTGTCGTCCACCACGGCCGCGAAGCCGACCTTCACCCCGGATGTCGCCGGAAATTATATCCTGTCGCTGATCGTCAGCGACGGCGCGCTGAAGAGCGTGGCCGACAGCGTGACGATCACGTCGAGCCGGGCGAACGCCGCGCCCGTCGCCAATGCGGGGAAGGATCAGAATGTCCTGACGCGATCGACCGTCACGCTGGACGGACGGGGCAGCAGCGACGCCGATGGCGATCCGCTGAAATATGACTGGAATCTGACGTCCAAGCCCGCCGGAAGCAGCGCGTCCCTGTCGGCGAACACACAGGCGGTCACCAACTTCACCGCCGATCTGGCCGGTACCTATGTCGCCACGCTGGTCGTCAACGACGGCACGGTCGACAGCGCTCCTGTCACGGTCGCGATCACGGCGGTGGCGCCAACCCTGTCCCTGTACCGCGTCGACAGCTTCTCCACCGAGCTTCTGAAGCTGCCTTACACCACCTCCGCATCGATGCAGAAGTCGCAGAGCTGCGCGGGGACGGGCTGTCCGACCACCGTTACCGTCGACAAGTTCCGGTTCGTCGCCAATGGCGGCAGCTTCACCATCCAGAATCCGACGGCGGTCAATCTGACCACGGGTTCGACGGTTGCGGCGTCGTTCACCGGCTTGGGCAACGGCACGGTGATCGCCAACGGACAGACGGTCAACTTCAGCCTGGAGTCGGGCTTCACGCGGGGTCAGAGCGTCAACCTGCGCTATGAGTTCACGATCAAGGAGACCGGCGACAAATTCTCCTACACGGTGGAGCTCAAAACGAACTGACGGTCGGCAGCGATGCTTGGTTAAGGCGGGTTTTCCCCGCCTTAACTTTGCCGGTTTGAAAGACGCATCTTTCCCTCCGCCAGACCATAGCCGCTATCCATTCGAGAATACGCCGAAGGGGCGTGTCGGGCAGCACCGACCCTTATGTGTCGCCGACGACCAAGCCACGTTGACCAATTGCCAATGATACATCATCACATCGCCATCGATCCATGATGGGCACAGGCGATGGGAGGCGTGACAGCGTGAACCGGGAGCTTCTCCTGATCCTGCTGACCGGGACATTGGTCGTCGTGGCGGTGGTCGCGGCGATACCCTGGTTCCGCACGAGCCGCCCGTTGCACGGGTCGCCGATCGCCGCGACGGGCGACGCGCTGGCCGCCGGTATCTTTCTGGGTGCGGGCCTGATCCACATGCTGCCGGACGCAGCGCAGGGCTATGCCGCCCATGGCACCGGCTATCCCTGGCCCTTCGTCATCTGCGGCGCGACGATCCTGGGCCTTGCCCTGCTCGAGCATCTGGCACTGGGCAGCGGCCGCTCCGCCGTCCCCGCGCTCGCGGCCGCCATCGCGCTGGCGGCGCACAGCTTCCTGGCCGGGGCGGCCCTGGGCGCCACGTCGCGCGAAGCCGCGATCCTGGTGCTGTTCCTCGCGCTGATCGCGCACAAGGGAGCGGCGTCGTTTTCGCTGGCGCAGGTGCTCACCGAAAGCCCGCTCTCCCGCCGCAGGGCCCTGACGATGCAGAACATGTTCATCGCCGCGCTGCCGCTGGGCGTCGTGCTGGGGGCGGTGGCGATACGGCAGGAACAGGCCTGGCCCCTGGCCAAGCCAACCATCCTGGCGCTGGGCGCGGGCACCTTCCTGCATTTCGGCCTGCAACGCCATCGCGCCCGCGCGCCCACGTCCGGCAGGGCGCGATGGGTCATGCCCTGGTTCGGCTTTGCGCTGATGGCGCTGATCGCGGTCGTGGACTGAATTTGCGCGTTATCGGCCCGATGGGGGGCGACGGCAGCTGCGCCCTCGTTGGCCGTCGATCCGGCATCATTGCGGGAAGGAGCAATCGGGGCCGGATTGCGAGACGCCAGCGGCGGAGGCAGGCGTGCTCAGGCCCATCGAGCAACGCCGTCCCGTGCGACCATTCCCAAACGAGAAGGGCTGGAAGCGCCCAACTGCGGACATTCGTCGCGCCTCTAAACTTCGCGCTCACCGCTTTGAGGTCGGGAGAGCCGCGACGGGGATGTAGCGGTATCCTGCTGCTGGCGCATTCTTGAGGGCGTGAGGTGGAGTTATCTTCATCTGCTTGCGCAAAAGATCGCAGGCTATCTCGTCAAATGCCTTACTCCCGCTGGACGCCCTAATCTCACAGGTGGCCAGAGAGCCAGTGGCATCGAACGACAAAAAGGTCGAGGTCGCCTGCACGTAGCCCTTCGGCAAAGCCGCGAGCGGTACAAGCACGCGGTTGTCCGGCACCACGCCTGGGGATGGCATGCTCCAGCCCACAGCGGTATGGAAAATGCCGGAAATCGCGACGCCATCCGGGCCGCGCGCCGGTTCGAAACGCGCCTTCATCAGCCGTCTGCAAGTCACCTCGTCAAGCGCCGAGTGCCCGGCACTTTCGGTAACCTCGCAGGACAAGGGGGCACCATCCGCCGAGACGCTAACCTCGACCGACACATAGCCCTCTTCTTTGTTTTGCAAAGCTCGTTGTGGGTAGTCCTCGAAGCTGATCGGACTGCCGATCATCTGAGGCGGAGCCGCTGACGCGCTTGAAGCCCCACCCGCTTGTATGCCTCCTAGGAGCGCAGGAACAGTCGCCGTGATAACCGAAGCCGCTTGAAACCATGCCATCGTCTTCACCTCGATCACGCCCGATACGAGCATGGGAAGGAGTTATGTCGTTTATCTTGGCAAATGCCAACGCGAGGAGATCGCCGTCTAAGCTTTCAACGCCGTTATACCTCCAGGGTGAGCCGTTTCGGTTCCGGCCTTTATTGAAAGCTGACATCGCCATCTGGATAACAGGTGTACGCTAACGCCCGAGGCTGTGTAAAAACGTCGGAATCTGCTATGCTTCTTTGGCGTTTCGGGAGGCTTGGGCATGGGCCATTTCGTACACGGGGAAGACCGTCGGCAGGACTATCTGCTGCCTGCATCGCTTGATGATTACGTATCGGCAGATAACCCGGTTCGCGCGGTCGAGGCGTTCATCGATGCGCTGGATCTGAAGGCGCTGGAGTTCGCGGGCATGACGCCAGCTGAGACGGGACGGCCCGCCTATCATCCGGCGACGATGCTCAAGATCTACCTCTATGGCTATCTGAACCGGATCCAGTCGAGCCGACGGCTCGAGCGTGAAGCGCAGCGCAACGTGGAATTGATGTGGCTGACGGGGCGGTTGGCACCCGACTTCAAGACGATCGCCAACTTCCGCCAGGCGAATGGCGCTGCGATCCGGGCAGTGTGCAGCCGGTTCATCACGCTGTGCCGGCAATTGGGGCTGTTCACACGCGCGGTGGTCGCCATCGACGGCAGCAAGATGAAGGCGGTCAACAACCGCGACAAGAACTACACCGCCGCGAAGGTCGCCTCGCGGATGAAGCAGGTGCAGGACAATATCGACCGGTATCTCGACGCGCTTGATCGCGCCGACCGCGAAGAAAGTGACATTGCCGAGCCGAAGGCGAAGCGATTGACGGAGAAGATCGCCCGGTTGCGCGCGCAGTTGCGCGATCTTGCGGTACGTGAGGAGGAAGTCCGGAATGCGCCGGACCAGCAGGTGTCGCTGACCGATCCGGACGCCCGCGCCATGGCGAGTGCGGGGCGCGGCACGAGCATCGTCGGCTAAAATCTCCAGGCGGCCGTCGATGCCGAACATCACCTCATCGTCGCGCACGAGCTTTTGAACATTGGCTATGACCGCGGGCAACTTGCCCCCATGGCGGCGAAAGCCAAGGACGCCATGGGGGTGGAGGCTTTGGATGCCATTGCCGACAAGGGCTATTTCAAGGGCGAGGACATCCGGACCTGCGAGGGGATGGGCGTTACCGCCTTCGTGCCCAGGCCGCTGACCTCGGGGGCAAAGGCGCGAGGTCGCTTCGGCAAGCAGGACTTCGTCTATCTGGAGCAGGAAAACGTCTATCGCTGTCCCGCCGGCGAAGACCTGATCTATCGGTACACGTCGGTCGAGGCCGGTATGACGCTCCATAGCTACTGGAGCTCAAATTGCCAGACATGCGCACTTCATGACCGATGCACGACCGGCAAGGAGCGCCGGGTCAAAAGATGGGAACATGAGGCAGTCGTCGAGGCGATGGAGCGACGCCTCGATCGTGCGCCAGACGCCATGCGGATCCGCCGGCAGACTGTCGAACATCCATTCGGCACGCTGAAAGCATGGATGGGCTCGACGCACTTCCAAACGAAAACGCTCAAGAATGTCAGAACGGAGGCCAGCCTCCATATCCTGGCCTATAACTTCAAGCGGCTGATCGCCATCCTCGGCGTCCGGGCGATGATCGCAGCAATCCAGAGCTGAGCGCCAACGCTCAACCTTCAACGCGCCGTGCCGGAAATAACGACCAGCTGCTGTGAAGCCGTTTTTACACGGCCTGGCCCAATCGTTGCCGTTCGCGATCAGATTATTCTTCCCCAAAAGCGACCATTCCGTCATCAGTGCGAAAGCAAGAACAAGCTGGCGGATCACAATGCGCTTTTTCATCGCTGCACTGTTACTGATCAGTTCGCCACCATTGGCTGCTCAGCACATTGGTGCAGGACAAAAGGTCGCCCTCACGAACAATCAGGAGATGACGGCCATCTTCGCCGCTGACCAGGCGGCACGGGATCATCCTGCGGCAATTGATTGGAAGGTGCTTTTGCCAGCCGATAAAGCGCGACGTGCGCAGACGCAGGCGTTGCTCGACGCTGGCAAACTGAGCAGCGCCGATGATTTCTACCACGCTGCCTATGTCTTTCAACACGGTGATGAAGCCGAGGACTGTCTAAAGGCTCATGCCTTGGCTGTCGTCGCAGTCGCACGAGGAAAACGAGAAGCCACTTGGATCGCTGCCGCGACGCTTGACCGCTATCTTCAACGCATCGGCCAGCCACAGATTTACGGTACTCAGTTTCTGCGCCCGCCAGGACAGAAGTGGACGCAGGAGCCATATCGGCGAGACCTGCTCTCGGACTCCGTGCGTCAAGCATCCGGCGTTCCACCACTAGCCGCACAGGAGGGGCAGCGAAAAGATTGGGAGCGGAAGCTTCCATGAATCTAAGGGAAGCGTTCATATGGCTTTGGCAACAAGCTGTCGGTCCACTTCCCACCCAACTCGGTCCTTCCTGATATTCGATCCCGATAGGGATTAGATCCTGCGCGGCAGCTGCTTTCATCCATACTGCAAGGCGGCAGCTATCAGGATCGCCACGCCGACACCGGCAAGAGCCAATCGGCCCCTTTGATGGCCGACATTGATCGTCCAGCCAAGCGCCTTGACGCGCTTTGGAACAATTACGCGGGGATCGTCGGCATCATGATAAAGCCCGAGTAGATCATACCCCTTGCTCACCGTTCAACCCCCGTCTCGATACCGGATGTTCCATATATCGCAGACGATCACCGTGCGTCGATAGTTCTCATTTCCCTATCCGCCGCGGGTTTTGAGGAGCCGCTCGCATTCTCCTTTTCCGATCGATTCCGGAAGCGCCCACAGCGTCTCGTTCGTCGTTTCCGATCGGCAAGGCTGGTGTATTGAGGCAACCACTCCATGCCTGATAAACGCGGTCAAATGAAACTATGGCGGCTTACGCGACCAGAATATGTCGCCCTCGATGGGGCGGGTGCGGCGAAATCGGGTGGGCGCTATTCATCGCCTGGCATCCCATTGGTCAACTTCGCAAGCGAGCCGGGATTAGCGGTCTTGGTGGCACTGCGCTATGTCCAGGCCACCCCGGCATTCTCCGACGACGATTTCGTTTTGGGTTGGACGACCATCGATTGTGATGTCGAGCGGGTTCCCCACGCATTGGGCAGCGAGGCAAAGGTTGCTTTCGTCGACGCCTGGGCAAAGCAGCGGCGGTCGCTCGCAATTGCCGTCCAGTCCGCCGTCCTGCCCGAAGCCGACATAATTCTAATGAACCCGCTGCACGCGGACGCGGCCGACATAGCCCCTCTATCCACCCGACCTTTCCGCTTCTCGGAGTGTTTGCATCGACCGCCGATGTTGGAACGATACACCGCAGGCTGACGCCTACCGTCTCTCCGACCGCAAACCCCATATATCCACCGCCAGGCCCGCGCTCAGAAACGCAGCGGCGACAAGACAATCATGGCGGTTCAGAGGCCATCGGCTCAAGCCTGACAACCGGCTCAACAGCCAGGCCAATCCCATTGCGGCGATATTCGATGGTGTTCGCCACCGTGGCTTGCGCATCGCTGCGCGACTCAATCGCGAGAGGAGGGATGACATGGCGTGATGCTGATCGATGCCGTTTCCTTCGTCAAACGGGGGCGGGGCCGTTCGACATGGCCCTCTTTATCCTTGCCTTTGCCCGCAAAGCGACCCACCCGCGCGTCTCATGAGCAAGGGACAGGGGCAAAGCGGGTGGCGGGGGCAGGCTTTGGTCCTGCTGCTGTTGACGCTGGTCGCGCTGGTGGTGCGGGCGCGGACGTTCGGCAATCCGGTGATCGGGTTCGACGAGCAATATTATCTGCTGGTCGGCGACCGGATGCTCCATGGCGCGATGCCCTATGTCGATATCTTCGACCGCAAGCCGATCGGGCTGTTCCTCCTCTATGCGGGAGCGCGGTGGCTGGGAGGGGACGGGTTCCTCGCCTATAAGCTGGTCGCGACCGGCTTCGTCATCGCCACCGCCTTTGGTATCCAGCGTGTCGCGCGGGGCTTTGCGGGGCCGGGGGCGGCGGTCGTGGCGGCGATCCTCTATATCCTCTGGCTGAACCTGATGGAGGGGGAAGGGGGCCAGTCCCCGGTCTTCTACAATGCGCCGATGCTGGTCGCCGCGAGCGCGGTGCTGCGCGCGGTCGAGGGGCGGGGGCGGCTGTTTCCCTGCGGCGCGGTCGCGATGGCGGCGGTGGGGCTGGCGCTCCAGATCAAATATTCGGTGCTGCCCGAGGGGTTTGCGTTCGGCTGCATCCTGCTCTGGCGGGGCTGGCGCACGGCGGTGCCGCTGGGGCGGCTGGCGGGGATGGCCTTGGTCTGGGTCGCGCTGGCGCTGTTGCCGACGCTGGTCGCCCTGGGCGGCTATGCCGCGATGGGGCAGGGGCAGGCCTGGCTCTTCGCCAATATCGTCTCGCTCGGCGGACAGGCGGCGCGGCCGCTGGCCGACGAGCTGGAGGGGCTGGCCGCCTGTGTCGGCATCCTGTCGCCGCTGGCGCTGGCGATCGGTTTCGGGCGGCCCTGGCGCCATGTCCCGGCGGAGCGGCGCGAGGGCTTTCGCCTGCTGCTCGTCTGGCTGGCGGTCGCGAGCGCGGCGGTCCTGCTCTATGGCCGGTTCGGCAGCCCGCATTATGCGCTGCCCATCGTCCTGCCCGCCACGCTGGTCGCCGCGCCCGCGCTGGCCCGCTGGCGCCGCGCCGGGATCGCGGCCTTCCTGCTGGCGATCGGCGCGGCGGGGCAGATCGTGCTCCACCTCAGCGAGCGGACCAAGGGCGGCGCGGGCGAGGCGCGGGCCGTCGCCAATGCCGCGATGCCGACGCGCGGCTGTCTCTATGTCTATGACGGCTATCCGGCGCTTTATCTGCTGACGCATAGCTGCCTGCCGTCGAAATGGGTGTTTCCGGGGCATCTCGCCACCCGGGACGAGGCGAGCGCGGCCGCGATCGGCGTCGATCCCGTCGCCGAGGTCCGCCGCATCCTGGCCGCGCGGCCCGGCGCGATCGTCGACGATTATCCGCGCTTCGCCTTCGGCAACCCGGCGACCCGCGCGGTGCTGCGCGAGGTGCTGGCGCGCGACTATCACCTGGCCGCCTGCATCCCCACCGGGCCGAGCCGGGTGCGGCTGGTCTATCGGCCGGGCGCGGGGGCGGGGGCGGCGGGGTGTCCGGGTGCGGCGATGCTGGATCGATAGCCGTTTCTCCCCCTCTCGAGGCGGATAAAACCGTATACTATATCGACAGACGCGACGGGCTCGGCCACTATGCCCGCCATGATCCCGCTGATCCTCCTCGCCGCCCAGCTCGCCCCCGAAACCATCAACAGCCGGGGCAATCCGATCCTGGCCGACGGACGTTACTATTCCACCGACCCCGCGCCGCTGGTCGATGGCGACACGCTGTGGATCCTGGCGGGGCGCGACGAGGCACCCAAAGGCGTCAACGACTTCATCATGAACGAGTGGCAGCTTCTCTCCACGAAAGACCCCGCCAGCGGCGTGTGGCGGCATTATCCCGCCATCGCCCGGCCCGAGCGCGTCTTTGCCTGGGCCGAGCGGGGCCGCGCCTATGCCGGGCAGATCGTGAAGGGGCGGGACGGGCGCTTCTATCTCTATGCGCCGGTGCTCCAGCGGGACGGCGGGGCGAAGGACCGGTTCGCGATCGGCGTGGCGGTGGCCGACCGCCCGACCGGGCCATGGCGCGACGCGCACCCCTCCGGCCCGATCATCTCGCAAACGGTGCCGGTGGCCAACGACATCCAGAATATCGATCCGACCGTGCTGATCGATGATGACGGCCGTATCTATATCTATTGGGGCACGTTCGGGCGGCTGCGCGCGATGGAGCTGGCCCCCGACATGGTCACCCCCAAGGGCCCCGAGCAGGTCGTGACCGGCGCGACCGGTTTCTTCGAGGCGCCCTGGATCATGAAGCGGCGCGGCACCTATTATCTGCTCTACGCCGCCAACACGACCGGGCCGGGCAGCGCCTGTACGCCGACGCTCTATCATGCGTGCCAGGCCTATGCCTCGGCGCCGAGCCCGATGGGGCCCTGGACCTATCGCGGGGTGGTGCTGCCCCCGGTGTCGTCGACCACCTCGCATGCCGGGGCCGTCCCGTTCAAGGGACGCTGGTATCTGGCCTATCATACCGCCGATGCGAAGGGCGGGGGGCATTTCCGCCGCTCGGTCGCGCTCGATCCGATGGCGTGGGACGACAGCGTCTCGCCCCCCGCGATCCGCCCCGTAAAGCCGAGCAGGGCGCCCGCCCCGCCGCCCCCGCCGACGCGCAACCGGGCACTGAGCGCCTGGGCCACCGTCTCCAACGCGCCCGGCCCGGTGCAATACTGGATCGCCGCGCTGAACGACGGCGTGGTGCGGGCAAGTCCGCTGCCGCCCGATATGTGGGGCAATTGGACGAAGCAGAATCCGGCCAGCGCCTGGATCGAATATCGCTGGCTCCGGCCGGTGACGCTGAACGGCGCGCGCATCCGCTTCTTCGCCGACCATCCCGCAGGTTCGGACGAAGGCGTCGCTCCGCCCGCCGCCTGGCATCTGGAATATTGGGGGCAGGGGGGCTGGCGGCGGATCGCGGGGACCTATCCGACCGGGGTGGAGCGATTCCAGGAGGTGCGCTTCGCCCCCGTCACCACCCGCTGCCTGCGCGCGGTGCTGGAGGCGTCCGGGTCAGGGGACCGTCATGCGGGCCTCGCGGTGGAGGAGTGGGAGGCGTTGTCGCGAAGGCCCGTCACCGTCACGGCGCGACCGACCACGGCCCCCGCTGGCTGCTCCCGCGACGGACGCCTGTCCTTATCATCCGACAACTGATTTCATCCCTGATAGCAGGGATTGCCTTGTGATGTCTTCCTTGCCCTTCGCCTTGGGCCAAAAGTCACGCCACCATAAACATGACCAATTTGCTATTTATCTAACAATGTAAATCTATACTATGGCCTTCTCAAGCCAACGCGATTGGTACGAAAGGGGAGCGATGATGAAAGAATATTACTCGCGTATCTTGTAGCGCCTCGATCGCGGCACTCTCAATCGGCGCCTGCGGGACTGCCGAGGCGCAGACCACCAGCCCGCCCGTCCAGGCGACCGGTAACGTCACTGCCGACCAGGCTGCGCAAGGGACGGTCAGCGATCAGGACATCGTCGTCACCGGCGTCCGCGAATCCCTCCGCTCGGCCCAGGTGATCAAGCGCAACGCCTACCAGATCGTCGATTCGGTCAACGCGCAGGACATCGGCAAGCTGCCCGACGCCAACACGGTCGAGGCGCTCCAGCGTATCACCGGCGTCCAGATCTAGCGCCGTTACGGCGAGGGCGCGACCGACTTCGGCCATCGCACCACCCCCGCCATCACCGTGCGCGGCCTGACCCAGGTCAGCAACTTCATTGACGGCCGCGCCGCCATCTCGGCCTCGAGCGGACGCACCCGCGACCTGGAGGCGACTCCGCCCGAACTGCTGGCGGGCATTGACGTCTATAAGAACCCGCCCGCCAGCATGATCGAGGGCGATATCGCGGGCGTGGTCAACATCCGCACCCGCCTACCGTTCGATCAGCCGGGCCAGCTCATCAGCGCTACGCTGAAGGGCAATTATTACCACCGCGCCGACAAGTTCGGCGGATCGGGATCGGCGCTCTATAGCAACCGCTTCCAGACCGGCATCGGCGAGATGGGCTTCCTCATCAACGCCAGCTATGCGCGCAGCTCCTCCCGGCAGGACGCGATCCTGATCGGCGCCTTCGGTCCCATCCCGTCGGGCATCATCATCCCCGGCGCGCCTGCCAATGCGCAGGTGCCTTATGGCGAGCAGATCTATGACGATGGCGGCGACCGCTAGTGCATCGGTATGGCGGGTGCGTGGCAGTGGCAGGCGGCCGACAATCTGCTGATCACGGCACAGGCGCTCTATTCGCGGTACAATTTCTACCGCCAGGGCAAATACTTCTATTACAACAACAACGGCAACATGGTCACGACGCCGCAGGCGGGCGCGGCCTTTACCTTCGACAAGGCCGGATACGCGACCTCTGGCTCGCTGGCCAATCAGGTGTTCGAGTCCGCGCGCTTCAATCAAGACCTGACCACCACCACCGGCAACTATACGCTGAACGCCAAATGGGACGTGTCCGACCGGCTGCACGCGACCTTCGATGGCCAGTATCTGAAGTCGAGCTACAGTGCCCACCGCAATGGCTTCGTCATCTCGCTCTACGACCAGACCGGGCAGACGCCCTATAATACCAAGAACCAGAGCATCGTCGATTTCGACCTGCGCGGATCGCGCCCCGTCTGGAGCGTGCAGAACCCGGCGCTGCTGTCCGATCTGAACAATTACGCCTTCACCTATATGGCGGATGCGATCAAGCGGAACGACGCGGACCGGCTCTCGCTGAAATATGATCTGGAATATGATGTCGAGGGCGGTTTCCTCCAGAAGCTGCGCGGCGGGCTTTGCTATTCGGGCAGCACGATCGATTTGCGCGGCACCTGGAACGGCTTCTGCCTGCTGCCCTCCGGCCCGAACCCCAGCTGCTCGTCGGCCGCAGGGATCCCCTTCGTCCGCCTGTCGCAATTACCCGAGCTGGCACTGAAGGGGCTGACGCCCAATTTCTTCGACAACCGCACCCTGACCGGCGGAATCCTCTATCCCAATTTCGAGCCGGACAGCTCGCTCTGGGACGGCCTGACCAAGACCGAGGCGAAGTTCGGCGCGACGCCCAAGGACAGCTTCTCGCCCCGCGACCTGAACCACCAGACCGAGCGGACGCTCGCCGCTTATATCGCGGCGGATTACGAAGGCGTGCTGGGGGCGTGAAGATCGATGGCAATGCCGGGGTGCGGCTGGTCCGCACCGATACGGGCTCTGCGGGCACGATCTTCAACAGCGACGGCACCCAGGCGCCGATCTATGTCGAGCGCCGCTATATCAAGGCGCGGCCCAATTTCGACCAGATGGCCCCCAAAGTCTCGCTCAACAATCCGACCGAGCGGAAATTCATCGCGCGCGACAGCAACAACAATATCATCGCACAATATCCGACCGGGGGTTCGGGCAATCCGTTCCTGCGGCCAATCACCTTGGACAACTACGACGTGACCGGCGAATGGTATTTCGCGCCAACCGGCTCGTTCACGATCGGCGGCTTCTACAAGAAGGTCGACGGCTTCCTGGCGGGCGGCACCACCTTCCAGAATTTCAACGGCGTCACCTATGCGATCGGCACGACGGTCAACACCGGCAAGGGTACGGTGAAGGGCTTCGAGGCGGCGTATCAGCAGTTCTTCGATTTCCTGCCGGGGCCGCTCAGCGGGCTGGGGGTGCAGGCCAACTACACCTATGTCGACAGCAGCGTGACGAACCCGTTCGCGACCACGGGGTCGAACATCCCGACGACGGTGCCGCTCGAAAAGCTGTCCAAGCACAGCTACAATCTCGTCGGCCTGTATGAGAAGGGACCGATCACCGGCCGTCTGGCCTGGAGCTGGCGTGGCAAATATTTCGACACCACGTAAGGCAGCGGCGCGAACGGCATTCCGCAGTTCCAGAAGCCCTATGCCTCGCTCGATGCCTCGGTCAGCTATAATGTGAACACGCATACCGCGGTGTCGCTGGATGCGGTGAACCTGACCTATATCGGCACGATTAGCCAGCCGCTGCAATATACGATGAACGACCGGCGCTTCGGCTTCTCGCTGCGCGCCACCTATTGACTTGGGGCCCTTGCGGGCCGTTGCGGCGGGGGCGGGTTTTACGCCAGCCGCCACGGTCGACAGCCATTACCCGGGCCTGCTTGCGCCTGCGCCGGTCGCTTATCTCGATGGGCTGGTCCGCTTTGCGCTCCCGCTGATCGCGGCGCATTTCGGCACCGGCCCGCCCGCGTGCGCGGCAATTTCTCGCTGGTCACGACCCCGCCCGCCGCGCTGTCGCCCGACCAGCGCGTGCCGCATGTCGACGCGGCCGACCGGATGCAGTTTGCCGGCGTCCATTATCTGTCCGAGCACCCGGCGGGCACCGGCTTTTTCCACCACCGCGCCACCGGGTATGAGACGATCAATGCCGATCGCCTGGCCGTCTATCGCCAGCATCTCGACACCGAACTCGCAGAGCTTGGGCAAGGCGGTTACGTGACGGGCGACCACGCCTATTTCACCGCAATCGATCGGGTGGAGGCGCAGCCCGACTGGCTGATCCTCTACCGCGCTGCGCTGCTCCATAGCGCCTGATCGATACCGTCCCGCCCCATGCCGACGACCCTATGCGTGGGCGGCTGACGGGCAATCTGTTCCTCCAGTGCCGGACCACCGCATGACCCCCGACGCCCCCTTACGCAATATCGCGATCGTCGGCGGAGGAACGGCGGACTGGATGGCCGCAGCCGCGCTCGCCAGCGTGGCGGGGCCGCAGGGACCGGCGATCACGCTGGTCGAATTCGAAGAGATCGGTACGATCGGCGTCGGCGAAAGCGACTTCATCTGCGCGACGGGCGGCACATTCAAGCTGGGCATCGAATTCGCCAACTGGTGGCGGCGCGGGCAAAGCTATTTCCACCCCTTCGGTGTCTATGGCCTCGATGCGGGCGCGGTGCCGTTCGAGGCGCTGTGGCGGCGCCTGCACCAGGCGGGCGAGGCCGAGCCGCTCGCCGCCTATTCGATCTGCACCGCCGCGGCGATGGCGGGGCGCTTCAGCCGCCCCCAGCCGGGCAATACGCCGCTCGCCCAGATCGGCTATGCCTTTCACTTCGACGCGACGCTCTATGCCGCCTTCCTTCGCCACCATGCCGAGGGGGCACGAGGGAAAGGTGGTCGAAGTCGGCCTTCACCCCGAGACGGGGTTTATCGAGCACGTGACGCTGGCCGACGGCGCGCAGCTGTCCGCCGACCTGTTCATCGACTGCTCGGGCTTCCGCTCGCTGCTGCTGGGGCAAGCGCTGGGGACGGGGTTCGAGGATTGGGGGCACTGGCTGCCCAACGACCGCGCCGCCCGCGCCCTATACCCGTTCGACCGCCAAGCCCGCAGGCTGGCAATGGCGCATCCCGCTGCAACACCGCATCGGCGACGGCCATGTCTATGCCAGCGCGCATATCTCCGACGACGAAGCGGTCGCGACCCTGCTGGAGGGGCTGGACGGCGAAGCACTGGCCGACCTGCGCCTGCTGCGCTTCCGTACCGGCAGGCGTAATGCCTTCTGGGCCCGCAACTGCGTGGCGCTCGGCCTGGCGAGCGGTTTCATGGAGCCGCTGGAATCGACCAGCATCCACCTGGTCCAGGCAGGCATCGCCCGGCTGCTGGAGATGCTGCCCACCCGCGCCTTCGAGGGCGCCGACATCCGCTGCTACAACCGCCTGATGATCGCCGAGTTCGAGAGCATCCGCGACTTCCTGATCCTGCACTTCCACGCCAACGCCCGCGGCGACACCGCCTATTGGCGCGACCTAGCCGCCATGCCGATTCTCGACAACCTCGCCGAACGCATCATCATCTACTGCCGGGCGGAGCGCGTCTACCGCGAAGCCGACGACCTCTTCACCCGCACCAGCTGGCTGGCGGTGATGGACGGACGGGGTCTGACGGCGGAGGGTTTCGATCCGATCGCCCTGGGGTGCCGCTGGAGGCGGCGAAGGCGCGGTTAAGCCGCATCGCGGAGGTGACGCGCGCGGCAGTCCAGCATCTGCCGGTACATGGCGATTTCGTCGCACGGCATTGCGGGGTGACGGAGCAATATATTCCCTCGTGACTTAATGACCCGGACCATCGTCCGATCGCACGCCGAGCACCTCTTCGGGAGCCCCGTGCAGCGGTGCCTTTCGCGCCAATGTATACATTGGTGCCACGAGGCATATCCTGCCATCCCTCAGACAGGCGTCTTTCCTTGATATTGTAGTCTCTCAAACATGCCGGAAATTGGCATGACGCTGGGTGGATGGGGTGGTGAAACCTGCGTTCACCGCTTCGAAGAAGAACCGCCTGAGCCAGCGCTGTCATGACGAACACGAGACGCTAATAGGACAGGCAGATGCCGTGCGGGCTGGCCGTAGTGGGACGTGCGGCCAACCACGATTGTTGATATAGATTTTACATAAGATATATTATCATACGTGGGGATATATGGCTGTTTGTAAGCGCAACGTGGAAATGAGACTCTCCTGCAATTTAGAAGCGAGACGGTAACCTCGCCGGCAGGCTTCGATGGGCCACCGCAAGGCGCGGCTTGCCGATGGCCTCACCCGGCTCGGTCGCGCCGCGCGCAACGGGGCGATCCCGCATGGCAGTATCGAATACGGAACGCTGCGTAGCGCTACCTGCCCATGGTGTGGGTCTAGGGCATGGGGACCACCGCGTCCGCCAGCGGACAGTTCTACCCCGCTGCGCGACAGGGCCAGGCGATGAAAACGGTCCATGCCCGCTACGGCAACGATCCCGGCATCAAGGCCTATACCCATGTCACCGACCGGTTCGCGCCGTTCGCATCGCAGCCGATCCCCGCGACCGTCAGCGAGGCACCCTATCTGCTCGACGGCTGACGATGAACGAGGCCGGGCGGCGGATCGAGGGGCAATATGCCAACACCAGCGGGTTCACCGACCATCCTGTTCGGGATCAGCGCCATGCTCGGCTACCGCCTCGTGCTGCGCATCCGCGATCTGCCGTCCAAGCGACTGTACGTGCTCGACCCCGCCGCCACGCCAACCGAACTACGCTCACTGGTGGGCGGCAAGGCCCGCGAGGCCCTGATCGTCTCCAACTGGCCCGACCTGTTCCGCTGCGCCGCCACCATGAGCGCAGGGCAGGTCGCGCCGAGCCGCATCCTGCGCAAGCTCGCTACCTATCCGCGCCAGAACGACCTGGCCGCCGCCCTGCGCGAGGTCGGCCGGATCGAGCGCACGCTGTTCATCATCGAATGGATCCTCGACACCGGGATGCAGCGGCGCGCGCAGGTCGGCCTCAACC
Organism: Sphingomonas sp. 1185; assembly: GCF_040544655.1. NCBI lineage: Bacteria > Pseudomonadati > Pseudomonadota > Alphaproteobacteria > Sphingomonadales > Sphingomonadaceae > Sphingomonas > Sphingomonas sp. 1185. The sequence goes on from NZ_JBEPKL010000019.1 coordinate 57,262, forward strand.
TGCTCACCGCCATCATCGTCTACTGGAACACCCTGCATCTCAGTCATGCGGTCGAGGCGCGGCGTCGCGAAGGACTGTATACCCCGTATCATCTGCTGGCGCATGTCTCGCCGCTGGGATGGGCGCGCATCCTGCTCACCGGCGAATACCTCTGGCCCAAGGACACCATCGCTTAGGGTTTCATTCGCCCTCAGCCGGAACCGCCCCCTCTAGGTCCTGCTTCCTATCTGGAGCCAGGAGCTCCGACAAATCCGATGCGTTTCAATCCGCAAGTTTGCGAATCCCGAATGTCGATCTGACCTAGACGTTTCCGGCATCCTTCGATAGTCGGCAGCAATTGATAGCGTATTTCGCGCCCGAATAATAAGGGAACCCCTATGGCCTTGCGCAAAACGGCGCTCATTACCGGTGTTACTGGTCAGGACGGCGCCTATCTGGCTCAGCTTCTACTAGATAAGGGCTATATAGTGCATGGCCTGAAGCGTCGGTCGTCGTCATTTAATACCGGCCGTATAGAAGATATATACGAAGATCCCCATGCTCCGGATCCGACTTTCCACCTTCATTATGGTGACATGACCGATTCCACCGCGCTGATCCGCCTAGTGCAGGAAACGCAGCCGGACGAAATTTACAATCTCGCGGCACAAAGCCATGTCCAGGTCAGCTTCGAGACACCTGAATATACTGCCAATGCCGATGCAATTGGTACCCTGCGTCTGCTAGAGGCGATTCGCCTCCTTGGTATGGAGAAGAAAACGCGCTTCTATCAGGCCTCAACGTCCGAACTTTATGGCCTTGTTCAGGAAGTCCCGCAACGCGAGACGACGCCCTTCTATCCGCGCAGCCCGTATGCGGTGGCCAAGCTCTACGCTTATTGGATCACCGTCAACTACCGCGAAGCCTATGGTATCCATGCGTCGAACGGCATCCTGTTCAACCACGAAAGCCCGCTGCGCGGCGAGACGTTCGTAACGCGTAAGATCACGCGTGCGGCTGCGGCGATCTCACTCGGCCGTCAGCAAATGTTGTACCTCGGCAACCTTGATGCCCAGCGCGATTGGGGGCATGCCCGCGAGTATGTCGAGGGCATGTGGCGCATCGTGCAGGCCGACACCCCAGACGATTTCGTTCTGGCAACTGGCGAGACAACGCCCGTGCGCACCTTCGTCGAATGGGCGTTCGAAGATGCAGGGATCGGCCTGCGCTGGGAAGGCGAAGGCGTCGATGAAAAGGGTTATTGCCGCGACACCGGCCGCTTGCTCGTCGCGATCGATCCGCGCTATTTCCGCCCGACTGAGGTCGAATTGCTGATCGGCGACGCCACCAAGGCGCGCGAGACACTTGGCTGGACACACAAGACCTCGCCACGCGACTTAGCCCGTGAGATGGTGCAGGCCGATCTTAAGGTCATGCAAGACGCTCCCATCGGTAAGGGAGCCTGAGGCACTCCGCCCCTCCTGTGAGCGGGTAGAGTCGTCATTGGAACGGATGATACCATGAACGACAGCGACACAGCCATCGTCAACGGCAGAAACAGCAGCCGGCGCCGGGTCTGGATCACCGGTGGCAACGGCATGGTAGGGCGCAATTTGCGCGAACATGCCCGTGCTGCTGACTGGGATATCGTCACGCCGTCACGGAGGGACCTCGACCTTGCAAATCGCGCGGCGGTTTCCGCATTTGCACGGGCTGGAGGCTTCGACCTCGTCATCCATGCCGCTGGTCAAGTCGGTGGCATCCAAGCCAATATGGCTGATCCTGTAGGCTTCTTAGTCAACAACATTGATATGGGCCGGAACGTCATCATGGCGGCGTTCGAAGCGGAAATTCCCGCGCTCATCAATCTGTCAAGTTCTTGCATGTATCCGCGCGGCCGCGATCATGCGCTGCGCGAAAGCGACATTATGACCGGCGAGTTAGAGCCGACGAACGAGGGCTATGCCCTTGCTAAGATCGTATCGACCCGAATGTGCGACTATATCGTGCGCACGCGACCCGATCTTGCCTATCGTACCATCATACCCTGTAATCTCTACGGCCGGCATGACAAATTCGACCCGGCCGCTTCGCACTTGGTACCCGCGATCATCGCCAAGGTCAGCACTGCGATGCAGACCGGTGACAAAGAGGTCGAAATCTGGGGTGACGGCAGCGCTAGGCGCGAGTTTATGTATGCCGCCGACCTTGCCGACGCAATTTGGCGCGGAGCTAACGATCCCGCCACGCTGCCGCAGTTGATGAACGTTGGCATCGGCGACGACCACAGCATCCTCGACTATTACGAAGCGGTCGCCACGGCGCTCGGCTGGCAGGGGCGGTTCCGCTTCGACCTGACGCGCCCGGTGGGCATGCAGCGCAAGCTCAGCGACGTCGGCCTGCAGCGCGACTGGGGTTGGGTCCCGCCCACGTCACTGCATGACGGCATCGCCGCAACCATCCAATTCTATCAGCAGCAGGCATGACCAAGATGAGCAAGCCCTTCCCCCTCGCAACTTCGTCTTGGGACGAGGCCGAATATCAGGCAATGCAGGCCGTCATCGCGTCTGGCCAGTTCTCGATGGGACCTATGGTAAAAGCCTGCGAAGAACGGTTCGCGGCCTATACCGGCACGCGCTATGCCGTGATGTGCAATTCGGGATCCTCGGCGAACCTGTTGATGATCGCGGCGCTGCGCTTTACTGCCAACCCCGCGCTGCGGCTTGAGCGCGGTGACGAGGTGATCGTCCCTGCGGTATCTTGGAGCACGACCTACAGCCCGCTCGAACAGTATGGGCTGCACCTACGCTTCGTAGATATCGACCTTACTACCCTGAACTTTGACCTCGCCGCCCTGGAAGCGGCAATCACGCCCCGCACCCGCGCCATCTTCTGCGTCAATCTGCTCGGTAACCCTAACGATTTCGCCGCGATCAAGGTACTGGCCGACAAGCACAATCTTGTCGTACTCGAAGACAATTGCGAATCGATGGGCGCCGAGTTCGACGGCCGCAAGACGGGTTCGTTCGGAGTGATGGGCAGCCAGAGCTGCTTCTTCTCGCACCATATTTCGACGATGGAAGGCGGCCTCGTCACTACCGACGACGAAGAACTTTATCACCTTATGCTGTCGCTGCGCGCGCATGGCTGGACGCGGCAGCTGCCGACCGAGAACCGCGTCGTCGGTCGCAAGCTCGACGATCCGTTCGAGGAATCCTTCCGCTTCATCCTGCCCGGCTACAATCTGCGCCCGCTCGAGATGTCGGGCGCGATCGGTATCGAACAGATCGCAAAATTGCCGCGTCTAATCGAGGAACGGCGCCGCAACGGGGCCTTTCTGCAAGCACGTCTGTCGGATCATCCCGACCTCATGATCCAGCGCGAGATCGGCAAGAGCAGTTGGTTCGGCTTCAGTCTAGTGATCCGCCCAGGCAGCAGCATGACGCGCACCACGCTGATGCAGCGCCTCGACGCGGCTGGCTTCGAGTACCGCCCGATCGTCAGTGGCAATTTTGCGCGTAAGGAAGTCGTCCGCTATTTCGATCATAGCATCTTCGGTAACTTGGCAAACGCTGACCACATCGATGCCAATGGCCTGTTCGTCGGCAATCACCATTATCCGATCGATCAGGCGGTCGAGGCGCTAAGTACGATCGCCGCGGATTGACTTGGTCGACCGTCAGGATGACGGTCGCCGCGTTTACGACGGATCCTTAAATCGATGCACATTGCTCTGTTCGAACCCGATCCGGCGGGGCACCGCATGGTCTATGTGCGCTATATCGTCGCGGCGATGGCGCGGCACGGCGGCCTGCGCGCGACGCTCATCACCTCTGCGCGCGGCCGATCCGCCCCGGCGGTGCAGGCGATGGAGGCAGACCGCGCGCTGCCAGTGTCTGTCATGACGATCGAGGCCCCCATTCTTCGGCAGCCTATCCCCCGAAAACTGCAGCGACAGTTTGGCTATACCGCCGCGCTGGGCCGTGCCGTGAGGTCGCTGGCGGCACGCGATCCGGTGGATCACGTCTTCATCCCGTTCCTCGATGATTTCGCCCTACTCCCCTTCGCCGTGCAACCCACCCCGTTCGGGAAAACCCGCTGGAGCGGGATCGCGATCCGGCCGCGCTTCCACCTAGCTGCCGCAGGTGGAAGTGTGCCACACCGCGCGGCGGATCGCATCGAAGGTTGGGCGTACCGTCGCCTGCTCGGGAGCCCGGTGCTCGACACAATGTTCAGCATCGATCCTTACCTGGCGCCGCAACTCGGTGACCCACGCGTCGTCACGGTGGTCGACCCCGCCGACATCACCGCTTTGCCCGCCGACCCAACTTGGCTGTCGGTAAGTGATTCAGCGGTCGTGCTATTGGTCTACGGCTATATCGATGGTCGCAAAGCCATCGACCGGCTGCTGCGGATCGCGAATGACCCTCGAATGCCGAGGGCGCTAACCGTGGCTCTGGTTGGGACGCAGGATGCCAGTATGGCATCCATTCTCGAGGGTAGCGACGCCCAGCAACTGCGGACGGAAGGACGGCTTGTCGAAGTCGCACGCCACATCACTGACGGCGAGGAGGCTTCCGCCTTCGCCCGGGCCGATATCGTCTGGGCCTATTATCCCGGCAGCTATTGTTCGAGCGGTGCGATGGTGCGTGCCGGGCAGATGAGCCGCGCGTTGATGGCGACCGAGGAGGGATTGGTAGGTTGGCTGACGCGCCAGCATGGTTCGGGCCTTACCGCCCCCGAGGACGATGACGAAGGCCTGTTGCAGGCACTGGTACGACTAACTGCTGATGCGGCGCTGCGCCGTACACTCGGTGCGGCGGGACATGCTTACTTCACTGGCCATGATAGCGTCGCCTTCGGGGATCACATCGTCGAGCGTCTCGAGCGCGGCGTCCCCGCATGACTGATCATACCGATCGTCGCGCCTTTCGGGCCGGGCGTGTCAGACTCGCCTTCCTGACCAGCGCTGCCTCCAAGGCGTTGGGTCTCGTCGTGCAATTTCTTGCCGTACCGCTGGCAATGCGATCGCTCGGTGCCGAACGGTTTGGTATCTATACCATGCTGGTCTCGGCACTGATCTGGATCGACCTGGGACGGCTCGGCATTGGCCCTGGCCTGACTCGCGAACTCGCTTTGGCGTGGAACCGGGGCGACCAGTCGCGCGAACGTATGCTGTTCTCGAACGCGACCTTCTTCCTGTTTGGCATCGCTGCGGCGATCGCACTATTCCTCGTGGCTGGCTATCATGCCGGCTCGGGCAGTATCGACGCCATCTTCGGCGCATCGGCAATGCCTTATCGCTCGGAAATTCTCGACGGTATGATCGTCGTCGGTGTCTTCCTCGTCGCCCAAATCGTCTTTAGTGCCGGTGAGGCAGCGCGTTCGGCCTATCAGGATGATTTCATCAATAATTTGATGAATACGCTGGCTAACCTTGCTTCATTACTGCTGATCTTTGCGGTCGCCCTGCTTCGGCCCACCGTACCCGCATTCGCGCTTGCGGTATTTGGTTCGCTGGCATTGGGTAAAGGGGTCAATCTCGCGCTTCTGGTACTGCGTTCGCGACCTTATCTGCTGCCGCGCTGGCAGTATGTCGATCGTACGCAACTCCGCCCGCTGCTTGCGTCCAGCTTCGCCTTCTGGGTTGTTCAGATCGCGACACTCATGATGCATAACCTGTCGCTGCTGCAACTAGGCCACATGATCGGCGCGGAGGGACTCACGCCCTTCGCGGTCGTTTTCCGCTTGTTCCAATTGCTATCGACCGGCATCCTGATGGTCAGCATGCCGCTATGGCCAGCGATTACCGATGCGTTGGTGCGCGGCGACCAGGAATGGATTGCCCGCGCCTGTAGGCGGCTAGTGTTGGGTGCCCTCGCCTTTTCCGCATTGGCCGGACTCGTCGTCGCGGGGCTGGGCTCCCGGTTGATCCCATTGTGGGCAGGAGCAAGTGTACAGCCAAGTGCCACCTTATGCGCACTGCTCGGCTTATATTTCGTCATTTGGATGTGGAACCACTGCCACACAGTGATTCTTTTCGGCATGGGAAGATTGTGGGCGGTCGCCTATGCCATGCTCGCTGAGGGCAGTCTGGTCTTGATCCTGTCGGCCCTGCTTGTTCCGCGCTTTGGCGCGGCGGGGACCGCAATCGGCTTGTGTCTTGCCGGGTTGTCGACCACTGCCTGGGTTCTACCAATGGTCTTCCGACGGACGCTGACTCAGCAACTGCACGGGCAGGATACGCCGACGAGCAACAGCATAATGCAGCCGCTCGCTGAGGAGCAGATCGTATGAACGACAGTACGACACGGCAATGCCGCCTTGCCTATCTGACCAGCATTCCCTCGCCCTATCGGGCGGACATGGTCCGAGCTTGGGCGCGACATAACCCGCATCTTGCCATATCTGTTTTCTATACTGATCCCGACGACCAGGGGCGCGGGTGGGATGCCGATCCGGTCGGTGAGGGTGTGACCGAAACCCGCCTGCCTGTGATTGCCGCCTTCCAGAAATACGGCAAGTTCAATCGCAAACTCGCCGCGATGGTCCGCGATCATGATGTCATCATGATCGGCGGATTTGAACAGGCAAGTTACCTTACAGCCGCACTACTGGCGAAATTGTACCGCAAACCCGTGATTCTCCTGTTCGACGGTTTCAGCCCCGCCCGGTTTGGCACCGAGCCTGCGCCGATTTTGGCGCTGAAGCGCCTTACCGTCCGTTTAGCGCAGGGATTGTTCGCCAACGGAACGGTCGGTGCGCGGTATCTACGCGAACAGCTCGGTGTTGCAAGGGACACGCCGATACACAACCAGTTTCTCAGCCATCGTGAAGCACCGATCGAGACAGCTCGACAGCGGATGGCAAGCAAAGACAAGGCTCAGATCCGCCACGCTTTGGGTATTCCGGACGATGGCCGACCGGTGTTGATGACCTGCGGCTACCTGACTACCCGCAAGCGTATCGATCTCATCATCGATGCTATCGCCCGTCGACCTCATGCGCAGCGACCGCTGCTGTTGGTCGTCGGCGATGGCGCGCTACGCGAGATACTGCAGCGACAGGCAGCCGAAGCTGGCGTTCCAGCTTATTTCGCTGGCTTCAGGCTGGGAGCGGATCTGGCATCTTTCTATCTGGCCGCCGATGCCTTCGTCCTGGCGTCTAACGACGATCCTTGGGGCCTCGTGGTCAACGAGGCTATGTCCGCTGGTCTGCCTGTCCTCGTTAGCGATGCCTGCGGCGTTGCCCTCGATCTGGTCAAGGATGACGTTAACGGCTTTGTCTTTAGAACTGGCGATGCGGCGAGCTTGGCGGACGCCCTCACCCGGCTCGAAACGATGGACTGCGAAGCCATGGCAGACGCTTCGCGGTCCCTTGTCGCGCAATGGACACCCGCTCATTCGGCTGCATCGCTTGGGAAAGCGGTCGCCGATGCCGTATCGGCAATGGCGAGCTAAAGGTATGGGCGAACTGGATGGGAGCACACGTCCCCTCCCTCTTCTCAGCGGAGCGAGAGGTCCAGGTACTCGCGAAATGCTATGCGCGTTTGACGAGTTGCTCGAATATCGCTCCGATCTTAGCATCCAAGTTCTTACTCCTCCTATAGCCGTAAACGAGGTACCCGAGTTGCCCCAAATCCATTATGGGGCATTCGGGGATAATATTCCTGGCACGATCCAGAACAATAGGACGTGGACCAGCATCGTAAAGCTGACACTATTCGCCATGGCAGAGTCCCTGGATTCTGCACTTTCGCGCTTCGCAATCAGAAGAAACTTCCGCAGAAAAGAATACACGCGGCAATTTCGGTAGGCATGTTCCGCTTCACACGGATGGCTACGGCAGTGCTTTCTCCCAGCGCTACTGCGTACATGGTACGTGAAAGATATTTTAGTTAATTTTAGGACAGAAAAGTTTATGAAAGTTGCCATTGTCCATTATTGGTGGCTTAGTAATCGGGGTGGTGAGGCTGTTGTCTCAGCACTCCTTGATATGTTTCCCCATGCTGATCTTTTCGTTCAAGTCTGTGACGAAGATTTGGTTCGACGCACTTTAGGTACAAAATTTCGTGGAAATATTATTCCTTCTTTTGTATCGCGGATGCCAGGTGCAAAAAAGCACTATAAAAAATATATGCCTCTGATGCCTTTGGCCTTGGAGCAGTGGGACCTTAGCAATTATGACCTAATAATTAGCAGTGAGTCTGGACCTGCAAAGGGCATCATCACCAGGCCTGACGCATTGCATCTCTGCTATTGTCATTCACCAATGCGTTACATTTGGGACTTATATCATCCTTATTTGGAAAATTCGGGTTGGTTAATTCGAAAATTGTTTCCTCTTATTGCGCACTGGTTGCGGGTGTGGGATCGCAGTTCCGCCGATCGTGTTGATCGGTTTATTGCAAATTCTCGCTTCATCGCATCACGCATCAAAAAATTCTATCGGCGTGAAGCTGATGTCATATGGCCACCAGTTCCAGTATCAGACTTCAATCCTAATCGTGAGCGCGAGGATTTTTATCTTTGTCTCGGTCAGCTTGTGCAATACAAGCGTGCTGATATTGCCATAGATGCTTTTAATGATCTTGGTTTACCATTGGTTATCATTGGCGAAGGAGAAATAGAAAAAGATCTGCGTGCAAAAGCGGCGCCTAACATTGAGTTACTTGGCCGTCAGCCGTTTGATGTAGTTAAGGATCATCTCGAGCGTTGTCGTGGCCTGATCTTTCCTGGCGTCGAGGATTTTGGTATTGTGCCAGTCGAAGCAATGGCAGCTGGCGCACCCGTCATTGCATATGGTCGGGGAGGTATCTTGGACACCGTCATCGACGGTGAGACAGGCATCTTATTCCAAGAACAAAGCGCAGTCGCCCTTGCACATTCAGTACGACAGCTCGAAAGTGGAGAATTTTCTTTCGACCCTGCGATGCTTCACCAACATGCCGATCAATTCAATAGGGCAAAATTCGTCGCCAGCATTCAAAATATTATAGCCAGTTATGGCATAAATCCAGTTTAATTACGAAGTAGTTTCTTATTATAATCACGATCTTGATGCATAGTTAACGCTGTAGTTTAAAATTATATAGTGGAATTTCTTAGAGGCTGTTATGAACCTGGGGCGAGCGTGGCGGCCTGTTTTATCATGAGGGATGCGAAGGCGACGACGTGAAGTCGAGCAAGTGTTTCGGCGTAACGTTCGTAATCTTCAACGAGACGCCTGAAGCGGGTCGCCCATGCGAATGATCGTTCGACAACCCATCGTCGTGGCAAGAGGACGAAGCCGCGTTTAGAGCAGTTTCCGGCCGATCTGAGTCGATGCGGGATTCCCATTGGTGCAGTGATCTGATTCAAGATGCTGGCTGGATGGAGGCCGGCATGAATGGGCAAGCCGTTGTCGATGGACCTGCGGTCGCGAGCGCTAGCCGCGGTTGACGAGGGGATGAGTTGCCGGGCTGCGGCGCGGCGATACGCGGTCGCGGCGGATCGAGGCGTACGCGCACACGATCCTGTCGCTGCACGAGGCCCGGCGCGACATCACCTTGGACGAGTTGCGCAGCGAACTGGCCCCCGTACATTGTAGGGACACAGATTCACGGTAGGCGTCGTCGTCGTCGGGCGGGCTATTTCCGCAGGTTTTCGATACCGAGTTCGCGCCACATCCATGTGAAGTCGTAGGTCGCCATCGGGTCGCTCGGATCGGGCTTGGCACCGCTGCGGTTCTCGAGGTGCTTGAGCCAGGCAGCAAGACGATCGCGGCCCGCGGCGGTCCTGGCGGCCGCACGCGGGGTGATATCGCCCAGCATCCCGATCGGTTCGTCAAGTGTAGCGCGGTACTGGCGATCGAGCATGTCGTGGATGAGCGGGGTCGTGATTTCAGGGGATATGTCGGGCGCGGGTTCGGGTGTGGTCAGTCCCTCCCTTCGCGCCGCCATGGCCTGCTCGACGGTTTCGATCGTGGTGAGCGGGGTGCCGACCAGTCCGGCCAGTGCATCGGCGATAAGAGCGGTGCCGCGACCGGCACGCTCGGCGGAGGTGACGGCAAGGATCAGGGCGCGGCCCTTCAGCTCGATATTGCCGAGCACCGGGGTGCCGTCTTCCATCGTCACGCCCCAGCTCATCTTGCTCGTGGCTCTCGTGGTCTTGCCGGGCTTGTCGCCCAGCCAGTTCCAGAAATGGCTGGTTTCACGCTGAAGCGCGGGCAGCGTGTCGAGCCGCTCCCCGATCAGGGCGTGGGTGGCACCGCGCGCGAAGGGGAAGCGCACGCGGTGAAACACCACCTCCTCGCCGTCGCTGTTGTGCAGGACCGGGATACCCTCCGGTTCCAGGGTGCGGGGAACGATGTCGAACAGCCAGGCAGTAGTGATCAGGACGGGCAACGCGCGCAGCTTGTCATCGTCGAGCACGAGCGGGGTGTGCGGACTGCGCTTTCCTTCCGCCCGGCGGAGACCCCGCACAAGATCGTCGGCTACCTCCATCGGAAACGACAGCAGCCCGCCCGACAGGAGATGCCTGCCGCCGACCTCGACGACGCGGGCACCGATCCGGTCCCATGGCTTGAGCGTCTGCGAGGCGCTGCGCTCGGACACGCGCACCGGCTCGCCGCCCCGGATCAGGTCGCGGACCAGAAAGCCGTGGCCGGGTTCGACCTCGCTGACCTCGTACAGGCTCATCACCGAGGATCGCAGCGCCCGCATATAGGCCTTGGCGGGGCCGCTCTCGTTCCAGCCCCGGCGTTTGACATAGTCGTCGACGATGTTGCGGCCATCGGGGGCGACGGCGCGCGTCAGCAGGTCCTCGAACGCGCAGCCCCACAGCACGCCCGCCCAGTGATCGCCGACGATATCGGCGAGGTCTTCGTAGCCGAAGTCGAACTCCTCCATCGCCAGCTCGAGATGATCGCCGAGCGCCTCGCCGAGATGGTCCGCCCAGGCCGGCGAGGTGGCGAACTTCATGAGACCGGACAGGTCGTGGCCACGCTTCATGCCGCTTCTCCCTGCTGCTGGCGATACGCCGCGACGATCCGCGAGACGGTGGGTTCGCTGACGCCGTAGAGCCGGGCCATCTCGGCCCCCGACTTGCGGCCCGAGGTGACGGATTCGGCGATCCGGCCTTCCGCCCGCGCTTGCGCCAGGCCGGCGGAGGTGCGCTCGCGGATCATCGCGCGTTCGAATTCGGCGAAGCTGCCGACCATCTGCATCATCATGCGGCCTGCGGCCGTGGTGGTGTCGATCGCCTCGGTGAGCGAGCGGAAACCCGCGCCGGCCGCTTCGATCCGGTCCATGATGTGGAGCAGGTCCTTCAGGCTGCGCGACAATCGGTCGAGCTTCCAGACGACCACCACGTCGCCCTCGCGCAGCTGCCCGATCATCTCGTGCAGCTTCGGGCGGTCCCAGCGCCCGCCGCTGGCGGTTTCCTCGAACACGCGCCGGCAACCGGCTGCATCCAACGCGCGAGCCTGCGCGACGTTGGACTGCTCCTCGCCCTTCGACACACGGGCATAGCCGATCAGATAGGATGTGTTGTCCAAGCCTGTCCTTCCGCAAACGGCCGTATCCGGAGGCCGGATCGGCCGCCACGAATTTCCGCCGCCTTCCGCCTTTCACAATCCTCTTTCACCAATCATCCGAAAGGCAAGTGGTTTCTGGAGGATGGAACATGCCCGCACGCATTCCGATGACCGGGCGTCAGCGCGCCGCACTACTGGCGCTACCCGACACCGAGGCAATGGTGGTGCGACACCACAGCCTCGACGCCGGCGATCTGGACGCGATCGGCACCGCGCGGACACCGGCCACCCGGCTCGGCTATGCGCTGCAACTGTGCTGCCTGCGCTATCCCGGCCGCCATCTGCGCGCGGGCGAACTGCTGCCGGCGATCATGCTCGACCATATCGCCGAACAGATCGGCGTGGAGGCGGACGCCATCGCTGACTTCGCGAGGCGCACGCCCACCCGCTACGACCAACTCGCCACGATCAAGGCACGCTTCGGATTCCGTGATCTCAGCCGCCCGGTCCGAGCCGATCTGATGACCTGGCTCGGACAAACCGCAATGCCACTCACCGACGGATGCCATCTCCTCGACCGGCTGCTGGAGAAGATGCGCTCGGAGCGCATCGTCATCCCCGGCATCAGCGTCGTCGAGCGGATGGCGGCCGAGGCGATGCACCGCGCCGAAACCGATCTCATCACCGCAGTCGATCGCAGCCTCGATGCCGAAATGCGTCGTCGGCTAGACACGCTGGTCGACGGGAAAGTGCATGACCGACAGAGCCGCCTGTCCTGGCTGCGCGAACCGCAACCGCGGGTCGCCCCGGCATCGCTCGACACGATCGTCGACAAGGTGAGGCTGATCCGCTGGTCGGGCGTATCGGCGCATCCGGTCGATCCGGCCCACCAACCGCGTATCGCGCAATTCGCGCGTGAGGGGCTACGCTACACCGCGCAAGCCTTTCAGCAGATGCGACCCGCCCGTCGCAGGACCGTGCTGCTCGCCACCCTGCGCGAGATGGAGGCGACGCTCACCGACGCGGCGATCGCCATGTTCGGCGCCCTGGTCGGCCGGGCCCGCCTGCGGGCGCGCAAGCGGCTCGAGCAACGGGTCGCCGTGTCGAACCGGGAAGGGCGCGAACGCCTGCTCCGCGTCGCGGTCTTGCTCGAGACGGTAGCCAAAGCGGCACGCGCCGGCGAGGATGTGGGCGCAGCCGTCAACCGGATCACGACGCTCGATACGCTCGATGCCGATGCCGCGATCATCCGGCGCACCGCATCGTCGCACCGCGACGACGTATTGGGCGAGATCGCGCCGGAATACCGCGCCTTCAAGCGCAGCGGTCCGGCGTTCCTGCGTGCGTTCGACTTCCAGGGACGGGCGCATACGCAGAGCCTGCGGTCGGCGATGACGATCCTCGCCGACCTCGATGGCGACTGGCGCAGGTCGCTGCCGGACGACGTGCCGCTCGGTCATGTCGAACGGCGCTGGCGGCGTCATGTCGGACACGCCGGTGCGATCGACCGCGCTTCCTGGGAAATGGCGACCTACGAGGCGCTCGCGGGTGCGTTGGCGTCGAGCGATATCTGGGTTCCGACCGCAAAGGTGCATCGCGCGCTGCGCGCATTGCTGGCACCGGCACCAGGCGCTCCGCCCAGGCCAGCGATCCTGCCCGGTGATGTGCATGCCTGGCTCGATGAACGCGCGAACCGCCTCGACACGGCCCTCCTCGCGATCGAGCGCAACCTCGGTCAGCGCGACGCCGTATTTTTCGAGGGCGACCGGCTGCGCTTCCCCCGGGAGCCATCGGACGATACCGATCGCGATGGCGGGCGCCGCTTCGCGCTTGCCTGTTACGCCAGGCTGCCCGCCACCCGTATCACCGACCTTTTGTCGCAGGTCGATCGCTGGACCGGTTTCACCCGACACTTCGGCCATGTCTCTACCGGGCTGCCGCCCGGTGATGACCGCGCCTTTCTCGCCACGCTGATCGCCGAGGCGACCAATCTCGGTCTCTCGCGCATGGCCGAGGTCTGCAGCATGGGGTCACGACGAACCCTTCTGCGGATGCAGACATGGCACATGCGCGAGGAAACCTTTTCGCGCCGCACTCGCCTGCCTGACCGATGCCATCCATGCCGAGCCGCTTGCAGCCTGGTTCGGACAGGGACGTCGCGCGTCGGCCGATGGGCAGGCATTTCCCCTGGGTGGTCCCGGCGAGGCGGGAGGAAGCGTCAACGCGCATTACGGGCGCGACCCGGTGGTGAAGATCTACACCACCATCACCGACCGCTACGCCCCGCTTCACCAAAGCGTGATGGCCGGCACCGCCGGCGAAGCGATCCATGCGCTCGACGGTATCCATGGCCATGCGGCAGGAGTCGATCCCGCCACGCTCCATGTCGATGGAGGCGGCGTGTCCGACATCGTATTCGCGGTCAGCCATCTGCTCGGGCTGGATTTCGAGCCGCGTATCCCGCGCCTGTCGGATCGCCGTCTCCACGCCTTCGAGCCGGCACGCCGCTACGGCAAGTTGGCGCCGCTGTTCGGGCGTCGGCTCGACCGCGACCGCATCGTACCCCACTGGCCGGAGATCGCCGAGGTGATCGGCGCGATCCGGAACCGCACGGTCACGCCATCGCTGATCCTCGGCAGACTCTCCGCCCAGCGTCAGCAAGGCGGACTTGCCGCGGCCCTGCGCGAGATCGGGCGGATCGAACGCACCCTGTTCACCCTGCGCTGGTTCGAGGACGCCGACCTGCGGCGCACCGTCACCGCCGAACTGAACAAGGGCGAGGCGCGCAACAGCCTCGCCCGTGCCGTCGCCTTCCACCGCCTCGGCCGCTTCCGCGAGCGCAGCCTCGAGAACCAGCAGACCCGCGCCGCAGCCCTCAACCTCGTCACCGCCGCCATCATCCTGTTCAATTGCCGCTATCTCGGCCGCGTGGTCGAGGATATGCGGCATCGCGGCGTGCCGGTCGATCCGGCGATGCTGGCAAGCCTCTCGCCACTCGGATGGGACCGCATCAATCTGACCGGCGACTATGTCTGGGCCGAAAACCTCGAACTCGACGCCGATGGTTTCACGCCTCTGCTCGCCAAGCAGCTACCGTGAATCCGTGGCCCAATAATGTACAGGGCCGAACTGGGCCGGGCGGGGGTGACGGTCGCAATCTCGACGCTGCATCGCTTCTTCGCCCGTCACGGGGTCACACGCAAAAAAACCGGCCATGCGATCGAGCAGGACCGCGCCGACGTCCTGAGCCGGCGGGAGGCATGGTTCGACGGTTAGCTCCATCTCGACCCCGCGCGTCTGGTGTTCATCGACGAGACCTGGACGGCAACCAACATGACCCGCAGCCACGGCCGTTGTCGCCGGGGCGAGCGACTTCGGATGGGCTACCCGCACGGCCACCGCAAGACGACGACGCTGGTCGCAGGCCTGCGCACGACCGGCATGGTCGCGCCCATGGTGCTCGATGGCCCGATCAACGGCGACTGGTTCGAAGCCTATGTCGACCAAGTGCTCGTGCCCGACCTCAGGCGCGGCGACATTGTCATCATGGACAACCTGTCTAGCCACAAGCGCGCCAGCATCCGCGACCTGATCGAGGCGGCCAGTGCTCGGCTCATGTTCCTTCCGCCCTACAGCCCCGACTTCAACCCCATCGAAAAGGCGTTCGCCCGCCTCAAGGCCATGCTCCGCAAGGCCGGCGAGCGGACCGTTTCCGGGCTGTGGTCCCTCATCGGCAAGTTGGTCGACCTGTTCCAGCCGCAGGAATGGGCCAACTACTTCAGCTCCTGCGGCTATGACCCAGACTGAACGGAAGCCGCTCTAAATCCGTCCGGTCAAACGGGGGCCAGATAAGACACGTAGCGCACCGATGAGCGGTCGGCACCGAGCGCAAGGCAACTGCGCCGCTCGCTGACGCCATGGGACGCCTGGACGTGCGCGACGATCTCGCGCCGTCGCCCAGGCGTCAGAGCTTTTTGCCGGGACATCCTGCAGGATATGCTTGTCCAGGCTCAGGTCCGCGATGAGTTGCTTCAGCTTGCGGTTCTCGTCCTCAAGTTGCTTGACCCGCCGCAGCTCGCCGACAACCAGCCCGCCATACACCTTCTTCCAGCGGTAGAACGTCTACTCCGACACGCCCATCCGGCGGATGACCTCGGCCACAGGCGTGCCCGCCTCCGCCTGCTTCAGCGTGAAGACGATCTGCTCTTCCGTGTAGCTCGACTTTTTCATCCCAGCTCCTTGCCCGTGGGCTTCCAAGGGCCGGAAAACTCTCACTCAACATGGATGAAAAAAACAGGGAGGACGTCGACAAGGCACAACGCGCGGCCTTCGGCGAAAAAGGGGGCACCTGATCCAGGCGATCGGTTGCCCGCGGTGGCCAGACGACCAAGGTCCACGCGCTCACCGATGCCATCGGCCGTCCCTATGCGCTGATGCTGCCGGCCGGCAATTTCAGCGACGTGAAAGCGGCGCCTGCGCTCCTCGAACGGGCCGGTCTATGCGTTACCTTCTTCCTGACAAAAGCTATGATGCCGACCGGCTGCGCCATTCGCTCCGCGATGCCTGAGCCGTTCCTCTCATTCCCGGACGGCGAAACCGCAAAGGTACCATCTACTACGACAAGGACAGATACCGCAGCCCAACCTGATCGAGAACGCTTTCTGCCGCGTGGCCACCCGCAACGGCAAACTCGCCGCCAACTTCCTTTCAGGCGTCGCCATCGCTACCGCGCTCACCTTCTGGCTCTGATCAAGGCTCAACCCTGGGAGCCACGTCGGTGCGTGGATAGATTGACCGTGGCGTGCCCCCGTCATGTTACCGTTCAGACGTAGAAGCTTTGGGGCCCAGCGACCCGTACATTTTGCTGGAAATCCTCTTAAAAAACTCGGCATCCTATCCGGGTATAGAGTCCCAAGCCTTAACTATTAAGGCCGACACTATCGAGGCCCGCTAAATTTAGCCTCAGGTTTTTGCAGAACCTGATTTGCCACAGCGAATGATTTCAGAGTATCCTGCGGCACCCTATAATCAGCATCCAATCGATTTTCTTGACGGGTATCAATTCTTGCCTGCAAGCGATTGTTAATTCTAAGTGTCGGCCCTGCGATGCCATTAGACTCAACCTGGGCTTGACGTTTTCCTACCTGCCCTACTGACGATCCACCAATCCGAATAGCCTGAGCCTTACTTTCATAAGAAAACGCAGCTAAAGTAACATATATTGCGAAGACGTAAACAATTTTCATTACATCGGCCTTACGTCAGCTTCAATTATATTGCCACTTATACCTATATCCGAAGAACGCGCAATCAGCGATAGGTACTGAACTGGACAATCAGATTCAATATCAAAATAACCTATCGTCGTACCGCCCTCGTCGGCCGAATTGTTAAGCGGAATTTGACTGACGGAACGGCCATCAATGCAAGTCAAAGACCACTGCAGACGTGAAGATTCGGTTGCGTTTAGTCCCGCTGCCTTGCTGCGTAGGATGTATGATCCCGGTGGCAACAACTGCATCTGACGAATTAGTAGCCCGCCAGCGCCAGGAGGAACCGAGAAAGCGAGTTCATTGCCATCCATTCCACGTTCAATCGACGTCGATATGCCAGAATCGCCGAATAACTGCCAATCGAATGCCGAACGGCTGTCCTGATCATTAGCAAAATGTGGGTCTCGTGAACGTGATCGTTCCATACCCGACGAATGGGATGCTTGAAAATTCCAAGCACGCTCAATTTTTCCTTTTGAGATGAGGTTTGATATTATTGCGGATTTCGCCGGTCCGCCAACAAGACCATCTACCTTATCAAGGCGATCGAACAAAGTTGCGGCAGCGAGGGGATTTGGCGAATCTTTCGCCAAGAAAAAAATAAAATCAGATGCCCAATAGGGATGATCTGCAAGTAACTGCACCATTGCATTCATAATAGAGCGATCGGTAATGGCCGATGCTAAGACTGGAAATAGTAATTGGCGCGCCTCCCGCGAGGTGCGGAGCGCAATATCGTAATGCCTTACAGCATCTGCCACGTCCCCTTTAGCGACAGCATTCTCAATTGCCCAAAGGTTCGTTTGAAGATCGCGGTGCGACAAGCGTTGGGAGAGTTCAAAATAGCGCCTCGCAAGATCGGGCTTACCTTGAATTTGTGCATCAAGACCCAGCGCTACAAGCGCATCCAATGCGATGCCGTCCTTGTGCAGCGCATACTTAGCAATTTGATCAGTGCGAAACGACTGTGCGGAATCGGGGCGTGTTGGGACTTGCGTTCTGGCGTAACGGGCTGCGACATCGCCATCCCAAGGCGCTAATGCGAAGGCTTGGTCAGGCTTGGCATTCTTGAGTACAGTGGCCAGCGTATAAGTTCCAGCAAGATAGGCGCCCGTCAGCGTTAAAGCGCTAATAAAAATCAGCCAAATCCATCTTTTTAAAGAAATAGCCTGACGGGCAAACCGACTTTCCCTCACTCGCTTTTCTCCACGTCTCGGCCATAGCCATAACCATAGTCATAGCCGTATCCAAGGTGCGACTTCCGAGCTTCGAACTTGGTCAATACGCCGCCCACTATGTGCGCATTTGCCGCAAGCAGACGGCTAATAGCGGTACGGACCAAAGTTGATCGAATACCATGCGATTCTACCGCATAGATAACGCCCTCTACCCGGCCGCCAATCAAGGGAGCGTCAGCAAGACCCATGACCGGCGGGGAGTCGATTACAACGTTATCATATCGCTTAAGCAACTCCGAGATGAGCAAGGCTAGACGATTGCTAGTTAGCAATTCTGCAGCATTCGGAGGAATAGGGCCTGATGTCATTGCTGCAATATTCAGATCATCCATCCTGAAAATTAGATGATCAATCCTGTCGTCGCCAGCCAAGAAATTGCTGAGACCAGCGTCGTGGCTTACCCCTCCCAGCGTGTGGACAGATGGCGATCGCATGTCGCCGTCCACCAATATGACTTGCCGCCCTGTGCGGGCTAGCATCGCGGCGAGCGCAAGCGCAGTCGTAGATTTACCTTCGGCGGGACGCGTCGATGTGACCGACAGCGAACGAGGCACACCGTGTTCGGTCGTAAAACAAAGGTTGGTATGTACGGCAAGGTAAGCGTCGACGATGTCCGACTTGCGATCGAGCAGAGCATCGCGAGGCGTAACGTTACTCACCTTGGGGACCGAGCCAAGCAGCGGCAGCCCCAGCCGGCGTTCAACCTCCGCAGGATCTACAATAGACTCATCAAGTTGCTCCAATCCGAAAGCCAGCACAACACCAAGAACAAAGCCAGAAAGAATAGAAATAGCAAGATTAAGCAGCAACCGTGGGCTGGACGGCTTTTGAGGAACGTCGGCACTATCCACAATCGAGATATTGTTAACCCCAACGCCGCCAGCGACACCAATCTCCTTGAAGCGATTCAAAAGGCCGTCATATAATGCGCGATTGGAATCAACTTCCTGCTGATAAATATTGTACTGAATGCTACGGCGACGCATATCGAGATATTGGGACTTAAGGCTATCAACCTTGGCACGAAGGTCTCGCTCGCGTTGCTCAGCCTGACGATAATCGGAATTCAGAGAACTAGAAACGCGAGATTCTTCGCGAGCAATGCTCTGGTCGAGTTGGTCAATTTGCGATCGTAATGCTTTTGCGCTCGGGTAGTTAGGTTCGAACTGAATCATCATGCGTTGATATTCAGCCGCAAGTTCAGCGCGGCGTTGACGCAGACCACTAATTGCAGTGTTGGTAAGCGCCTGAGGAGATGCACCAGCCCGGCCCGCCTGCTGAAACTTTGCCTCCGCCTGAATGCGCTCTGCAGTTGCCTCTGCCAGGGAAGCATTAAGCGCAGCAAGATCGTCCGCAACAATAGAACGCTCAGCACTACCAGTGCCGGTGCCAGAGTTTTGTGCCGGAAGGTTGATAATTTTTTGTGCTGATGCGTAATTAACCAATTGGCGTTGCGACTGGTCAAGTTTTTCTTTTAATTGAGCAAGTTGCGCCGAAAGAACATCCCGTCCGTACGCTGTCGCCTGCACTTTTCTGTCAAGATTTGTACGGATAAAATTTTCTGCCCAGGCATTCGCAACCTTAGCTGAAAAAGTAGGATCCGAGCTAGTGAAGGCAATATTCACTAGCCGGGACAGGCGTTGAGGGTCAATCCCAACATGCTTCAGCAGTATCTCAGCGGCCACTCTCTGCCTTTCCGCATGGCCATTAGCAGGATATCGGTTGTTAATGAGGTGGAAAGCCGATTTGCTATCATCTTGATCTTTAAAACGGGCAAAAAAAGCTGGATCATCAATAAGATGAAGCTGATTTGCTACGCGTTCCGCAAGGATGCGCGAGCGAAGTAACCCGTATTGTGTCTGATAGAATTCCTGATCTGCGATGCTCGCTTCCTGCTCGACACCTTGAAAATTGGTGACTTTGTCTGACTCTCTTGCGATCTCTATCGTCGCAACAGCGGTATATTTTGGTGTCATGAGCAAGGTAATGATAACGCCCAGAAGGACGCACGCTACGATGGTTCCTATAATCGCGTAACGCCAGCGTAGCAGGACATGCATGTATTGACGCAGCGCCGGCATGCGCTGGACATCGTCTTCACGCAAGCGATTGGATACACTGGCTGACGATATCAGGCCAGCCGAGTGAGACGTGATACGGTTCATGGGTAGCGCAGACCTTACTGAAGCACGGCGATGAGCGGCGCAGCAAGCAGCGGCGCAAGAGACACAACATCACGGAATATACGACGCTGTGGCGAATCTCCAACGATAACAACGTCGTTAGCATAGATTGGTGGATCATCATAGGCGCCCTGCCGAATCGCGCCAATATTATACAAGCCTGCCATGTGCCGATTATTGACCGTGCGTAGGATAACGACATCATCCGCACGGGCGAATTCCGTCATGCCCTTAGCCGATGCGATTACGCGCATAAGCGTCATTTGATTAGTCACAGGGTAGAGGCCTGGCTCGACCACCTGACCATCTACCGTAACGACTTGGCTGACCGAATTGCGAATGTTGACCGTCACCTGCGGGTTACGAACATATCGCCCTACCAACGCCTTTTCGATGATACCGGCAAGCTCATTTGCAGTTTTGCCGCGGGCATCGATGGTTCCGATTAACGGCATTGCAATACGCCCGCTCGAGTCAACCTGGAGTTCCCGGCTAAGGTCGGGCACATTGAAGATGTCGACCTGAATGGTGTCCAATGGACCGATCAGCGCGGGACGATCCGATGTGGTGAGGTCGGCACGACCGGGTGCTGGTAGGGCGTGTTGGTCAACTACGGTCAATCGCGTGGTCGAACTCAGACGTTCACGTCTCGCGCAGCCTGACAGCGCGGCAACGATTATCAAGGCAGTCAAGGCCTTACGCATACGATCAAGCAACCTGTGATCAAAGGAAGAAGGGGCTCTATAGGAGGTCAGGGTCTTGCGGTAAAGTTCTCAGGGCTAGCACTCGTTGGTGAAGCGGTCATAAGGTGATTCAGGCTTGGCGAGGGTTGGCATTAGCGTCCTGTGTCGGCAGACCAGGCTCAGTACCTGTAATTTGCGTCCGCTCGGCGGTTGTCCCTTGAGGGTCTCAAGGATCTGTCCGCACTCGCCGACCTGTTGGTCGGTGGTGCTGTATCGGGTCTCACAAGGCCGGACGTTGCATTGACTCGAAGTGGGCTTGGCAGCCCATCTGATCACCTTCGCGGATCGTCCGTCCCTGCGTTCCCTCGCGGGACACCGCCATGGGAGTGTCAGGAATTTCGTGTGCGGGCGGGCGGATGAACATTACGCCGCCATGGCCCGGATGAAACGCTCGCCGAAGATGACGGCGAACTGAGC
>NZ_JBEPKL010000020.1:0-76254 GCF_040544655.1 Sphingomonas sp. 1185
ATCCCGAGCATGACCTTCAATGTACCCCATGCCCGAAGATTACACCGTCCCGGTACGCTCGGGAATCCACAACCCTGTTTTCGGACGGTCTGGATCCCAAACGGGACGGCCGCGGCCGTCTCGATCGCCGTTCCTTTGTGAGAAAACTCTCCCGGCCTCACTGCGCGCCTAGCGTACGGAAGAGACGCCGTCGACCAATGCGAGGACCTCTGACAATCTTTCGATCACCGCGCCAGGTGGGGGCGGCAGGTCAGCGGGCCAATCCATTCCGCATCGAAACCACGCGGTACTCAATCCGGCATTATGGGCACCAAGCACGTCTGCAACCGGGTTGTCGCCGACGAAAAGGCATTCCGAAGCTTGGACGCACAGCCGTGCCGCGGCCCGCTCAAACAACGCCGGATCGGGCTTCCTTAATCCTTCAGTCTGAGAAATGAGGACGGCATCCACCATGCGGTCGAGACCTAACGCTTCGATATGCCGTGACTGAAACGCAGTTTCTCCGTTTGTGATAATTCCAAGCCGCCTCCCTCGAGAGCGCAGTTCTTGCAGTGTTTCGGCCATACCAGCGAACGGCCGCGCGAAAGACGAGCATCGCTTCCGGTAGTCATCCAGCAACTCATCTGCCGCGTTGGGGTCACCGTTGAACTCCGCCAAAATCGCAGGATAAACGACGGATTTGTGCGTATGTCCGCGAGCATCCATCGCAATGAACCGATCTCGCCATGCCTCAAAAGCCGCATAGCCCAATCTTGAACGAAAACGACTATGCTGATCCGCTAGAAAAGCGATGAGCGATGTCGTCCGGTCCAGCAGCGTTTCATCAAGGTCGAAGAGAATGGCAGCCGTCATCGCTCATTGATGCCATCGGTTGGCGTCGGATTTCCATCCCCAGCCCGGCCTTTCCCGGAATACCATCCCAATGGGAATGTCCCAGCCGTCTTGCCCAACCTTCCCACTCGGGACGGCCGGAACCGGTCCAAGTGGGGCCTTCAGATCAAAGTGGCTTTAACGCCAACGTCGCAAGGAAGGTCGGCAGATATTGGTCGATGACGAAGCGCGGGGCCGGTGCACGGGCCTCCGCAAACCCTGCGATTCTGAAACCTGCCTCGGTCTGGCCACCAATCTGATCGGTCAGGCTATGGCCGTAGACCAGCGCTTCGCCACGCTCGACTTTTGCCTCTAGTTCGTTGGTCTCCATGTCTTCGGTATCGGCATAGGGCAGGGCGTATATAGGACGGATAAGCCCCTGCTCTCGCCATTGGGGATCGCGGTCACCCACGAAGACGACCGGGTTGTAAAAGCTCGCCAGCAGCCGCCCGCCCTTGCGAAGGGTCCGGTAACATTCCTTCCAGACAGGCCGGATATCCGGCACGTAGAGATTGGAAATGGGATGGAAGATGATGTCGAAAGACTCGTCCGGAAACACGGACAGGTCGCGCATGTCGCCTCGGATCGTGGACAAGGCCAGGCCCTCCCGTGCTGCCACCAAGCGGTCCTGCTCCAACTGCCCTTCGGACGCATCCAGGACGGTGACGGTTGCGCCCGCCGCAGCGAGAATGGGGGCTTGTTGACCACCAGCGGATGCAAGGCAAAGCACGTCGCGGCCTGCCACCTGCCCCAGCCAATGGTCGGGCATATCGTCCGGTATCAACCGCACCGACCAATCGCCTCGACGGGCTCCCGCAATGGCCTGCGAAGACACCGGGCGGGACCATTCGCAATCCTGCGCTGCGAGCTTGTCCCAAGCCGCTTGATTATGCGCGACAATGCTATCCGGCGAGCGGTTTGAAAATGTCATAACGATACCTGTTGAATTGCTCGTTCTGACGCAGCCGCCCGTGTAAGATTGGGGCGCGTTGGAACAAGCGAGTTGACCTAAAACGAAGTCATGCCCGCGACATTTTGGACAAAGGCTCAAACGGGAGCGCGCGATGCGCAATCGACCAATATGACTTCGTTACAGGATCACTGTCAGGGCACTCCGATATCGCGAAACAGATAAGCGCAAGCCGTTTGAAAAGCAAATCGGTCAAACGGTCGGTGTCTCAAAACTCAATTCCAATCGGCAAGAATTACGACATTGCAGCGGACTGGCTTAGCTATCTGGCGGCTCGCCTGCCGGGCAATGCCGATAAAAAGTCGATAAGCCAACCTGCAGCAATTTTGCGATTTTGGCCGGTTTGTCTCCTGCCGCCAGCAGCTTGCGCGCGGTGTCGATCTTGTCGGCCGTCATAGTTGGTTTACGGCCACCATCGGTGCCGCCCTTCGCCCGGGCGGCTGCCAACCCAGCGATCGTCCGCTCCCTGATGAGCTCTCGCTCCATTTCGGCGACTGAGGCGAGGATGTGAAAGAGCAGCCGCCCTGAAGGGGTGGCGGTATCAAAACCATCGGTCAGGGAGCGAAAGTCAATCTTCCGGTCGGAAAGACCCGCGGCAAGGTCGATAAGGCCCCGGATGGAACGACCAAGCCGGTCGAGTTTCCATATCACGAGCGTGTCTCCGGTGCGCAGGAATTGCAGAGCTTCCGTCAAACCCGGTCGATCAGTCTTCGCACCGCTCGCCTTATCGGCGAACATTCTCTCGCAACCGGCCCTGGCTAGGCATCGTGGACAAAGCTTGACGTCGTGGTGCGCCACTGATTCAAGGCTGCCTTTTGGAGGCAGACTTGGGCGAACGGATCGGTTTGTCGGATGAGGAATGGTCGCTGATCGGGCCGCTGCTACCGGCCGAGCGTGGACGAGGCTGTCGTCCCGCTGGTGACAATCGGCCCTATTTCGAAGGCATGATGTGGATTGCGCGGACGGGTGCGCAGTGGCGGCATCTGCCGGAGGAGTATGGCAAGTGGAATAGCGTGTTCCGCCGCTACCGTCGCTGGGCGACGACAGGTGTGTTCGACGCCATGCTGGAGACGCTGGCCGGTGCGGTGGGGCGTGTCAGGAATTTCGTGTGCGGGCGGGCATAGAGGGAAAGAAGGAGACCCTGTATGTCCCGACGCAAAGAGCCTGCGATACCGAACGAGCTGCTTGATCAGCTGCTGGCTGGCGCTGATGCTGGTGCCGCCCTGGCGCAGGGCGGCCTGCTGGATGCGCTGAAGAAGGCGCTGACGGAGCGCGCTTTGATCGCGGAGATGGATCATCATCTGGCCGGAGACGAGGGCGCCGGCAACTCGCGCAACGGCTACGGCCGCAAGACGATCACGACCGATACCGGCAAGCTGGCGATCGACGTACCACGTGACCGGCAGAGCAGTTTCGACCCGCAGCTGATCGCCAAATACCAGCGGCGCTTTCCGGGCTTCGATGAGAAGATCGTGTCGATGTACGCGCGCGGCATGAGCACCCGGGAGATCACGGGGCACCTGCACGATCTGTACGGCATCGACGTGTCGCCGGACCTGATCAGCACGGTGACCGACGCGGTGCTCGACGAGGTGGCGATCTGGCAGCAGCGGCCGCTGGATCCGGTCTACCCGCTCGTCTTCTTCGACGCCTTGCGGGTGAAGATCCGCGACGAGGGCATGGTCCGCAACAAAGCCATCCACATCGCGCTGGGCGTCCGCGCCGATGGCGCCAAGGAGGTGCTGGGCCTGTGGCTCGAGCAGAACGAGGGCGCCAAGTTCTGGCTCAGGGTCATGAACGAGCTGAGAAACCGTGGCACCGAGGATATTCTGCTCGCCGTCGTCGATGGACTGAAAGGTTTTCCAGAGGCGATCACAGCCGTATTTCCCGATGCCGTGGTTCAAACCTGCATCGTCCACCTGCTGCGCAATTCCATGGACTTCGTCTCCTGGAAGGACCGCAAGGGCCTGGCGACCGCGCTGAAGGAGGTCTACCGCGCGCCCAGCGCCGAGGCGGCCGAACAGGCGCTGACGGCATTCGAGGCCGGACCATGGGGCACCCGCTATCCCGCCATCGGCCAGAGCTGGCGGCGCGCCTGGGTCGAGGTGATCCCGTTCTTCGCCTTCCCCGACGAGGTCCGGCGGATCATCTACACCACCAACGCCATCGAGGCGCTGAACTCGAAACTGCGCCGGGCGGTCCGGGCCAGGGGCCATTTCCCCAGCGACGAGGCCGCCACCAAGCTGCTCTACCTGATCTTGAACCGCTCGGAAAAAGAGTGGAGAATGCCACCACGTGAGTGGACCATGGCCAAGGCCCAGTTCGCCGTCATCTTCGGCGAGCGCTTCATCCGAGCCATGGCGGCGTAATGTTCAGCCGCCCGCCCGCACACGAAATTCCTGACACTCCCGTGCGGTGGAACGCGATGGCCGCGCCGACATGATCGACAGTACGGTCGTCCGGGCACACCACTGTGCCGTGGGCATAAAAAAGGGACTGGTGCGGCCGAGGCGCTCGGTCGATCCCGCGGCGGCTTTACCACCAAACTCCACGCCCGCTGCGATGTCAGAGGTCGCCCGCTCGCCTTCGTCCTGACGCCGGGTCAGGCGCATGACACGCAAGGCTTTGGCCCATTGATGCGCATGACCGCCGACCGCATCGACGCGCTACTTGCAGATAAAGGCTATGACCGCGACGCGGTTCGCGACACCCTGGCCAGCATGAACGTCGAGGCCGTGATCCCGGCCAGGCGCAACCGCCGCAACCCGGCGGCGCATGATCGGGTCAAGTATCGCTGGCGTAACCAGATCGAGCGCTTGTTCAACAAGCTCAAGAACTGGCGACGTGTCGCCACACGCTACGACAAAACCACCCAGTCCTACATCGGCTTCGTTAGCCTCGCCTCAGTCCTGCTCTGGCTACCCTTTGTCCACGATGCCTAGGCAAAGCCAGGCATGCCAGTTGCTGATGTCGATCCCCGGCGTCGGCGCCGTCACGGCGACGACCTTCACCACCGCCATCGAAGACCCGGCGAACTTCGCGAAGTCACGATCGGTCGGCGCGTGGGTCGGCCTGACGACCAGGCGATACCAGTCCGGTGATGTCGACTATGACGGGCATATCTCCAGGCGCGGCGATGCGAACCTGCGCTCACTGCTCTACGAGGCCGCGACGACGATCCTGACCCGCGTTCACGCCGATAGCGACTTGCGAACATGGGGGCTGAAGCTTCGCGAGAGGCTCGGCTTCAAGAGGGCCGCCATTGCCGTTGCGCGCAAACTGGCCGTCATCATGCATGCCATGCTGCGATCCGGCGAGTTGTTCTATCGGACCGCTGCCGCCTGACTTTTTCACAAGCTTGGACGCGCTGCCCGCAGCGCCCCGAGGCGTCCCTGCCGGGACGTGAGCTGGATCATTCCGAGGATCGAGTTGCACCACCCAGCCAAGAGCAAGGCGCGTGCGTCCAAAACATTGGAAGATCCGCTTCGCAGACACCCATCATGCGGCGACATGTCTCGACCGCGAAGACGACCGTGCCCCGGCATACGACGTATCCTCGAACCAGAAAAAGGACTTGCCCTATGACATGCGATTAGACGACTCGATCCCGATCGGGACGGGACCGCAAACCTTGGGGTGTCATTCCGCCCCCAACCGTACCGACCACCAGCGGCGCATTTTTCAACAGCCACCGCCGTTTATGCTGCCGCTGTCTTGCGACGATACTCCCAATTGCTAACTAATCGCATGGTGCATTCTCGCCCAGCAGCGCGGTGATTCCCGCAACGACATCCGGAATGAGTCGATAACTGCGCCGACCGGTTTGGATAGCTTCAGCGGATATTCCCATCATGCGCAAGCCACATCGAAGGTGGCATATATAAACTTTGACGGCCTTTACATCGGCAGTACGGATACCGGCGGCACGAACCAGTTCGTCGCAAGCAATGTACACGCCAGGCTCATCAAGCAGGCGCAGGAGAATTGCAGCTCCGTTACGTCCTACACGGGGCTGCAATGCGACGAGACGATCTATGGCAGCGGTGCGCCTTCGGTCCTGCCCAATCTGCTTTAGCATGCGTTGCGGGTTGGGGCCGGATATCGACTGCAGCGACGGCGATCGCCTTGAACCGGAATGTGGCGCAGTCTGTTCGTCCAGCCGGTGAAGCATCGCGCGAGCGGTTGCCAAAGCCTCGAGCCCCGTCTCGATCAGGCTGGTCAATTCACGATAGTTGTCGAAACTTGCATGGTCCTGGACCATGATCCCGCACTCCCTCCATTTCCGACCGTCCATGATCCGGGGACCGCGGAAGACCGTGCCGCGCCCCCCGGTGTTCAATCAGAGCAACGGCTCGTCGGCAAACAGCGTGCCGATCCGGCGCAGCGAGAAAAGGTGCGCGAAGATCAGCGCCAGCGCACCCGATTGAACCAGCTTGCGATACTGGTCGCCACGCAGGCTCTTCAGCTTGTCTTCGGACACCATCTGGAAGCCGCGCAGGATACGCGGGGTGCCGTCCTCGCCCGCCACACTCGCCTCGGCTTCGATCAACAGATCGAGGTCGCACAGTTCGGCCACAAAGCTTTCGGTGCGTCGGATCGCCGCCTCGAACTGCTCGCAAAATGCCAGGATGGCGCGGGCCTGATCGGTGGGTTCATCCCCAGCAAACAGGTTGCCCGCCTCGCCCTCGACCAGTCGACCGCTTTCGCTGTCAAAGCACAGGGTGAGGTCAGTCGCCTTGTCGTCGAGTTTGGCGAGAAGAAAGGGATAGCGGCGAACATAGGCCGGGACATAGCGCTCCGCCTGCCAATGCCCCTCACCATCGACATGACGGTTCTTGCCCCCCGGCATACCGGTCATGACCACCGGCATCGGATTCTCACCGCTGGAGAAGACGATCGGGTAATCGGCCTGGGCCGCGATGAACTCGTCGGTGGTCAACACGATCGCAGGGCTGTCGGCAGCGAACCCGAAATTGGGCTTGGCCTGCTCCTCGAAGGTCAATGTGCCGTGAAGCTGGCTCATCAAAGGGGTTACCGCCTTGTAGAATTGCGGCAAGGTCTGGTCTTGGGTTTTGTCTTGGATCTGATCGGTCATGTCATTCGCTTTGTTTGAACGTTCGGGATATCCGGCAAAGAGGGCTTAACCCTCGTCTGCCACGTCGGAGCTCGGGGCCGGAAAGGTCTGCCCCAAATGGCGCAGCGAGAAGAGATGGGCGAAGATCGCACCTTGTGCGCCCGTGCTCATGAGCTTGCGCAGCGGCTCGGCCCGCAATTGGCGAAGCCGTTCCTCATCAACCATTCGGTAGCCCGGAACAGTGATCCGTCCGCCTGCGCCGTCATCGAGCCGCAAATCGACGAGCAGGTCGAGTTCGGCCAGTTCTTCCATGAAGCTGCGCGTGCGCCGCACCGCAGCCTCGAAACTCTGGCAGAATTCAAGGATCTGGCGGGTCGTCTCGCTGGGACTGTCGTCTTCGCCGAACAGATTGCCCTCGTCCCGATCACTCAGCCAGGGGCAGGCACCATCGAAGCACAGGCTCATCTCATCCAGTTCAGGGTCGAGCCGGGCGAGCAAGAAGGGATAGCGGCGAACATAGGCCGGAACATAGGCTCCGGGTCGCCATGCGCCCTGAGCGTCCACGAACTGGTTGCGCTGGCTGCCGGGCTGACCGGTCAAGACCATCGGCCTCGGCGCCTCACCACCGCCAAACACGATCGGATAATGCATGACGGCCGAGGTGAACTCGTCGATCGTCAGGTCGATCGTGTCGGCCCGCACGGCAAAGCCATAATCCGGTGTTTCGGGTGCATCATAGGCCAGATGACGATGAAGCCTGCTGATGAGCGGCGTCACGAAGCGATAGAAGCGCGGCAACGGCGCGCTAGGCATCGGTGTCATGGAGTTTCTCGCCTTTAACGAGGGGTGGTCGACGTGGCGGCTGGCTGAGCCGGACGCGCCTTCGCCCAGGCTTGGTTGCGTACGGTCATCACCTGCATCGCCTGAGAGAAGCCGTTGAGCGACAGCGGCAGGACAACCGGCTTGCCCGAACGATCGGCGACCGCAATCAGCCCCTTGGTCGCCTTGAAAAAAGGCTCGATTTCGACGCGGGTCATCACCCGGTCGATGAAGCACCCATCCGCCTCGCAACGGGTGATGCGAAAGCCCGGTATGTCGGTCTTCTCGTCCAGCCGGATCAGCGGCGCGGTCTGGACCAACACGCCCAACGGCACCTGAAACTGGACACCATAGCGGTCGCCCTGCCCGGCATAAGCGAACGAGAAGCGCAGCTGCTGGGTGTCACCGTCCTTCCGCTGCACGCCTTGCACCACTTCACACGGGGGCAATTCCGCGCGCTCAACGCATAGAACCGACCAATCTCCATAGCGCTCAGGTTGGCTGGCGGGCGCTGACTGCGCGGGTACCGCCGCTTGCGGGGGCGTCGCGGTGGACGCTGCCGACGCCAGAGCAGTGGCGGCCAATAGCGGAATCATCGTGTCTTTCCTTCCTTTGTTGAGGGCTGCCTGACCACCGGCCAGGATCGCGGAGTTACGGCCGAGCATGTCGGCGAAAGCGGCAGCAAAGCCTTGGCGAGCAATCGGAATGTCCTGCGAGCCCGCTATGCTGTCGCGAAAACGAAAATGGATGCCTGATGCACGAACCATCTCCCGCCCCAGGCTGAGCGGCAGTACCGCTCCGACAAGGCAGCGCACCGCGTCGCAGTCGATCACCGGTAGTTCCAGTGGCGTGGTCGCGCCGAGTTGGAGCAAGGCCCCCTGCCCTCTTACCAGGCTGGGCGGCAGGGCCAATTGGATGGCACAACGCTCTTGTCCATCACTACAGCTCAGCGAGACCTGCAGGATCGGTCGCCCGGCGCGGGCGCTATCTTCGACGCGCTGCGCCACCTGGCAATAGTCGACCCGGCCCGCAGCGCTCGGACATTGCACCGACCATGCGCCATGAATGGCGGCGGGCGCCGCCGGAGGGGATGGGCTGGCATCGGCGGCGGCCGGGATCGCGGCGGAGGCGATCAGAGCCGCCGCCATCACCTTTTCCCAACCGGCACCGGACATCGCCCGGTGCTTAGTTGCCGACATAATAGACCGCGTTCCCCAGATTCGTCTGCGGCACCACCTGGCGATAGACTGCCTTGGCGTCCTGATCGCCGAAGCGCGCGGTGACATAGGTTGTATCGGCCTTGGACGTCATGACCGTATCGGTCAGCATGCTGCCCGCGCCGCCCGCGATCGTAGCGTCGGCCGGCTCACCCCGAAGAAGAGCTGCGACGCCAGTCGCACCGGTAGAAACCGGAGTCCCCGCCATCGCCTTGAAGGCCGGGGCGCCAGGCAGAAGGCCGCCCACGGTTGCGGGGCCACCCGTGAACAGGTTGCCAGCCCCAATGGACGCTGCCCCCAATCCACCGCCAGAAGCGGAACTGATCGCCGCCGCGCGTGCAGCGAGGTTATCCGCCGCAACCCTTGCCTGATCGATCGAACCGCCCGCCGTGCAGGAGCCGGAAATCTTTCCGGCCCCGGACGTGCACGACACCGTGCCGCCGAAATGATTTCCGCTATTGGTCAACGTGATATCGCCGACCGCATTCAACACGGCATTACCCGTGACCGTGACATACTGATCCTGCAGGATGCGGCCCGTGCCGCTCTTGCCCGCCGTCACCGACAGGTTGCGTCCAACGCTGGTTGGCCCACGCAGGACAGCGTCGCCCCCCGCTATGATTGTCAAATCACGTAAAGCCTTGGTCCCGCCGACACGCACCGCCTGATCACCGACGAGCGTCACATCGCGTCCCGAAATCGACAACGTTTTAAGATCGGCCGCGCCCTGGTGAATTACCACGTCGCCCGTCATCGCGATCGAACCACCCGTCTGAGTGAACGCGTCGAGGACCTTCACATTGCCCGCCCCGGTCAGCGCTCCACCACGCTGGATCAGCGTATCGATGCTCAAATTCTGGGCGACGACCAGATTGCCCTTGAGCAGGGTCAGCGCGGTATCCGTGCTGCTGGGAACGGCGTCCGCATCCGGGGTGGTAAGCAGCCGGTCAATCGACACGCGCCCGACCCCGTCGAAGTTTATCGCCGTGCTGGCCGGAAGGACAACGTCAGCGACGTTAGCCCCATCAGGGATGGCTCTCCCCGCCCAGTTGGCCGGATCGAACCAGCTCTTACCGTCACCCTTCCCGGTCCAGAGGACGCTTGCCAGACGGGTGATATCGGCAGTCAGCCCAGTCGGCTGGACGATGGTGTAATTCCCAGCATCGGCGCCTCCTAGCGTATAGCCCGAGGCAATTACGATCTTACCCGTGCCGACATTGCGATCTTCGAACCGGGCGACTGCACCAGTGGTGACCAGGGCAACGGTATCAGGCGCAAGCGCCGTGACGAACCCGCCCGAGGTCGAGGCCGCAACATTGCCGTCATAGACCTTGTTTGCGACCGTGACGCCCTTCACGCTCAACTGCGCCGGGGTGATCGTGGCGGTCAGCCCGATCGGCTGAACGACGCTGTAATTCCCCGCATCGGCCCCACCAAGCGTATAGCCCGAGACCGTCACGGTCTTACCCACGCCTGCCATCCGGTTGGCAAAAGCCCCCCTCACGCCCTCCGTGTCGAGAGTCACGCTATCGCCTGCAAAGGCGGTCACGCCGCCCCCCGAAATAGCCGCCAGAGTGGTCGCATCATAAACCTTGTCGGCGGCGCGGGCACCGGTGACGAAGAGCTGCGCCGGCGTGATATCGGCGGTCAGCCCGGTTGGCTGGACTAGCGCATAATTACCGGCATCCGCACCGATCAGGGTCAGACCACTGACACTGACGGCCTTGCCGTTACCGACATTCTTGGTCGCAAACCGTGCCTGGGCGTTCTTCGCATCGAGTTGGACCGCATCTTGGGCCAAAGGCCGCACCTCGCCCCCTGCAAAGGTCGCACCGGTACCCGCGTCATAGCTTCGGTTCTGAATCATCATTCCATCCACCACCAGCGTTGCGCGCGTTATCGTCGCCGTCAGCCCAGTAGGCTGGATCAGAGTATAATTGCGGGCATCCGCGCCCGAGATGGCATAGCCCGACGCGGTCACCATCTTGGCGGTGCCGACATTCTTGTCGGCGAAACGCCCGCTGGCTCCTGCCGCCGACAGCGTGACCACATCGCCGCTCAAGGCGCTTACCGTGCCGCCCCGGAGGGTGGCGACCGTCGTCGCATCATAGGTCTTGTCGAGCGCCATCGCGCCCGACACCGCGAGATTAGCCGGGGTGATGTCCGCCGTCGCGGTCAGAGCGTTCGAGACAAGTCGATAATTGCCCGCATCCATCCCTGTCAGCGCGCCCATGGCGTCAAGCATCACACGCTTGGCGTTGCCGACATTCTTGTCCGCAAAGACCCCGTTCGCCCCGCGCAGGTCCAACCCGACCGTATCGCCCGCCATCACCCCCGCAAGCGACAGCCCGCTGACATCGACCTGTGCAGCGACGGTTGCGTCATAGACCTTGTTTCGAGCGGTGAAGCTGCCCGCCAGCGTCAGGGAAGCGGGTGTGATCGACGCGCTTAATCCAGTTGGCTGCACGAGCAGGTAATTGCCCGCGTCCGCCCCCGAAATGACGTAGCCCGACGCCGTCACGGCTTTTCCGACCCCGGCATTCTTGTCGGCGAAGCGCCCGGAAGCTCCGCTCTTCGACAGGGTTACCGCATCTGCACCCAAAGCCGATACCGTGCCACCCGATAAGGTCGCATCGACGGTCGCATCATAGACCTTGCTCAGCGCACTTACGCCCTGCACCGTCAGGCTGGCCCGCGTAATATCCGCACTAAGCCCGGTCGGCTGGATCAGGGTATAGTTGCCAGCGTCCGTGCCAGAGATGGCATAGCCCGATGCCATCACCGCCTTGGCGGTGCCAGCGTTCCGGTCCACAAAGCGACCGACCGCTCCCGCCGTCGACAGCGTCACCACGTCACTACCCAATGGCCGCACCACGCCGCCTGCCAGCGTGGCGACGGTTGTCGCATCATACACCTTGCCGATCGCGGTCACACCAGTCACCGCCAGGTTGGCCCGGCTGATATCGGCCATCGTCGTCGGCATGGCCGAGACGATAACGTAATTGCTAGCGTCCAGACCGATCAGCGAGCCCGCCGTACTGAGCGTGACGATCTTGGCCGTGCCGACATTCTTGTCGGCAAAAGACCCCGTCGCGCCGTTCAGGTTCAATCCGACCGTATCACCGGAGAGGACACCCGCGATCGACAGACCGCCGACATCAACCTGCGCCAGGGTCGTCGTGTCATAAACCTTGTTTCGCGCTGTAAAACTACCTGCGAGCGTAAGGGACGCAGGGGTGATCGACGCGCGCAATCCGGTTGGCTGGACCAATATGTAATTACCAGCATCGGCGCCCGATAGGGCATAGCCGGACGCCGTCACCACCTTGCCAGAACCAACATTCTTGTCCGCGAAGCGTCCGGTTGCACTGCCCGTCAGGAGGGTCACGACATCGCCGGGCAATGCGCTCACCACGCCGCCGATCAGCGCCGCATCGGCACCGGCGTCATAGACCTTGCTCTGTGCCGTCACGCCCCTCGCGACCAGCGTCGCCCGACTGATGTCCGCCGTCAGCCCGGTCGGCTGCGCCAGGAGGTAATTGCCAGCATCGGTGCCCGACAGGGCATAGCCCGAAACAAGCACGGTCTTGCCCGTACCGACATTCTTGTCCCTAAAGTTACCGCTGGCCCCAATCGTCACCAACGTCACGGCGTCGCCAACGAATGCCGTCACCGCCCCACCGCTAAGGCTCGCCAGGGTGTTGGCATCATACGTCTTGTTTGCCGCACGCACACCCACGACCGACAGGGTCGCCGGAGTGATGTTCGCCATCAATCCGGTCGGCTGGACCAGCAGATAATTGCCAGCATCCGCGCCCGAAATCGAAAAGCCCGATACGCTCACCCGTTTGCCGGACCCGACATTCTTATCGTCGAAGTGTCCCACTGCGCCCAAGGTCGACAAGATCACGACGTCCTGGCCCAACGGCGTCACTGCGCCGCCGGACAGTGCCGCCGTCGTAGTCGCATCATAGACCTTGTTCTGGGCGGCAACGCCCGTCACGGCCAGGGCGGCCTGGGTGATATCCGCTGTCAGACCCGTCGGCTGAACCAGAGCGTAGTTGCCTGCATCCGTGCCGGAGATCGCATATCCCGACGCCGTCACCGCCTTGGCCGTCCCGACATTCTTATCCGCGAATGCACCCGAGGCACCGTTCGTGGATAATAGGACGACGTCATGGCCCAGTGCGGTTACCATGCCGCCCGACAGTGCCGCCGTCGTCGTTGAATCGTAGACCTTGTTCTGGGTGGTCACGCCCGTCACGGCCAGGACGGCTTGGGTGATATTCGCCGTCAGCCCCGTCGGCTGGACCAGCGTATAGTTGCCCGCATCGGTTCCTGAAATGGTGTAGCCGGATGCGGTCACCGCCTTGCCGGTTCCGACATTCTTGCTCGCAAAGCTGCCGGTCGAGCTAGTCGTGACTAACGACACGACATCGCCGCTCAGCGCCGCGACCGCGCCGCCGGACAACGTGGCCGATGTACCGGCATCATAGACTTTGTTCGCAACGGTAACGCCTGTGACCAGCAGGCTGGCCTGCGTGATGTTCGCGGTCAGTGCAGTCGGCTGAACCAGCGTGTAATTGCCTGCGTCCGTCCCCGAAATGGCATAACCCGATGCCGTTACGGTCTTGCCCGTCCCGACATTCTTGTCCGCAAAGGCTCCTACCGCGCCGGCCTTCGACAGCGTGACCACGTCGCTACCGAACGCGGTCACCCCTCCCCCGGACAGGGCCGCAGCCGTAGTGGCGTCATAGATCTTGTTCGCAACCGTCACACCCACGACGAAAAGGTTCGCGCGCGTGATATCCGCCGTCAGTCCGGTCGGCTGAGCAAGCGTATAGTTCCCCGCGTCCGTACCCGAGATGGTGTAACCGGAGGCGAGCACGGACTTGCCCGTGCCGACATTCTTATCCGCGAACGCACCAACGGCGCCAGTGGTGACCAGCGTCACCGCGTCGCTGCCGAGCGGCCGCACCGATCCGCCCGTCAGGCTGGCAATCGTCGAAGCATCATAAACCTTGCCGAGCGCACTTACGCCGGCGACGTTCAACGTGGCAGGCGTGATGCTGGCCGTCGTCGTAGGGGCCGAAGCCGCAAAGCTGTAATTGCCCGCATCCGCACCGGTCAGCGAGCCCGCCGTGCTGAGGGTCACGAGCTTGCCCGTCCCGACATTCTTGTCGGCGAAGCGGCCGCTTGCCCCTGCCAGGTTCAGCCCGACATCGTCTCCCGCAACGACGTTGGACAGGCCCAAACCACTGGTGTCGATCGATGCCGTGGTCGTCGCATCATAGACCTTGTCCCGCGCAGTGAAACTGCCCGATATGCCCAGCATACGCGCGGTAATGTCGGCCGTCACGCCGGTCGGCTGGATGAGCGCATAATTGCCTGCATCCGTCCCCGAAATGGTGTAGCCGGAGGCCGTCACCGTTTTGCCGGTCCCGACATTCTTGCTTGCGAAACGTCCTACCGCGCCGCTCGTCGACAGCGTGACCACATCGCTGCCCAGGGCGGTTACCGATCCACCCGACAGGACCGCCGCGGTCGTGGCATCGTAGACCTTGCCTGCCGCTGTTACACCGGTGACAGACAAGTTGGCACGCGTAACATCCGCTGTCAGTCCAACCGGCTGAACAAGTGCGTAATTGCCCGCATCGGTCCCCGAGATGGTGTAGCCCGAGGCCGTCACCGCCTTGCCAGTCCCAACATTCTTGTCCGCGAACTCGCCGGACGCCCCCGTTTTTACCAGCGTCACGACATCGCTGCCCAATGCGGTCACCCGGCCGCCCGAGAGACCCGCGGTCCTGGTCGCGTCATAAACCTTACTGGCTGCGGTCACGCCCGAGATCGCCAGACTGGCCTGGGTGATATCCGCCGTCAGCCCACTCGGCTGAACCAGCGTGTAATTGCCCGCATCGCTCCCCGAGATGATATAGCCCGAGGCCGTCACCGCCTTGCCGGTCCCGACATTCTTGTTCGCAAAGGCCCCGCTCGCCCCGGTCGTGACCAAGGTCACCACGTCGCTGGCCAAGGGGTTCACCGATCCACCCGTCAGGTAAGCGATCGTCGAGGCGTCATAGACCTTGCCGGATACGCTCACGCCGGCAACGATCAGCGAGGCTGGCGTGATGGTAGCCGTCGTCGTCGGAGCCGAAGCCGTGAAACTGTAATTGCCAGCGTCGGCCCCCGTCAGCGCGCCCGCCGTGCTGAGCGTCACGGTCTTGGCAACGCCGACATTCTTGTTCGAAAAACTACCGGTCGCCCCGCTCAGGTTCAAATGGACATCGTCACCGGCCACCGCATTGGACAGCCCCAAGCCACTGACGTCGATTATCGCCGCAGTGCCCGCATCATAAACCTTGTTCTGTGCCGTGAAGCTTCCCGACACACCCAAGGCACGGGACGTGATCGTGCCAGTCAGGCCACTAGGCTGAAGCAGCGTATAATTGCCAGCATCGGTGCCCGACAGGCCATAGCCCGAAGCCGTCACCGTCTTGCCGGCGCCGACATTCTTATCCGCGAACAGGCCTCGACCGTCCGTTAGAACGACCGTATCACCCGACACCAAGCCAGACAGTGAGCCTGCGCTCAGCGTCGCAGCCGCCGTGCCATCATACACCTTGCTCGTCACCGTAACGC
Organism: Sphingomonas sp. 1185; assembly: GCF_040544655.1. Classification (NCBI taxonomy): domain Bacteria; kingdom Pseudomonadati; phylum Pseudomonadota; class Alphaproteobacteria; order Sphingomonadales; family Sphingomonadaceae; genus Sphingomonas; species Sphingomonas sp. 1185. The sequence goes on from NZ_JBEPKL010000020.1 coordinate 15,590, forward strand.
CGGTCACGGCCAACGCCTTGGCGGTGATGATCGCGGAAACGCCGCTTGTCGCAGACAGTGTATAGTTGGAGGCAAGCCCACCATTGCTGCCATTGGCCAGCCTATAGGCGACGGCCGTCGTGTAGCTGCCGACATTCTTGCTCGACAGCGCCACCCCGGTGCCGGTCATGTCCAGCGTCTCGCTGCCGATCAGCCCCGACACGGTGCCGACATTGACCCCACCGGCACTTGTCGTCCCGTCATAGATCTTGGCGGAGATGCTGGTGCCGCTGATCGACAGCGCTTTGGCCGTGATCGCCGCCGACACACCACTTGTCGACGTCAGCGTGTAGTTCGACGCCAAGCCGCCATTGCTGCCATCCGCCAGGGCATAGGCGACGGTCGTCGTGTAGCTGCCGACATTCTTGCCCGTCAGCGCTGCCGCCGTGCCCGACACGCCCAGCGTTTCGCTGCCCACCAGACCCGACAGGCCACCAAGGGTCAGCGTACCTGCCGCCGCTGTCCCGTCATAAGCCTTGGACGCGATGCTCGGCGCGCCGATCGTCAGCGATTTGGCTACGATGGCCCCCGATACGCCAGTGGTCGATGCCAGCGCGTAGTTGGAGGCAAGCCCACCGTTGCTGCCATCCGCCAGCGTATAGGAAACCATCGTCGTGTAGTTGCCGACATTCTTGCCCGTCAGCGCCGCCGCCGTGCCCGACACGCCCAGCGTCTCGCTGCCCACCAAACCCGACAAGCTGCCAATGGTCAGCGTACCTGCGGCCGTTGTCCCGTCATAAGCCTTGAATGCGATGCTCGGAGCACCGATCGTCAGCGACTTGGCCGTGATCGTGCCGGTCAGCCCGCTCGGTTGCGTCAACGTGTAGTTGCCGGCGTCCGTACCCGAAATCGTATAGCCCGACACGGTGACAGCCTTGCCCGAACCGGCATTCTTGTCAGCGAAGTTGCTCGTGACCCCGGTCGTCACCAACGTCACGACATCACTGCCCAGTGGACTCACCGCCCCGCCGGTCAAAGTCGCCGTCGTGGCGGCATCATAGACCTTGTCCACGACCGAAACCCCGGTGACCATAAGGCTGGCCGGCGTGATGTTCGCGGTCGTGGTCGGCGCCGACGCGGTGAAGGTGTAGTTTCCGGCATCCGCGCCCGTCAGCGATCCTGCCGTACTCAGCGTAACGACCTTGCCATTACCGACATTCTTATTCGCGAAGCTGCCGGTGGCACCGGTCAGGCTCAGCTGCACATCATCCCCGGCCACGGCGTTGGAGAGGCTGAGACCACTGGTATTGATCGACGCCGTCGTCGTTGCGTCATAGACCTTGTTCTGTGCGGTAAAGCTACCTGAAAGGTTCAAGGTCCGCGCGGTGATATCGGCCGTCAGGCCGGTGGGCTGGACCAGCGCATAGTTGCCCGCATCCGTGCCCGAGATCGCATAGCCTGACGCCGTTACCGCCTTGCCCGTTCCCACATTCTTGTTGGCGAAGGTCCCGACCGCATTTGCCGTCGACAGCGTAACCGCATCGCCACCGAATACCGTGATCGTTCCACCGCTCAGATCTGCGGCAGTCGTGCCATCGTAAATCTTGTTCGCGGCACTGACACCTGTGATGACGAGCGAAGCGGGTGTGATCGTGGCCGTTGCGGTCGGCGCGCCTGATGCCAACACATAATTGCCTATATCCGCGCCGGTCAGGACACCCGTGGCACTCAGACTTACCGTCTTGTTGGCGCCGACATTCTTGTTGGCGAAGCTGCCCGTTGCGTTGCTCGTCTTCAGGGAAACCGAGTCACTGCCCAGGACGCCGGACACCGTCAGACTGTTCGTCGTCACCGCGGCCACTGCCGTCGCATCATAGCTACGGTCGCTGGCCGTGAAGCTGCCGCCCAAGGTCAGCGAAGCAGGCGTGATCGTCGCCGTTGCGGTCGGCGCGCCTGATGCCAATACATAATTGCCTGCATCCGCACCGGTCAGCACGCCCGACGCGCTCAAGGTTACCGTCTTGTTGGTGCCGACATTCTTGTTCGCGAAATTGCCCGTTGCGTTGCTCGTCTTCAGGGAAACCGCGTCACTGCCCAGGACGCCGGACACCGTCAGACTGTTCGTCGTCACCGCGGCCACTGTCGTCGCATCATAGCTACGGTCGCTGGCCGTGAAGCTACCTCCTACGGTCAACGAAGCCGGGGTGATCGTCGCCGTTGCGGTCGGCGTCCCTGCCGCCAACACATAATTGCCTGCATCCGCGCCGGTCAGCACGCCCGACGCGCTCAGCGTTACCGTCTTGTTGGCACCGACATTCTTGTTAGCGAAATGACCCGTGGCGCCGCTCGCCTTAAACGACACGGTATCACCGGCGACGACACCCGTCATCGACAGGCCATTCGTCGCGATGGAGGCCAAAGTCGTGGTATCATAAACGCGGTCACTGGCGGCAAAGCTGCCCGACAACGTCAATGCGGCTGGCGTGATCTCGGCGGAAAGTCCCCCGGTCGAGCCGAGCGAATAGTTGGAGGCCAGCCCACCATTGCTGCCATTGGCCAGCGTATAGGCGACGGCCGTCGTGTAGCTGCCGACATTCTTGCTCGACAGCGCACCAGCCGTGCCGGTCACGCCCAGCGTCTCGCTGCCGATCAGCCCCGACACGGTGCCGACATTGACCCCACCGGCACTTGTCAGCCCATCATAGGTCTTGGCGGAGATGCTGGTGCCGCTGATCGACAGCGCCTTGGCCGTGATCGCCGCCGACACACCATTTGTCGACGTCAGCGTGTAATTGGATGCCAAGCCACCATTACTGCCATCCGCCAGGGCATAGGCGACGGTCGTCATGTAGTTGCCGACATTCTTGCCCGTCAGCGCCGCCGCCGTGCCCGACACGCCCAGCGTCTCGCTGCCGACGAGGCCCGACAGGCTGCCAATGGTCAAGGTGCCAGCGGATGTTGTCCCATCATAGGCCCTGGACGCGATGTTCGGCGCGCCGATCGTCAGCGATTTGGCAATGACGGCTGCTGATACGCCAGTGATCGATGCCAGCGTGTAGTTGGATGCCAAGCCGCCATTGCTGCCGTCCGCCAGCGTATAGGCGACGGTCGTCGTGTAGCTGCCGACATTCTTGCCCGTCAGTGCCGCCGCCGTGCCCGACACCCCTAGCGTCTCGCTACCAACGAGGCCTGACAGGCTGCCAATGGTCAGCGTACCTGCCGCCGTTGTCCCGTCATAGGCCTTGGATGCAATGCTCGGCGCGCCGATCGACAAGGCCTTGGCCGTGATCGTACCGGTCAGCCCACTCGGCTGCGCCAACGTATAGTTGCCGGCGTCCGTACCCGAAATCGTATAGCCGGACACGATGACGGCCTTGCCCGACCCGGCATTCTTGTCATTGAAAACTCCCGTACCGCCGCTCAGATTAACGGTATCGCCCGACACTAATCCGGAAAGAGTGGCACCTGTCAGTGTCGCGGTCGTCCCTCCGTCATAGACTTTGCTGGTGACGCCGACACCCGTCACCGACAGGGCCTTGGCGTTGATAATGCTGGCGGTGTTCGCGACCGAACTCGACGTCAGCGCATAGCCATAAACACGTTTGCCATTCGAAGTGGCGCTGGCGATGCTAAGGCCGCTGGCCGTCACCGTCTTGCCTGTGCCCGCGGTTTTCAAGTCATAGCTCGCACTGGTCGCCGCCAGCGTAACCGTGTCTCCCGTCAGCATGCCCGTGGCGGCCAGGCCGTTGACGGTCGCCGTCGTCGTGCCGTCATAGGTCTTGCTGCTCGCGCCCAGCGTCGCACCGAGCGTCGGGGCCAGCGTATAGAAAAGCCCGCTGCCTGAGCCCAGGACCGCACTCGAGCCGTAGCTCGCGGCATATTGCTTGAAATCGAAAACCAGCCCACCGACCGTGTCGTTGGCGGGATTGATTGACCAGACCTGCCAATTGCCGTTGGCCGCCGCAAGGGCGGACGAACCGGAATTATTGGTGAATTTCTGCCCTGCCAGAACGATGGCGTTGCCCGTACCGCTTGCCGTCAGGCTTGCGCCACTTGCCAGCACGATCCCGCTGCCGCTGGTCGTCCCAGAATTGACGGCACTGATCGTCCCGCCCGTGATCGAGGTCAGGGTGATGTCGCCGCTCAGCAGGTTCGTCTTGCCCGTTCCGGCGCGCAACTGCGCCACCACCGCCCCGGCCCCCGCATTGATCGCAATGCCCGACGCCATGGTGATCGCAGCCGCGCCCGAATCCCGCTGCGCATCGACCACGCCATTGGCCAGCATATCGTTGCCGATCAGCGTCACCGCGCCGCCCTGGGTCGTGATATTAGCGTTGATCAGCACCGAACGGCCGGCCTGAAGCGTCAGGCCTCCGACGTTGGACGGCGATCCGGAAACTGTGATCGCGCTGTTCACCGTGATGTCGTTCGACGCCTGCAGCGTGATCGCCGTACCCGCCGCGAGTTGCGACGCGATATCGGCCGCTTTCAGCGTGACAAGGTTCGCCGGCTCGAAACCATAGCTTTGCGTCATCGCATTATGGGACGTCGCGCTGAACAGATACACCGCGCCACTTTGCGGCAGGAGGTTGGAAGCACCTGCATCCGTTATGCTCCCTACCGCCAGCAGGTCGCCAGCCGCGTTGAGCGAGATCCCCGAACCGAAATGATCCATTGGGTCGAGCGCAGCGACATCGACATTCTTGCCACCGCTATAGCCCTTGCCCAACACACTCTGCTGCGCGACGCTGCCATAATTGGTGTCGGTAAAGTCGAAGATATAGGCGGCACCATAGTCGTTACTGGCCGATGAACGAGCGGCACCATCGTCACCTGAGGCACCTATGGCCAGCCGATTGCCAAGTGCGTTAAGCGACACAGCGGAGCCAAAATTATCGCCTGCGCTCAGGCTGACATTAACCTTCCCGCTTCCAGTATACCCGGCACCGATAGTCGCCAGGTTGCTACCAGCCGTATAATTACCCGAGCCATCCATCGACAGACCGAACAGATAGACGGCGCCAGTTGCCGATCCGCTCCCCGAAGAACCCTGATCATTTACCGCACCGACCGCAAGCCGATCGCCGATCGCGTTCAGAGAAACGGCACTTCCGAAATTGCTGCTGGCTGGCAACCCAACACTCAGCGACTTGCTCTTACCCAACGCGACGGGGGACGTGCCAGCGACGGCGAGATTGAACAGATAAACGGCCCCTGTGCCGCTTTGATCACCCGGAGCACCAACGGCCAGGCGCGTGCCAGCCGCGTTCAAGGACACGGAGCTGCCGAAGAGATCGGATGCCTGCAACCCACTGACATTGACGCTGGCGGAGCCATCGGCACTGCCATACCCCTTGCCCAGCTTGCCCGACTGGGCTCCGCCGCTGAAGTTCGTATCGGTGAAGCCGAACAGATAGACCGAACCGCTATTGCGCGTATCGTCATTCACTCCGCCATCGCTCGTCGCACCAACGGCCAGCGTCGTGGCATCCGCGCTCAGGGCAACCGACGCGCCAAAGCCGCGAACCTTGCCCAGCGATCCGACGTTAACGTTCTTGCCGCCGCTATATCCGCTCCCCAGAACCGCCTGCAAAGCGCCGCCGGTAAAATTGGTGTCGGTGAAGCTGAATAGATAGACGGCACCCACAGCCGTCGCACTGGACGCCGCATTCCCATCGTAAAGGGCTCCCACGGCCAGGCGATCGCCCCGTGCATTCAACGCAACCGATGCACCGAACCGATCTGCATAATCCAAGCGGGTGACATCGACATTCTTGCCGCCGGTATAGCCCTTACCGGCAGTGCCCATCAGCTTGCCGCCGGCAAAGCTGGTATCGGCAAAGCTGAACAGATACGCCGCGCCGCTATTTGCGGTGGTGTTACCATATCCGGCGTCCCGGCTTGCGCCCACGACAAGACGCGCGCCGTTCGCAGCAAGGGCAACGGAACGACCAAAACCGTCATTCGTTTCCAAAGCGCCAACGTCGATATTCTTGCCGCCGGTATAGCCTTTACCGGCAACGCCCAAGAGGGAGCCGCCGTTAAGATTGCTATCCGAAAAGCCGATCAGATAGACCGCGCCGCCACCCGTTGTAGTCGCGTTACTACTGGGGCCGGCGTGGTCCCATGCGCCAACAGCAAGGCGATCACCCATGATATTCAGCGATACCGATATGCCGAAACCATCGCGTGATTGAAGCGAACTGATATTTACATTCTTGCTTCCGCTGCTGCTATCATAGCCCTTTCCTATGATGACCGACTGCTGCCCCCCGCTAAACGGGGCATCGGACCGCGTATTGTCAAAGCTGAATATATAAACAGCGCCGGAATCCCCCGCGCTATTACCGTAGCCATCATCCCCGAAAGTTCCGACTGCCAGCTTATCGCCGGCCGCGTTCAAAGATACGGAAACACCGAAATAATCATCGACCTCCAGCGTGCTGACGTCGCGATATTTGGCCGTCCCGCTCGTCGGCGCATATCCCTTGCCAATCACCGATTCCAGGGTCGCACCGCTAAATGTCAAATCGGCAAAGCTGAACAGGTAAACGGCACCGGCACCTCTCACATTCTTCGAAGCACCCGAATCCAGATGGGCTCCTACTGCGAGTAACTTTCCTGTGCTGTCAAAGGATACGGAATGGCCAAATGCGTCCCCCGCACTCAGTCGAGAGACATCATAATTCTTGCCGCCCGTAAAACCTTTACCCAACACCGCATGCTGTACGCCGCCCGAGAAGTTGCCATCGGAAAAGGCGAATAAATAGACGGCCCCTGTATAGGCGCCCGTTGCGCGGTTTACGCCGTAATCGCCGACCGCCCCCACGGCCAGGCGGTCGCCAGCCCCGTTGAGCGCAACCGATTGCCCGAACAGATCACCAGCGACCAACGTCCCGACATTGACATTCTTGCCGCCGAAATACCCCTTGCCGACGATACCGGCGAGTGTCCCGCCGTTAAAATTGCCGTCATTGAAGGTAAAGAGGTACACGGCTCCGGCCTTGGCCGCCGTCCCGTCAAAGCCCGCGTCCCCAGGCGCACCGATCGCCATCCGTGTGGCGTCCCCGTTCAGCGCAACGGACGTGCCGAACGCATCCCCGGCCGACAGCCGCGAGACATCGACGTTACGCCCACCATCGCCGATATAGCCCTTGCCTATCGTACCAAGGAGCGTACCGCCGGTGAAGGACGTATCGCTGAAACCAAACAGATACGCTGCGCCGCTGTAGAGAGAATTGTTACCAGCGCCACTATCTAGCCATGCGCCAACCACCAAACGGTCGGCGTACTTATTTAGCGAAACGCCAGAGCCAAATTGATCATTCGAATCTAGAATGCCCAAATTGACATCTTTAGCGCCAGTATAACCTTTGCCGATAATCCCTCTCTTGACGACACCTGAAACGTTGCCGTTTGTGGAGATAAGGTTAAAAAGGTATGCTGCCCCTGAGTTTTTATCACCAGGCGCGCCAACTGCAAGTGCATAGCCATATGCATTCAACGCTACTGCACTGCCAAATCTATCGCCCGCGCTCAGCGCGTCGAGATTGAGATCGCTAGATCCGCTATAGCCCTTCCCAATAGTAGCAACCATCGCCGGATTTTTATAAGGATCGGAACTGTTAGAGTTGTCAAAACTCATCAAATACACGGAACCGGTACCGGATGCCGTATTATTAGCCCCGACGGCCAGCAGTTTGCCATCGCCGCTTAATGATACGGCAGAACCAAAGTGATCCTTATCATTTAGTGAATTTATATTGTAGTCTTTGCTGCCTGACTTTCCACGCCCAACAGCAGCAATCAGCGCACCATTAGAGAAATTATTATCACTGAAATTGAGCAGGTAGACTGAGCCGTACTGACCCGACCTACTGCTTCCTCCGTCTTGTTGCGCACCGACAGCAAGCAAATTGCCCGCACCATTTAGCGAAACCGAAGTCCCGAACCTGTCACCGGGCACCAACGCGTCCACGTTGACATCATAACCCTTGCCGACCGTCGCCCTTAGCTGAGCGCCAGAGAAGTTGGTGTCATTGAAAGCGAAGAGGTAGACGGCGCCACTATCTACAGTGGCATTCTGATACCCATCATCGAGCCAAGCCCCAACGGCAAGGCGATCTCCCGCCGCATTGAGCGCAACGGCTGACCCGAATAGGTCACCCCCCTGCAGCGCGCTGACGTTGAAATTCTTCCCACCGGTATACCCTTGACCAATAATCCCCTGAAGGGCCCCTCCAGAGAAATCACCGCCGATGAACGAGAAGAGATAAACGGCTCCATTGTTTGAATCGTTACGATTCACGGTAAAATCGCCCGACGCGCCCACGGCCAGACGATCACCATTGGCGTTCAGGCTAACCGAAGAGCCAAAATGATAATCAACTCCAATGGTCGATACATCAACATTCCGGCTGCCGGTATAGCCGCTACCCATCGTCCCCACGAGCACACCGCCGGTGAAGTTCGTGTCAGCAAAGGAAAACAGGCGCACCGCGCCGCTACCGCTAAGCCTGTTACCGGCACCGCCGTCACCGCTCGCGCCGACGGCTAATCGATTCCCCAGCGCATTCAGCGATACCGAAACGCCAAATAGATCACCGCCGTCAAGCGCACCGACGTCAACATTCTTGGCACCGCTGGCAGAGGTATAACCCTTACCCAGAACGGCTTGTTGCTGGCCGCCAGCGAAATTGGTATTGGAGGAAAATCCGAATAGATACACGGCACCGGCATTAGTCCCGCCACCATTGGCGTAACCACCGTCACCAGTAGCGCCGACCGCCAACCGATCCCCGGCTGCATTCAAAGATACCGATGACCCAAAGACATCCCGGGATTCAAGTCCTGATAGATTGATGTCGTTAGCGCCCGAATATCCTTTACCCAATATCGCACGCTGGGTTACACCCGAAAATGCCGAACCGCTGTCAAAGCTAAAAAGATAAACGGCACCGACGCTATCAACATTTCCAGAAGCGCCCTTATCACCAAGGGCGCCAACGGCAAGCTTATCCCCGGCGGCGTTCAGAGCCACGCCCTTGCCAAAATAGGTAGCGACGGCAAGCCTGCTTACATTGTAGTTTTTACTACCAGTGCTGCTGTCATAGTCCTTGCCTATCGTGGCTTCAAGTTTGCCACCGCTAAAGTTATAGTCTGTGAAACTAAACAGCCGTACGGCGCCAGCGGAACCGGTGTCACCTTTGAAGCCACTATCGCCATGGCTGCCGACTGCCAGCTTATCTCCAGTTGCGTTCAAAGACACCGAACCGCCAAACCAAGTGGTACTAACGGCTATGTTCTTTGCGCCAGTGTTGCTATCATAGCCTTTCCCGATGATCGCTTGGAGCGATCCACCGCTGAACATCGTATCGGTAAAGCTGAACAGATACACTGCACCGCTATTGGATGCATTTTTGCTATAGCCGCTATCTAGGACGGCGCCGACAGCCAGTCGATCTCCCGCCGCATTCAGCGCAACGGAATAGCCAAACCAATCTCCTGATCTAATATTTGTGACATCGATGTTTTTCCCACCGAAGTAGTTTTTTCCGATTATCGAAGCGAGCGAACCACCGCCAAAATTTCCATCCGTAAATGTAAAAAGATAGACGGCGCCGCTATCTTGGACACCACCGGTTTCTCCATCTGCTCCAATCGCACCAACGGCTAGACGATCACCCGTCGCGTTCAACGCTACGCCATAGCCGAACTGTTCGTTAGCCGTTAAAGTCACCGCATTAACATTGGCGCTGGCATAGGCCTTGCCGATGATACCCTGATAGGCCCAGGACTGAACCGATTTCAGGTCGCCGATGATGATGTTCTTCGGATCAAGCAGCAGGTGGCCGCCGCCGACCAAAACATGCCCGAGATCGGCGCGGCGAAGGTCTTTGCCTGAGGAGATTTCGACCGCACCGCCGCTGCCCTTCGCGCCGCTGCCGCGTGCGTCGACACTGCCCAGGAAGGTGGTCCGCGCATCCGACCAAATGACGGCCGCGCCACCCTGCCCCTTGGACGACGCGATGTCGACCAGCGTGCCGTCATTGACGAAGGCATGGCCTGCGGTTGCGAGCGTCGGCAGATCGCCCCAGCGGTCAAGGAAGCTATTATAATAGGACTGGGTCTTATCCGGCGTCTTCCCACCTTGAAACGGCCCGCCCAGGCGAACCAGGCCACCGCCGCCCCGCCCGGTCGCCGCGACCGTGGCGCTCAATAGGCGCAGGTCCATTGCGGTCATGTCGATCCGGCCACCCAGACCGTAAACGCCATCAGCGAAATAGCGGCCTGAGCTCATTGCCATACCACTGATCAGCGAGCGGATCGTGCCGCCATCGATCAGGCCGGAAACGTTGGTGCGTCCGCCATTATTCTCGAACAACCGCCCGGCTTGATAGGTCACGGTACCGCCTGAACCGAGCAAACTGCTCGCCAGCGTCGTGCTGCCCAGTGACAACAATCCGTCGGACTTGACGGCAACTGTGCCGCCGGTCTGCTTGATCCCGGTCGAGGACGCGTCGATCAACCCACCCAAGCCGACGCTGCCGCCGGTAATGGTCACGCTGCCGCCGGAGGCGCCTGCCACCGAGATTACCGATCCCGTCTCGGTCCCAATCCCGCCTGGGCCGGACAGGGTGATGACCCCGCCCTGCGAAGAGACGGAATCCGCGCGCACGATCCCCGCCACGTTGACCGAGGCATTGACCACCTCGCGTGCCGCCGTCGCGGTCAGCAGGATCTTGCCGCCCTGCGCCGCGATGGTGCCGTTATTCTCGACCAGCGCCTTGATCGGCTTGCCCTTGGCATCCTTCAGCGTGCTGGTGATCGCGTCCGACGTGGCGAAGCGGACCAGTCCGTCGCCGTACAGGTCGATGCCGAACCCCTTGCCCGCCGCCAGCGACACCCGGCCCATATCGGCCGTGATGAGCCCGGAGTTGCGGACATGCGGCGCGACGAACGCCGCCATGCCGGCATCGCGGATGGTGATCCGCCCCTCGACCACGATCTCCGCCTGGTTGTTGCCGCCGTCGTTGAAGCGCAGCAGCGAGTCGCCGCGCATGAATCCTTGCGCGTCGATGTCATGCGTCGAGACGATCAGCCCGGCGGTGTCGACCTTGGAGCCCTTGCCGAACAGCACGCCGTTGCGGTTGATAAGCACCACCTGACCATTGGCCTGGATCGATCCCAAAATGGACGATGGGTCGCCGCCCGTCACCCGGTTGACGGTGATCGACCTGGCGTCTGGCTGCTGAAACACCGCCATGTCGCCTTCGCGGAGCGAGAAGCGATCCCAGTTGACGATGGCGCGGTCGCTGGTCTGGGTGATCGTCGTCTGCGACGTGCCCTGCCCGCTGATCGTCGCCTGACCGGCGACGACCCGACCGCCCGAAACTTGTGCGAAGGCCGGTGCGGCGTGCAGCAACGCCCCCGCCGCGACCGTCATCGCAATCCCGCTCGTGCCCCCGTACCAGCGCTTGCCCCTGTTCATCATCCCACTACATCCTGAAAATCGATTGGCCCACACGGCCCGCGGCCGGACTCCCGACGCGGCCGCGGGCGGTCAAAACCGGAAGGAAACACTGCCGAGCAGCCGCCCGCCATGCTCGCGCTGGCTGCCGTTCGGTGTCCTGATGATGCGGCTCGCCTCGATGCCCCCGCTGATATGATCGGTCAGGCTGAGCCGAAGCCCCAGCCCCGCCGACGCGGCTGAGGCCTGGCGGCGCTCACCGGGCAAAAGCCTTCCCTGCTGCCAGACCTTTCCAGCATCGGCAAAACCGTAAGCCTGCACGCCCACCGGTATGTCGCCGATGTTGGCGGGTGCGCTCCAGCGCAATTCGACGCTGGAGAGCAGGCAATGATCCCCGACCAACGCGCCCGCGTCGAACCTCCGCCCGAAGCGGCGTCCGCCAAAGCTGCATTCCGCCGAACTGTAGAGCGGCCCCTTTGCCGCCGCCTGACCTTGCCCGGACATGAGCATCGACACCTGGCCGCCCGCCACCCGCGCGATGGGCTGGAGCCGCTGCACCTCCATAGTCAGCAGCAGATAGTCGAGCCGCCCGTTCGCCCTGCTATTGGCGCGCGCGTCGAGCTTCTTGATGCCCTGCTCCAACCCCAGCCGCAGCGAATTGGCCGCCAGATGCGCATCGGTCACATCATAGGTCAGCGCCGTCACCACCGAACGCAGCCGGTCGCGCATCTCGGTACGCCCCAGCAGTTCGGAGTCGGTATTGGCGATGGCGCCCCCCACCTCGATCGCGAGATTTTCGGTTCGCGACCGGATGAAAGGATAGCTCAGGCTGACCCGCCCGGTCGTCGCACCGCCCTGATAGCCGAGCAGGCGCAGCAACGGCGTGGTCGGGCGGGTGTGCGAGTAGTTGCCCGACACCGCCAGGCTCAAACCGTCCTGGTCGAGGATCGAGACATAGTCGCCCGACAGGCTCCAGTATGCATTGCTGGTGATGCTCTGATAAGCCCCCAGTCGCAGCCGGTCTCCTCCGGTGAGCAGCGCGTTGCCCTCGACCGTCCCGCCCACGACATGGGTGCCGAGCGTGCGCGGCATGAAGCTATTATAGCCGACATCCATCGAACGCCGCTTCCGCGCGATGTCGATGGTCAGGATCGAGCCCCCCACCACATCGGGTGCCGGTGACAGGGTCGCACGTGCGGTTACGCCGGGCACGTCGTTGATGAGCAGCAGGTAACGTTCGAGATCGGCATTGCGCAGGGGCCGCGACTGGCGGATGCGCTCGGCGATATCGGCGACGGGCCCGCGTCCCAGCAGGCCGCTGGGCAGTTTCGCGCCGGTAAAGTCGATTCGGCTGACAAAGCCCTCGACGACGCGCAGCGTGACGACACCGTCCTTGATCTGCTGCTCGGGCACCACCCCGAACGAAATGGCATAACCCTTCTTCGCATAGAGCCGCGTCACGGCATTGGCGAAGCGGAACACGTCCTCGACGCTGACCTCTTCGCCCGGCGCATGCTTCCATTCGCGCATCAGCCGCGCGACGGGGATTACCGTGGCCCCCTCAATGCGCACGTCCTTCCACACGAAGCGGGTGGCCGCCGCCGCTTCCGGCGCGGCCTGCTGCGGCGATACCTGGATCACCGGCGGGGTTGAGGGCACCGGCTCAGATGGGCGCGAAACATTGTCCTGCACCCGGTTTGGGTCGAGCGTCGGCGGCACGACCTGCGGCGGCACGGCCTGCGCCCCCGCCGGTGATGCCAGCATCAGCCCCAGCGGCAAGGTCGTCGCACCGCCCAGGCCCCGGATCGAAAATCGGGAGGAGCGCAGTCGGAGACGGAAAAAATGGGTATTGGGCAGGTACACGGAAACCTCGGGGAACGAAGCCCGCCGGTCGACGGGACGTAAGCTGACGAAAGAGGAAAGCACGCAGGGTTTCACGGCAGCGCGGAACCGCCGCATCAGCGCACCGCGCCCGCCGCATCGGACAGGGCGGTCCAGCCCTGACGCCACAGCCGGGTCAGCGAGGGCATGGCGTGGAGATAACCCTGCTGCCACACCGCCCCCGCCGCCTCGACGATCTCGGCCTGGGCGCGGGTCTCGATACCCTCGGCCACCACCTCTGCACCGAAGGAGCGGGCCAGTTCGACCAGTTGGCGAAAGATCGCCGCGTCACGCGGGCCCAGCACCGCCCGGTCGAGGAACAACCGATCGATCTTGATGATGTCGGGCGAAAAGATGATCAACTGCCGGATCGACGTGAAGCCCACCCCGAAATCGTCGACCGCGATGCGACACCCCAGCGCCCGGACCCTCGCGACGAACGCCACCGCGCGGTTCATGTCGGCAACGAGCGCGGTCTCGGTGATCTCCCAGACCAGCCGCCGCGCCACATCGGGCCGCCGTTCCAGCCGCTCGAGCACCTCGCTCCACATATACGTACAAGACAGGCTCTGCGCCGAGACATTGGCCGCCAGCACCACGCCGGGCGCCGCCTCCAGTTCGTCGATCACCGCCGAGACGACATGCCGGTCGAGCAGGCACGCAAACCCCAAGCGCTCGAGCGCCAGCAGCAAGGGCTCGGGCGACTGCACCGCACCATCGGGGCCGCACGGACGGCTCAATGCCTCATGATACAGAACCCCGCCTTGAGCCCCCACCACAGGTTGCCAGTACAGGACCAGAGACCTGTCGCCCTTCGGCGCAGGTCCCGCCTGCGGCGCAAGGAGCAAAGGCAGCACCTCGGCGGCCAACGCCATGTCGGCGCGATAGAGCGCCGCTGCATCCGGTTCACTTCCGATCGGCGGGCCACAGAAGGGGAATATCCGCTCCCCTTCATCACTTCCCAGCGCCCCTTCACCGGACAGCCAGACACATAGCGCTCCAGCCTCGGTAGAGACAGGCCGCACCAACGTCGCCGAGCAGAACGACGCAACCCAGCGCGGCAGGAACTCCGCGACGACTCCGCCCACCCCGCAGCCCTCATCAGACATAGTGACGAACAATGTCTCCGGACCAGCCGCCCGGACCAGACCGCCCGTCGGCAACACATCGACCAACCGGCCCCGGATTTCCTCCACGACCATATCCGCGACCACCGATCCATAAGCGCGGCCGATATGGGCGTAATTGCAGATGCTCAGGGATAAACGCACCCCCACGGCATCAACGGGGCGATGAGCCAACCCTGGAACGAACGGCCGCTCCCCCGCCCGCATCAAAATGCCGCGCCCCATCTGCATCATCACCCGCACCCCCCCGGAAACACGCCTGTCAAGTCACCGCTCCGGTTACGCTTTAGCCAAAAGTGTATCAGCTGTTCCGCAGCGATACGTTGCACAATATTTTTTTATAAAAATAAGAGGCGAATCATATTTTATGGGAGAACTCTCGATGAATACCATGATCTTTAACCATGACGGACAGCGAAAATACCTAAACCCCAACGAAATTGATTTGGTAATTTCTCATTCCAAAAATTTTCCCGCATCTGTTCAAATGTTTTGCATGATGATTTCTTATACCGGCTGCCGTATATCCGAAGCATTATCTATGACAACTAACAGCATTGACTTTTCATCAAGACACGTTGTCATCCGGTGTCTGAAAAAACGGGGAAAGACGGTATTTCGGTCGATTCCTTTGCCACCCCTATTCCTAAACTTGATTGGAAGATGGATTAAGAAAGAGAAGAATAATGGCGAACGTCTTTGGCCATGGTCGCGCATGACGGGATATCGTCGCATTCGCGATGTCATGACGGCCGCCAATATTCGCGGTCGCCATGCCTCCCCCAAGGGATTACGCCATGGATTTGGCGTGCGCGCGGTTCAGGCGAGCGTCCCGCTTACACTTGTTCAGCGCTGGCTAGGGCACGCCGACATCAAGACGACGGCAATCTACACCAATGCGACTGGACCAGAGGAGCGGCGAATTGCATCGCGCATGTGGCGCAAAACTATTGTTGGCGATATGAAACCCCAAGGATGCGAGCCCCCGAAAGGGGGTGGGGCAGCGGTCGAGAATGCATGGGTGGAGCAAAATGCCTGTGCCCCTAAAGTTGTGGCGCCCGTCGATCTGTTAAATTTCCGTTTACCAATTTCACCTGTCGGCAATTCTCCCAGGGAAATTTCTCCAACAATCAAAGCAACTTCTGGAATAATCTCAACAAGTAAAGACGCCGGTTGCACTTTGATACACTTTTGGCTAAAGCGTAACAGATATTATCTCAATAATACAAAATCTTATGTGGGCAGCCCACGCTGCGAGCGCCATCATGTGCCCACCGGGTGTTTTAACCTGTCTTTAGGAAATCCTGACGGGGAAATTAATTCAGATCTATTCCACAGAAACGGCGTGATGCTGACTCCTTCGTCGCGGGCCATGGGGCGGACGACGTACGGCGCATACTCTAATCCGTATTCTTTATCGCCCGATGGAAACTCCATCTTGGTTGCAACGGTCACAAAATGACGCCGGGTAGGCCATGCATGCCCTTTATCGCAGCCAAACCGCCGCGCTGCGAGGCCATGCATAGCCCGATCACCTTACTTCCGGCCTAACCCTTCCATCATGCCGTCATCATGCTCGCTCCGATACCGGCTCTTCGCGCAAGGCTAGGACGGCCATATCGATGAAGGCCCGCAGTCCGGCCGTCATCCGGCGGTCCGGCAAATGAACCATCGTCAATGGCCGCGCCTCCGGGGCATAGTCCGGCAGGACACGGCAAAGCCGCCCAGCGGCCAGATCGGCGTCCAATGTCACGCGGGATTGCATGATGATGCCGAAGCCCGCCACCGCCGCCTCGCGTAGCGCCCCACCATGATCGATACAGAGCCTGGAGGGCGGCAACGGAACATGATGCACGCCATCGCGACCAAATAACGTCCATATCACATTGGCTTGCCATTGGGGAAAGCCGATCAACCGGTGAGAACATAGGTCCATCGGTGTCGAGGGCCAGCCATAACGCTCTAGATAGGCGGGCGCCGCCGCGAGTATCAGCTGATAAGGCGCAAGCGGCCGGGCGATCAGCCAATCCTGTTCGAGTGCCCCGATGCGAAAGGCGAGATCGAAGCCCTCTTCCATCAGGTTGACCTTATCATTGCTGAGAACCAGCTCCACCCGCATCTGCGGATAGCGATCGAGATACGCCGCAACTAGCGGTGCAACACGCGCGGCACCGAATGCCACCGGTGCTGCAAGACGTAAAAACCCAACCGGCGTCTCCGCGACCTCCGCGGCTACCGCTTCTGCTTCCGCAACCTCGGCGAGGACGTGGCGACAACGTTCCGCGAATCGCCTCCCGGCATCGGTGGGGGACAATCGGCGCGTCGTCCGGTGCAACAATCGCGCGTGGAGCCGCGCCTCTAACATATTGATATGCTTTGCGACCATGGTCGAAGATATCCCATGAACGTCGGCCGCTGCAGTGAAAGTGCCCCGATCGATCACGGTCACAAACACCGCCATGCTGGTCAGACGATCCACAAGCCACCTTTTCCTTTTCCGAACTCACAGTTGTGACAGGTCGCACTCAACCCCTCTTTATCATATCGAACGTTTGAACACGCCTAGTGGATTGATCGGGACGGAAGAGTCCCGCTGGTAATTCCGCGCGGCGCGTTGGCGTGCGAAGATGGGTGAAGCGCAGAGGGATCGAGATCAGCGTCACGGCATCGGACAGGGCACGGCTTGAGGGGATCGTTGCGGCGCGGGGCTCGCCGCAGAAGCATGTGTGGCGGGCGCGGATTGTGCTGCTGAGCGCCGATGGTCTGGGGACGGTCGCGATCATGGCGGCGACGGGCAAGTCGAAGACCTGCGTGTGGCGCTGGCAGGAGCGATTCATGGCCGAAGGCGTGGATGGCCTGCTGCGTGACAAGACGCGGCCGCGAGGGATCACACCGCTCGAAACCACACTGGTCGACAAGGTCGTAGCGCTGACACTGGAGCCGCCAGACCACGAGGCGACGCACTGGACGGTGGGAGTGTCAGGAATTTGGTGTGCGGGCGGGCATAAGGGGAAAGAAGGAGACCCTGTATGTCCCGACGCAAAGAGCCTGCGATACCGAATGAGCTGCTTGATCAGCTGCTGGCTGGCGCTGATGCTGGTACCGCCCTGGCGCAGGGCGGCCTGCTGGATGCGCTGAAGAAGGCGCTGACGGAGCGCGCTTTGAACGCGGAGATGGATCATCATCTGGCCGGAGACGAGGGCACCGGCAACTCGCGCAACGGCTACGGCCGCAAGACGATCACGACCGATACCGGCAAGCTGGCGATTGACGTACCACGTGACCGGCAGAGCAGTTTCGACCCGCAGCTGATCGCCAAATACCAGCGGCGCTTCCCTGGGTTCGATGACAAGATCGTGTCGATGTATGCGCGCGGCATGAGCACCCGGGAGATCACGAGGCACCTGCATGACCTGTATGGCATCGACGTATCGCCGGATCTGATCAGCACGGTGACCGACGCCGTGCTCGACGAGGTGGCGATCTGGCAGCAGCGGCCGCTGGATCCGGTCTACCCGCTCGTCTTCTTCGACGCCTTGCGGGTGAAGATCCGCGATGAAGGCATGGTGCGCAACAAGGCCATCCACATCGCGCTGGGCGTCCGCGCCGATGGTGCCAAGGAGGTGCTGGGCCTGTGGCTCGAGCAGAACGAGGGCGCCAAGTTCTGGCTCAGGGTCATGAACGAGCTGAGGAACCGCGGCACCGAGGACATCCTGCTCGCCGTCGTCGACGGGCTGAAAGGTTTTCCCGAGGCGATCACCGCCGTGTTTCCCGACGCCGTGGTTCAAACCTGCATCGTCCACCTGCCGCGCAATTCCATGGACTTGTTCGGCGGGAGAATGATCCCCCGGATCATTCTCACTTCCGCCTCACCCTGGAAGGACCGCAAGGGGCTCGCGACGGCACTGAAGGAGATCTACCGCGCCCCCAGCGCGGAGGCGGCCGAACAGGCGCTGGGGGCATTCGAGGCCGGTCCCTGGGGCACCCGCTACCCCGCCATCGGCCAGAGCTGGCGGCGCGCCTGGGCAGAGGTGATCCCGTTCTTCGCCCTCCCCGACGAGGTCCGGCGGATCATCTACACCACCAACGCCATCGAGGCGCTGAACTCAAAGCTGCGCCGGGCCGTGCGCGCCCGAGGTCATTTCCCCAGCGACGAGGCCGCCACCAAGCTGCTCTACCTGATCTTGAACCGCTCGGAGAAAGAGTGGAGAATGCCGCCACGTGAGTGGACCATGGCCAAAGCCCAGTTCGCCGTCATCTTCGGCCAACGCTTCATCAAGGCCATGGCGGCGTAATGTTCATCCGCCCGCCCGCACACGAAATTCCTGACAGTTGCGATGGCCGCGCCGACATGACCGACAGCACGGTCGTCCGGGCCCACCATTGTGCGGTGGGCATAAAAAAGGGACTGGCGCGGTCGAAGCGCTCGGCCGATCGCGCGGCGGCTTTACTACCAAACTCCACGCCCGCTGCGATGTCAGAGGTCGCCCGCTCGCCTTCGTCCTGACGCCGGGTCAGGCGCATGACACGCAAGGCTTTGGGCCGCTGATGCGCATGATCGCCGACCGGATCGACGCTCTGCTTGCAGACAAAGGCTATGACAGCGACGCGGTCGGTGACGCCCTGACCAGCATGGACGTCGAGGCCGTGATCCCGACCCGGCGCAACCGTCGCAACCCGGCTGCGCATGATCGGGTCAAGTACCGCTGGCGCAACCAGATCGAGCGCATGTTCAACAGACTCAAGAACTGGCGACGGGTCGCCACCCGGTACGACAAAACCGCCGAATCCTACATCGGCTTTATCAGCCTTGCATCAGCCCTGCTCTGGTTTCCCTTTGTCTACGATGCCTAAGTACGAGATTTCTTCCCCGACATTAACTACGCTGGTTAATTTTAGCAGTGCATGAAACGCTTCTCGTGAAGCCGCATCAGACTTGTGTCGACTCCCCGATTGTACGGTTTACTTCATTCAACGTTCGAATATTTGTCCGCCAAATCGCATATGCAAGTGAAACGCTACAGACGCGGCATAACGCTGCTGCCGCCAGTGAACAGGACTATGAAATTGCCCAATTGCCCGCCAATAGGATGTATCGGAGTTCAATCCCGTCAGATAAATCCACCGCGCCGCCTCTGCATTGAAGCATGGATCGTGTCGTAGCCAGTGGGCAACGGACGTCGCATCCCGATCGAGTTCCGCCGCGATCTTCGGCACCCACCAGCTGTTGATCTGGAATGGTCCGAGGTCATAGGTGCCGTTGCGATTGCGCACGGCCGCGCCGATCCAGCCGCCTTCCTGATCGCGTAGTCCCCACAGTGTTTTTTCCAGCCAGGGTCGGCCAAGCGCTGCGCGGCGGATGCAGCGCGCGATAAGACGCTCCTCTGCGATCGTCCCGTGCCGGGAAGCCGCGCATGGCGATGAGAACAGCATCATGAATGCGATCGCCGCGTACCGAAACACGAGCGGACTGTGTCTCATCGCCCTGCCCTCTTCAGACCCAGCCGCTCGCCTGTGACGAGGGCAATTAGGTCGCGACCGGACAGGATGACGACACCCGTCGCATCGCTCATCCGACGGCTGCCGGGTCCGGTACGCCCGGTGTGGATGAACAGCCCCTTTTGCCCACGGGCTCTGCAGACCTGCGCGAATGCGGCGACATGCGCCAGCTTGATCGCGCCGTCGTAGCGCTTGGCCTGGATCAGCCAGCGCTCGCCATCGATGATGACCTGGCCATCGACGCCACCATCTCCGGTATAGCGATGGTTGCGGACTACGGTATGTCCCTGCCGCTCGAAGCTCTCGAGCAGCAGTTCCTCGAACGCCAGCGGATCCATCGCCCGCAAGCGCGCGAAAATCAGCGCGGGCGGCTGGTCGCGATCGATCCCACGAAACTTCTCCGCCATTGCTCGCGCCTGGCGGCGGCGCCAGCGATGCCGCCAGGGCACCGGCGAGTGCCGCCATGCGATCAGCAGGATGACAAGAAGAATAGAGACAAGGGCGATGGTCATGGTCGATCTCATCGTTCAGGCCCGCGTGCGTGAGGGGCCGCTCCAAGGGAATGGGGCTCGCGCCCGGCGGGCGTATGCGTGGGGGCGTTGGCGCTTGCGCGGTCCGGGGTCCGCTCGCGATCGAGCACGGCCTGGAGGAAGCGATCGAACCGGACCGCGATCTCGCGGGCACCCTTGGCAAGCTGCTCGGCGATGCCAGGGGGAGGGGCCGGACGTCGGTCGGGCCGACGACCCAACGCGTGCTGACGCCGCTCCTCCCGCCAGCGTTCCTGCTCTGCCCTGCCCCGGCCAAGTTGCTCAGGGTGGCGCATGGCAGCGGCGCGGTGCCCATCCTTTTCCAGCCGTCCGAGACCTTCAAGCGACGATGTCTTCTCGCCGCTGTTCGTCGCCAGCTTATCGGCGAGCGCCTTGGCGTCTTCGGTCCACAGCTTCACCCCGAAACGGGCGCGCGTGATCGCAGTATAATAATTCTGGCCGTTGACCAGCGCCGACCCTACCGGTGCCAGGACATAGACGCGCCCATAAGTCTTCGACTGGGCCGAATAGACCGTCTCCGCATAGCCATGATCCCAGGTCCGGTAGCAATCGAGGTCGACATCCTGCACCCGCCTGTCACGGTCCCAGCGGATCGTCGCGATCGTGTCGACCAGCTTCTCGACCGTGCCCCGGTCGGCGTTCTTGAGGCCCAGGTCATGGTTGACGAGGCGCCACTGGATGCGGTCTCCCTCGGCAAGGTTTCGCTCCTCGACGTTGAAGACGTTGACATGGCGCACCTGTCCGAGCCGGGGATCCCAGCGAATGATCTGCCCGTTGCCGTCGACGAGCCTGACGATCTGGCGTCCGCCAGCCTCGCGGCCGAGACCGACCACCAAGTATTCGGTGTCGCGCGCGATCCCCGCCGCGACGACATCGCGCCCGAAGGTGAGCACCTGCCCCCTGGCGTAGAAGCGCGCATAGAGCTTCTCCTGGTCGGTCATCGGTGCCGCGGACAGCACCTCCAGCCGGGCATCCTCCGCGGCGAGGGCACCCTCCCGCTTCAACGTGTCGCGGATCAGCGCGTGGACGAACTGCCGGGTGCGATTTTCGAGCACCAGGATGTTGGTCGAGGCGCGTGCATTATCGCCCAGGCGGGTCCATTCGGCGACCAGATCCCGCGCCAGGTCCTCGGTGTCTCCGCCGCTGGCCACCCGGTCGAGCGCGGCCATCGATCCCGCATAATCTCCTGCGCGGGCGCGCGTGACCGCCACCTTCATCGAGCGGGTCTGCTGGCGCATCGACTCCGTCAATTCGGCGGTGGGCAAACCCAGCTTCTGCATCAGCCAGAAAGGCTTGCCCTGCTCGATCGCGCCGGTCTGGCTGTTGTCGCCGAGCAGCAGCAGTCGCGCCCCCGACAACCGGCTGATCTCCAGCATGCGCAGCGCCTGGCGATTGCCGAGCTGCCCCGCCTCATCGAGGATCAGGATATGGTCGGGCGTGAGGCCCCTGCCCCCTCCCGCAAGAAGGCTGGCGACGGTCCGGGAGGGAATGCCCGCGCCCTGCCCGAGATTGGCGGCGGCCGAGGAGGTCGGCGCCAGCGCGATGAACTGGGTGCCGGGCTCCGCAGCCGCGCGCAATGTCCCGACCAGCATCGACTTCCCCGCCCCGGCGACGCCGTGGATGCCGCTCACGCGGTCGCGGGTCAGGGCGACAGACACAAGGGCCTGTTCCTGCTGCGGCGTGAGGCCAGCCGTCTCGAGGATAGGAAGAATCCGATCGGCGCGGGCGATCGGCCGGGCATCGTCGAGGCCGAGTGCGATGTGCTGCGCGAGTGCCTGTTCAAGGCGTGCGGTTCGCCTGGTCGTGCGTCCTTGCAGAATCGCCTTGCCGCCGGTCGGCTCGCGCGTGGTCAGGAGTTTGCGCCGGTCTTCATGTTCGTCCATCCGCGGGCGAACGTCCCCCAGGCGGACCTCCCCGACATGGCTTGCGAGTCCCGCACGCAGCATCCGGCCATGCTCGTTGACCGCTTCGCGGGTTTCGGTCTGGCGGATACCGAACAACGTGGCGCGAGCAGCGGTCGCTGGCTCGATGGGCACGTCGCGACGGGTGGCACCATCGCGCAGATCCTGCAGGTCTTCCCGGTCGAATGAGGATCGCTTGGCCCACCGGCCGTGAAGGTCGTCCAGCGCCAACCGCTCCTTGGCTGGCCGGGTAGCGTAGAACGCCTTCCGCCGTGCCGCCTGCCCTTCGAGGCCATGTTCCTCGGCATAGGCGTCGATCTGCTCGGCCCGCTGCGAGAAGGCATCGATGAGGCGGTCGGACACGCCGCGAATCTCGAACAGGCCGGTGCGCGGGTCGCTGTCGATCTCGTAGCCCAGTTCCCGGACCGCGTGCGCGAGGTCGTTGCGGTAGACCTGTCCGGCGGTCATCTGCGCGGCGTACATGGCACGCGTCTCGAGGCTCGCCATCGGTCCGCCATCCTCGCGGTTGGTCATGTTGAGCACCACGGCATGGGTATGGAGGTGGGGATCGAGCTCGCGGCTGGCGTGCTCGGTGAAGCGTGCGACTAAGAAACGGCCGGTCGTCTCATGGACGATCTGGCCATCCTCGCGACGACGCAGCGTGGCATGTTCCTCGAGATAGGCGAGCGCGGTACCGACCGCGCGCTCATGCGCGGCGATGATCCGCTCGTCGCCCATGACGAGCGCCATGATCGACACGGATTTCGGCGCGTTGACCGCGAAGTCCCAGCCCGGATGATGCTCGATTCCGCCCTCATGGCGAAGTCGTCCAAGCTGTTGTCCCGCGACCTTGCCACCAAGCAGGTCCTTCAGAACCGCAGGGTCGACCTTGCCCTTGAGACCGAGATCGGCGGCCAGCGCCCCGCCCCATTCCGAATGCTCGTCGCTGCCCTTGGTGTAGTAATCGCCGACCGTGTAATAGCGGGCGATGTTGGTCGGGGCGCCCTTGAGGCGGCGGGGATGGATCATGCCGGCCTCGCGTCATGACGGGGGCCGTCCGCATCGGCATGCTGGACCAGATGGCTCGCGAGCTCGCCCGCCCGCACCCCGATCACCTGCCAGGCGACACGCGGCGGGATCGGCAGTTCGCCGTCGGCGGCGGCGAGGATCACTTCCTCGATCGGCGCACCATCCGCCAGGCAGACGGGGTCTGCAAAGAGATCGGGCTGCAACGTGCCGGTGTCCGCTGGCGCTGCTTCCGGAGGCTGGTCGATCGGGGGTGAGGTGGCCGTTGTGGTATCCACCTTCGGCACGGTCCTGGCACCGGCGGCCTTCCCCACCTCCATGACCTCGCGCACCTTCGCCTGCGCGTGGGCGACCTTGATCAGCACCCTGGCCGCCTCCAGCCGGATCGCTGGCGTCCCCCGTTCGAGGAAGCCCGCCGCGACGGTTGGCAGCGAATTGAAGCGGTCGTCGAAGCGCACGACCGGCAGGTTGCGGCCGAAGCGCAGGTAGCCGGAAAGGTTGGGCAGGTTGGTGACCTCGGTGTGCATCACCAGCGGCCGCGTCACCTGCATCCGCGATAGGTTGACCCCGTCGCGCATGTCGTTGACGCCATAGCTCATCCCCTCGTTCGCCTCGACCTGTTCGACCTGGCCGAGATTCTCCGAGACATGCTTGGCGGTAGGCGTGTCGTTCGCCCTCAGCGCTACCCAGGTCGAGCAATAGCCGGTGATCGCGGCGGCATCCTGGATGCCGTAGGTCGCCTCGAGCTGGGGATAGGACTGGAAGCCGAGGATGCCACAACCGCCATATTTGCGCGCACGGGCGAGGAAATCGGAAAGCGACGGAAGTTTCTGGAGCGTCGGCAACTCGTCGATGACGCAGTAAAGCCGGCGCTGGCGATCGGGCGCGAGGCTCATGATCGCGGAGATCGCGATATCGAGCCAGACGGTGATGAGGGGACGCAGCGAGGGGATCTGGTCGGCCTTGACGGTGATGAACAGCCAGCTGTCCGCCCGCCCCTTTTCCACCCAGTCGCGGATCGAAAAGCCGTCCTCGGTATCGTCGAGATAGGCGAAGGAGCGCATCACCGATGCGAGTTCCGCCTGGACGCCGGCCGACGTGCGTTCCCCCTCGGTGGAGATGAAGGCGGCGGCATCGGTGCCCGCAGCGAAGGCGGCCAGATCCTTCAGCTTGGAGCGGACGAGCCGGTCGAGCAGCACCGAAACATAGGTGTGCTTCTGGCTCGCGAGCTTGCGCAGCACCGCGACCAAGGTGCCGCGCGCGGCCTTCGCCCAGAACGGGTCGCCATGCTTGTCGGGGATCGTGGACTCGGCGATCTGGTCGTAATGATAGTCGCGCGGGACATCGACCCATGGCGACCAGCGCGCGGTCCGCGCATCGAGCGGATTGAGCAGCGTGTCGATGCCGGGGCGGTAGAATTTCTCCACGAAGGTACCCGCGGTATCGTAGACGATCGCGCGGCGCCCGGCCTTGCGGATGCCGGCCAGCATGGTGACGATGAGGTTGGTCTTGCCGGTGCCCGGCGCGCCGCAGAGCAGGACGTGTTCGGGCTCGAACGCCTCCGGCACGGCGATGCCGCCGATGCTGAGCGGCCCCTTCTTCTGCCAGCGCAGCGACCGCCGGACATCGCGGCGTGTGCCGAAGTGGGCGCCGCGCAGATACTCGTTCGAGCCGAGCCCCTTCCCCGTCCGCATGAAGGTGAACCAGGCGCAACCGAGCGCCGCCAGGGCAAAGGCCCCGGCGATCAGCGCACCGTGGATCAGGTAGGTCTCGAAGGCGTGGAGCGTGCGCTTGGCGAGGCTGGAGGCGAGCAGCCAGTCCGCCGATGTCCAGTATTCGCGCCCATGCGGATCGTGGAAGCGGACGGGATCGTTGGTGCCCGGCGCAGCGTCGACCTTTATGGCGGCTTCTGCGAGTTTTACGAGGACGAACCGCTCATATTCGGTGGACTTTTCGAAGGCGTACCAGACGATGCCCATCACCCAGATCACGAGACAGGCGGTGGCGGTCTGGATGAAGACCTGGGTGGTCATCCGGACGTTGTGGACGATGGCCTGGCCGCCCCGCGTCCAGGACCCCAGCGTGTCATGGCGGAAGATGCTCACCGGGTCGCCTCCGGCGCGAGCAGCCCGCGCTCGGCCAGGATCGCCCGGGCATCCGCCATCCCCTGTTCGAGCGCCTTCGGTGACTGCTGGCCTATCCCCGTCGCGACGATCGAAAGGATCTGGATGCAGGTCGCCAGGATCTCGTCCTGCGACGAGAAGACATAGCCGCGCGCGGGATCGGCGGCCTGTTCCAGGGCGGGACGGATGAGGTGGGACAGCGAGACGCCGGCCGCATCGGCGCGGCGGTTGAGCCGGGCGTGCAGCGCCTCGTCGATGCGGATACTGATCTTGGTCACGGACGCTCCGATCGAACGGAGCCCCGTCACGGGTGATGAAGCGGGACGGTTATAGCCGATCGGTTACGGCACGGCAAGGAAATGGCCGCGTCGGACCTGTCCGACGGCATAAGCTTTTGAAGACAGGGGCTTCTACCTGCGCCTCTCGCCGACGTGTAGGACGTGTCCGACCCGAATGGCGGCAGTGTCCGACAGCCAGTTGATCGCTATCCCATTGAAAGAATGTGGGTTTGCTCCGCAGCACCCGTGCGTACGGTGCAATACAACATACGCCCTCCGGGGCGTGCGTCGATCCTCCCGCACGAGCCTGCTGGTGCGCCCGACCAACGGCCGGAAAGGGAGGTAAACCGCTGATCCAAAGGGCGACTTTCAACGCACCGGAGGGCCAGCGATGATCGTCCGGCAGGGCGGTCGAGCCGTACGAATCAGGTGCTGACCATAAATCCCCGTGTGTCCTGGGGAACATCGCCCCGGACGCTCGCCACCGGCCCCATACGGGTCGGGATTTGTGGATCACCGACGCCATGCGACGCGCCGACACCATCGACCTTTCCACCATCGATCCTGTCTCCATCGAACTGCCTGCCACTGGCGAACGCACACTGCGCGATACGATCGTGCCCGGCCTCGCGCTGCGCCTCCGCGCTTCCGGTTCGCGGACGTGGGTCATCTTCGGCCGCGAGGCTGGCCGCACCACCCGCCACACACTCGGCAACCCCTCCGCGATCCCGCTAGCCGCTGCCCGCCGTCTCGCAACGGCCGATACGCCCTCCCCTGCCTCAACCACTTCCGCGCCCCTCCACGGCCCCGACGCACGGGTCGCGGACGTCATTCCGGTCTTTCTCGCCGCCGGGTCGGGCACGCGTTGGAAGCGCAGCACCTTGGCCTGTATGGAAGCGGCAAGCGCCAATCATATCCTGCCAGCATTGGGGCGGCGGCGGGTGCGCGATCTGACCCGTGAGGAGGTCGCGCGCTGGCATCTCGACGTGACCGCACGCAGCACCGCCGCACGGATCGCGCTATCCACCCTGTCGGGTTTGATGCTCTATGCCGAGGATCATGGCTTGCGCCCGATCGGCACCAACCCGTGTCGCGGCCTGCGCAAGAAGGAGCGCGGCCATCGCGGGCAACTTCTGCCCGCCGCCAGCATCAAACGTCTGTGGGCGGCGCTCGATCGGTTGCAACAGCGGATGCCGGATGCCTGTGACGCGGTGCGGCTGCTGCTGCTGACCGGCGCGCGGCGTAGCGAGATATTGGGGCTGAAATGGGACCGCATCGTCAGCCCCCGGGCGGTACTGGAAGACTCCAAGACAGGTCCGCGCACGATCTGGCTCAACACCCCTGCGCGCGGCATCCTCGACGCCCGCAAGGCTGTTGCATCCACATCGTTCGTCTTCCCGATGGCAACGCTTGATCGTCCAATGACGACCATCGATCGCCAGTGGACCGCGATCCGATCAGAGGCCAAGCTGGAGGGGTTACGGCTGCACGATCTACGCCATCATTTCGCCTCTGTCGCCGTCGCCAACGGGATCGACCTGCGGGTGGTCGCGCAACTGCTCGGTCATCACGAACTCGACAGCACACTCGGCTATGCGCATCTGGCGATGGGGGCGCTCGTCAAGTCCGCCAGCCGAGTGTCGGGATATATCGACCGATCCCTTCGCGGTGGCGGCGGAGCCATACGACCCGCCCACCGTCTCTCCTTACGCGCAGCGCAATCGGCGCGGGCCAATCCCTCGACGGAGGCGAGCCGTGGCTAATCTGCACCTCGCGCTGACCGACACCCTTGCCAAGAAAGCTCGCCCGGAAGCTCGCGAATACGCCCTGCACGACACCCGCCAGCCGGGGCTCATCCTGCGCGTCCAGCCCTGCGGCGCGCGGAGCTGGATCGTTCGCGCACGCTCTAATGGCCGACAGGTACGCCACGCACTCGGCACCTTTCCCGAGACATCCGTCAAGGCCGCGCGCCAAATCGCAAACGCCTTACTGGCGGCCGCAGCGACGGCCCCGCCGTCGCCCTCAACCGCACCGCTGTTCGAGGTGTTTCAGGCGGAGCATGACCGGCGCTGCATGTCCCGGCTCAAGCCGGAGGGGTTGCGCACATATCGCTCCTACATGCGTTGCCACCTGCTACCAGCCTTCGCCGGGAAACGGCTGGATGCTATCACACGGACGGATGTGATATGCTGGTTCGAGCGGTATAGCGCCGATCGTCCCGGCGGGGCCAATCGCGCGCTGGGCATTCTCGGGCAGATGCTGAATGACGCAAAGGCATGGGGCCATTTGCCGGAGGGATGGCGCAACCCGGTCTCCGGGGTGAGGATGAACCGGCGGCGGCAAGTCGGGACCTTCCTTAGCGAGGAACAGATGGGCCGGCTCGGTGCCGCGATGGACGCGCGCAGCGTACAAGGCTGCACCGCATCAGCGTTGCTACGCTTTCTGACGCTGACCGGATGCCGGGTCAGTGAGGCAGTTCAACTTGAATGGCGCGACGTATTGCGGGACCGGCTCAGTCTTCGCGATAGCAAGACCGGCCCGCGTGACATGCCACTTGGAATGCCGGTGCGCCGCTTCCTCAATGCGTATCGTGCGAGCCTGCCGCGTTCCAGTCGCGTCACCTCCGCGCCGGTATTCCC
The DNA here is from genome assembly GCF_040544655.1 of Sphingomonas sp. 1185. Taxonomy (NCBI): domain Bacteria; kingdom Pseudomonadati; phylum Pseudomonadota; class Alphaproteobacteria; order Sphingomonadales; family Sphingomonadaceae; genus Sphingomonas; species Sphingomonas sp. 1185. Next base: position 44,061 of record NZ_JBEPKL010000020.1, read on the forward strand.
GCTGCCGGGCGGGCAATGCTACGAAGCCGTGCGCGTCGTGTGGACAAAGATCCGCAAGTCGGCTGAACTTCCCGCTACGCTGCGCATCCATGACCTGCGCCATAGCTTTGCCAGCCATGCGGTCATGTCCGGCGAAACGCTGTTCTGCACGTCGCGGCTACTCGGTCATAGCAAAGTACAAATGACTGCCCGCTATGCGCATCTTGCCGACAGCACCATGACAGATTGCGTCGAAGAAATCGCCACTTTCATTACATCGCCAATATCGCAACGACATCGTTCAGGAACATCACGAGAAAAAGTGAAACCAACCGAATCCGGGCCAACATTACTAACTCAAGCCATTGCCGAGCCGGGTGAAGCGATACTGCACTCCACCCGGAGTCGAACTATGACCTAGTTCGGCGAAACAACGCCAACTAGCGACCTAACGGAAATATTTAGTTCCTGATACAGTCCACCGACTCTCTCGCTGTGACGGATTTCTTCATCAAGAATTTTTTCTTGAAGCATTTTTACTTGCTTCTTACTTTCCGCCCCCTTCTTGGGAATCAACATTCCTTGGAGACTTTTAGGGTAAAGTCTATCTCTAATCGAACCTGTAGTAATGACATCGATATAAAATTTATAAAACGGCGTTCGCAGAAGCGCTATAAGGTACTCAGCATCTATTCCATTTACCTTCAAGACATGATAGTCTGGACTTGCAAGTGGGTTGGAAATCCCACCCTTCAGTATCCCAATACTTCCAATATTTGCCCTCATAGGGTTGTAAACGATATCACCCTCCTCAATGTGTTTTTGAGGCGTTGTGATATCTTCGCCCTTAACAGTATCTCTTACCGTTACCTGACCATCGCTAGCCACACTCAGGAGGGAATAGTCCTGATCCAACTCTTTATCATCTTTAGGAAAAAAGCGCTCGGCCCTTGGCACGACTCGAAGCCCTATTGGCTCCATATCTTTACTAATTTCCCGAAGCTTATGTGAAAAAAGATAATATGTGGGATCCATACGATTAGCCAACTGACTTGCTCGAACGGCAAAAGATGCCTTAGTACCAACTTGGTTCCCACGAACAACCTGATCCCTTCGACGTCTACTTTTCACGCCATACAGTCGTTCTGCGTAATCAAAGATGTCTAGATCCCCAATATCCGCAGTACTACCGATTTTAAAATCTTCTATCACTTCTTCTAAATCCGTTTTTCTCCCCGCCACTCGCGTGGAGCGCCCGCTCGGCTCAAAACCAACATCTTCACAATCCGCCATGAATATATCGTAATCTAGTTCGGGCCGTCGTGACAGAAGGGCCGAAAAGTCCTCGAATGTGTCGGTAGTAAATCCCGCGCTTACCGCCTTCATCATTTCATTGGAATATTTTTGCAGATAAAGGACAACTGTATTTACAGTTGGAACACCTGACTGAACAAAAGTGTGGGTCGGCAAGTTAATAACTCCCCTTACCCAAGCATTTTTGGCAATATGCGAACGCAAATCAGCGTAGGAGTCAGCACTCAATAAACCGGTCGGAAGAACAATCAAGAGACGCCCTTCAGGGCGAAGCAGACGAAGAGCCTTCTCAACGAAAAGAACCTCCGTCTTCTGCGATTTCCTCATCTTTGACTGAGAACCAAAGTGGTAGCTTTTGAGCATGGCAGCATCTGCCTCCCGCGCGCCGAACGGCGGGTTGGCTAGGATCAACGTGCAACCACTATCACTGACGTCGGGATCGTAGTCTTGAATTGCGTACGGTGCGCCTGACGAGTCTTTGGCTGCGAGAGCATTGCCACGGACAACACACTTCCCGTCACCCCATAGCAGCATGTTCATCCGTGCCGTTCTAGCGGCACGTGGCTCGGCATCGATTCCAAATATGTGATTAGACTTTATGTCTTCAATAAGTTCAGCCCGAGACGTACCAATTCGGCGCAGCGTACCCTCTGGGAGAAGATCAACTTCACCACGCATCTTTTCGTAAGCTTTGATCAGGAATCCACCAGAGCCACAAGCGAAATCTAGCACAATATCTTTGATCGAAATATCAGCCAATTCGCACATAAAATTCACGATGGGTCGTGGCGTAAAAAATTGTCCAAGACCTTTACCACGTAATTGCGAGGGCAAAAATTCCTCGAACGCGCGCCCCTTCACATCCATATCGTCGCTTTTAAGCGAAAATGGCTTCAACCTCTTGAGCAACTCCTCGGCCGTGGCAGGTGATATATTGATCTTGCTCGTTTCCTCTGCAAGCAAAGGAAATGCCTTTCGCACGACTGTGTCAAAATGGAGGTTCAGGTGCTTCTTCGAAAGGTCCGTTGATGTGCTAGCCCACGCAGCTACACTCTCTGACGTCAGCTTCTGATGCTTTGGATTAGACGCATAAAGGGCCTCATCAGCAGCACTCAACAACAACATCATGCTAAGCTCATCAAAAGCAGCAGCTGGGTCTAGCTTGTCTCGATCTCTGATAACACTATGAAGACCCTTGAAAAATCGGCGGTAATCCTTGATTTTTTCAGCGTCGGGCTCAACGGCTTCTGGGGGCGCCTCATTGATCGCCGCAAGAATCTCGCTTGCGCCAATTAGGCTAATCAGCTTCTTAAAGCTCGATTTGTTAATTTTGTCGATGTGGCCGCGGGTTAGGTCAACGCGCCGATTGCCGTGATAGTACGCCCTTAGCACATATTCTCGGCCGTTCGTAATCAGAGAAAACGGACTTCCAAGGGCAAATGCGTATGAGTCCGCTTGCCCGGTTGCGCCAAAAATCGCCTCGGTTGGCTTCTTTGCCTCGACGACTACAAGTACGTCGTTCCCGCGCTTGATTACGAGATCGGCTTCCTTGGTACGCACCTCACGACCAAAATTCATTTGAACCGGAACGGCCCAATGCATGTGATCGTCCTCATACCCCAGCACGTCTTTGAAAAGGGGTGTGATTATTTTCACTTCTACGTCACGCTCGGAATTTATAGTTATCGGCATTTATAAAACCTTTAGAGGCGACCACGATAGAGTAGATTGACCCAGCCTTCTTATCGAGACGAAGCGCGCTAGGATCTTCGCCAGCTTGCACGCGCGGCTTTTAAGGCAATGAAACGGCAGAACGTTGGCTACGCGTGAATCCTCAATCTCCACAATCGGTCTGCGACAGAGCTTAATCTCCGGCTCCCCAATCCGCAATGAAGGAAGGCTTTAACGCTGCGCGATGGCAGGCGGCACACAGCCTTCCGCCGCTCGAGTTTCAAGTGACATTGGCCATGAAAGCCAACCATGCTACAAAGCCGCCGCGCTGCGCAAAGGGCAGCGCCGGGACTGGTAATCCCGCCAACGACGCAACTCGGAAACTCGTTTTCCGGGGTGCCGCCGCGCATGTCCAGAGCTTCGGCTTAAAGACGGCGGCGCATGTCGTTGGCATGTTACCAGCCCCGGCGGCTCCCGCGCCTAGCGCGCGGGAGTTCGGGACCGTCACCGCATCCGCCCCGGCACTCTCGCCTCATCCGCAGGATGCGGAACGGAGGTGTCTGTGACCGACCTTGCCCCCGACCCCATCTTGCTGCGCCCCACACCGGAAGCCCGCGCATTGGGCCGATACCGCTACGAGCGCGCCTACAGGTTCTTTCCCCATCGGGAACCGCGATCGGTGCACGGCTACCGCCGTTTCTTCCGCGATGCGGGAATGACGGCCAATCTCGGACTGCTGTCCTTTCTGAACGCGATCGGCTTTGATAACGACTGGTGCGTTCGAAATATCGGCTGTCGCCCAGCGCTCGCGCTGCACTACGCCAGCCGCTACGGCCTCGGTCACGATCGCCCCGATACGGAACGTTTGGTCCACCTACTGTCACCGTTATGGAATGCAGGTCGCCCCGGCATGATGGCGCTGGGTGATCTCCTGTGCCCCGTCTGGCTTTGGAAACGACTGCACCAAGGGGACGGCAATACTCCAGCGCCGCTGGATTTCTCGCCGGTGCAAATCCGCGTTCTGCTGAGCGATATGCTTCGACATATCGGCCTCGCTACCGGGTACGCCACGCCCGATCAGGAACCGGCGTCGTGACCGATACACCGGAGGGGACATTTCCGCCGTGGCACCCGGCTTTGCGAGCGCTCTGCGATCATTACGCCGCCCCATGTCCAGTCTTGTTGCCGCATGGGTGGCAGGAAGAGGATAGCCGGTTCCGCTATTGCAACGCGGAAGGCTTCTTCGCGGGAATTGAAGCGGGCTTCCATAACGAAGGCCGCGACCTGCTATACGTGGCCGGGATCGTCTCAAGTCTGGCGATAAGCGCCCATCTGCTGTTCGTCGGTTTCCCCGACGCCTGGTGCGCACGCTACATCCGCATGTACGTCGCCCGATCGCTGGCTTATGCCAATGTCAGCGGGTTCGGCCATCACTGCCCGAAGATGGCGCGGCTGGCGATCGTGCTCGATCCCTATTGGAAGTGGAACCAGATGCACCGCTACGACCGGCCTGCGCCGGATGATGGCGGCTTCACGGTCGATCAGGTCCGCCCGTTGCTGAGTGTGCTGCTTGACCATGTACGCGTCGTCACCGGCATTTCCGACCGGGAGGCGCGGCCATGATGCTGCCCACCGATATCAGCCATCTATCATCAACCGTACGCCACGACCTGCGGCGAGCCACGGCGATCGTTTTAGAGGGCTTCGCCGAATTGGTCGCGGGCAAGACCGCGATGCGGTATCGCACGGGTCATATCGACAAACTTATCCTGCACGGTGAACATGTTGCGCCCGCACTGGATGCAGGCAGGGTTGGCATGGTCATCCGGTTGATGGCGATCGTCAACGATCCGAAGCTCGCCAGTTGCCGGAGCGACTGGGCGATGGTTCATGACCGGCTGCGTCAAGAAACGACGTTCGGGAAAATCGCCCACCCGGTTAGCCTCACGGTCCATAGCCTGCAAGAAGTCAACAGCGCGCTGGTGGATGGCGTACCTCATTTCGTCACGGTCGCTACGAATGGGATCGCGCTCTACGAGGCGGACGGATCGCGGCTGTCGTCACCGCGCCGCCTGTCGCCACCGGAACACCGCGCGCGTGGACTGGCCGAGTTCGAGCGCTGGCACGGACGCGCCATCGACTTTCTCGCTGGAGCCGAGTTCTACCACGATCGGGGCAGCACAACGATGGCGGCCCTGCTGCTCCATCAGACATGCGAGCATCTTTACCAGTGCGTCGCGTGGGCGCTGGCGCTGCATGGTCGCCGCAGCCACGCACTGGACGAACTGCGCGACGTGGCCGAAACGCTCGAACCACGCCTTGCCGCCGCATGGCCCCGCGCTGCCCGTTTCGAGCGACACGCCTTTGGCTGCATCCGTCGCGCCTATGTCGAGGCGCGTTATGGCCGCGATTTCACTGTCGCACCCACGGCCCTCGCTTGGGCGATGGAACGCGTCGTGATCCTTGATCGGATCGTCACGGCCGTCTGCCAAGAACGGCTTGGACGCGGCGACCCTGCCTCGGCAGTCCAACTCAACTACGATCGTGAGCAGAGGGCTGGATGATTCCACATTCTGTCATGGCCGCCCGCCTTGCCGCATACCAGACGGCGTTGACCCGCCTGCCGCCGGTTACGCAAACGCTGTTTCGGCTCCACCGGGAACGCGAGTTGTCATACCACGAGATTGCCGTGCGCGTCGCCATCGACGCCAGAGCCGTAGAAGGTGCGGTGGCAGAAGCTCTCTACATGCTGATGGCGATAACCCGTGGCGAAGAACCGTGCCGAATGGTCGACCGGCATCTCTCGGTGGCGGAAACCATCCTCGATCGACGCCATGCGGATGACATCGGATTTTACCTTCAGACGCTGCTGACGGACGCTTGAGATGGGGGCAAGGTCGCGGGCGCGCAGTATGCGCGATCAGGCCCACCGGGCCGCGCAAGCGGCCCGGTGGGCCTGACGCTGACCGCCCGAAATTCCGCTTGATTTTGTCCAAGCCGGGGAACAAAGTGTGTCCTGACAGCGCGGCAATAGTCGCCGTAAGCTGTTGAAATGCCGCCATTTATGGGCAGCATCTATGCGTACGGTGCATCAACAACGGCTATGGCCGTGCGTCCTCACCAGCGCAGCGGCTCGACCGCTGCGACCATCGATCGCCACACGGGCGGCCATCCCCCGGTAGGGGGCATTTCCACTTCTTCCGGCGGCACGCCGGTCCCCGACGCAGCACCGATACGAGACGATGGTGTTCATGACACGAACCTCCGATCCTTGTTGCGCACGCCCCGCGTGCGCTGCACATTGAGAGGTGGCGGGCAGCCCGACAGACGTGAGTTGGACATGCCCAAGATGAATGAACGCGAGCGGCTGGCGGACCTCGAAGCGCGCCAGCGAAGGTTGGCCGATGACGTCACGCAGGCGAGAAGCGCCCTGCGCGATCGCTACGCGGCGATGGTGAAGGACGTCGGCATCGAAGCGCTCTCCGAGCGCGAGTTTCGGGACGTTATGACCCATGCGATCCGGGTCGGTGGCACCGCAGCGGTCGGCGCGCTGAAAGCGCTGCCAACCGTGAAGACCGCATAGAAAAAGGCGGTACGCTGATGCCCTGAAGGGTCGCAGCGTACCGCCCCGGTGGTACGGAAAATGTTCAATGTGCGCGGCAGGGATAGTGGGCCACGAACGCTGCCCGCTTAGCCTCCGAGTTGAGGTTCTCGAACCTTGCCTCGGCATCCAGCCACACCGCGACGAAGCACGCGCGCTTGCAGAGGCGGTGGATGTTGGCGAGGCTACCGCGGCTCCTGCCATCCCAGATGACCAGACCGGCCCCGGCTTCGGCGGCCATCGCGCGATCCTTCGTGGCGTGAAAGCCAGCGGTGCCGGCTCGCCCCTCACCGGGTATGGCCCTGACCGGCCACTCACCGAGATTGTTGCGCGGGAAGCCGCCAGCGGTGAACACGGTCACGTCACGGGCCTGCTGATTCATGAGCAGGCGTTGGACCGTCGTATCGACGCCGCGCGCGTCTCCGATCAGGACGGGAAGCCGACGATCGATGACCTCCAGCAGCCGCTCGACAACGCTGGTTGGCAGGTGTCGGATCGCGATCGACCCGGAAATGAAGACGGATGGCTTATCACGGGGAATGTCCGCAAATGGGTTCATGGTCATGGCTCTGATCTCCTTCGTTCGGCCACACCCCGAAAATCCCTCTCTCCTCTGGTGAAGGTGGCCCCGTCCGCCGGAGCGCAATCGACACCAACGTCATCCCGCAGGGATGTCCCAGCGACGAGCACGGCGGAGCCGCGCGCAGGAGGCCGGCGGCCATGCCGCCGCATCGGTGCGGCGACGGACACGGCCTGCCAGGGCCGTGCTCCCGAGCCGAACCGAACGCCCCGACCGACAAAAAAGGGGGAGCCGGCCGGAAGGACCCGACCGGCTCAGACGCGCGGTTCACGCCGCCGCCCGCTGTCCGTCGCAGCGGAAGAAATGCGCCGGCACCCTCGCCGCACGGACCAGCCGCGCGAGGTGCGACTGCAACCCCGAGCCTTCGCACACGACCGCTTCGACCGGTTGCAGCTTCACCATCTGCTCATTGCGTGCGAACCCTGCGCGGTTGCCGAGACGGTGGTTCAACGTCATCGCCACCAGCGTCACCCCGCGACTGGCCGCCCACGATGCCGCAATCGCATCGCACCCCTTGGCCTGCGCGGTCGTGACCAGCACCATCGCCGGCACCCGCGCGCGGATCTGGTCGAGCCGGTCCCACAGCTGCTGGTGATCGTGCCACTGTTGCCCGCCCGAGAAGATCACGACCGGCCCCTGCGGCGCGTTCGCTTCGATCCGGCGCTGGCGACGGGCGGCGAGGAAGTTGATCCCGTCGACCACCGACGCGGTGCGCTTGCCTGACACCAGCGTCGCGCGTGGTGCCGACCACGGCCGTCCGGTCTCTGCGTGAAACACGCCCGCCGCGTGATCGCGCATGCACGCGACCGCCTCGCGCGCTTCGTCCAGCGACTGACACACCGTCTGCGCCTCCTCCAGTTCGACCGTACCGATTTCGCTGCCATCGGCGCTGCGAATCAGCTCCTTGATCTTCTGCGCGGCCCGATCCGCCTCGTTGTCGAGCTGGTCGGCGGCCTTGTGGAAGGCGTGGACGATTTGCCATGCGAGCCGGTCGGCGATGCCCTCGAGCCGGGTGTCGCGCATCAGGTCGAAGATCGTAGCGACCATCAGTTCGGTCGCACGCTCGGCCATCAGGGGGTCGGGCAAGTCCGCAGAGATCGCATCCTCACCGACGTCGATCCGGAAGCCGTCGACCGTTTCGGTAAAGGCGGTGGCAAAGGCATCGGATGCTTGCGTCTCGGCGTCGTGGAGTTCGGCGATGTCGGTGAAGCTGCGAACCGAACGCATGATCTTGGTCATTCTTACCTCCTCTTCAAGAAGGTCTCCTTCTCTGCACGGGCTCCGAGCGCCGGGGTCAAGGATCGGGCTTCAGCCCGACCGCTTTAGCGGCGGTGGGGGTCACGATTTTTTTCGGCGGCCACTTCGCCGGAGGTGGGGGAACCACGTCTGCTCCGCCGACAAAAATGGTGGGGCCCCGCCGTCCTTGAGGCCGGTGCGGTCCCGTGGAACACTGGGACTTGTTGAGAGCCCCTTTCCCCTCGGGGGGCTCGATGCCCCCCGAGGGGAAGCGCTCTCCTCATGGTGCTGCGGGTAAAAGGCGGCGGGGTTGAGGGCAGCAGTCAAGGAGCGCGAAGCGACCGCGAAGCGGCGGTAGGGGTCACGATTTTTTCGGAGAAAAAGGTGGGGCCCCGCCGTCCTTGACGGCAACCGACGACCCTGTGACAAAATCGGACTCTCCGGCTCATCGCCCCGCGATGAACGGGGTGCCGGACTCTAGCGATCGCCACGCACCCCATCCGCGGCGCAGCCGCAATCGATGTCAACTGCTGCGCCACCATGCGATCCGATCCGTCCGTGATGCATTCGCCAGCCACCGCAACATATCCCCGTGGCACGGCAGCGGCGCGCAGAAGCACACCAGATCGCGATCCCGCAGTTCATCCAGCGCGCGCAACAGATCGTGCTGCGTCCGTAGCCAACGCTCGTATCGCGCGATAACCTCGGTCCGATTCCCGTCGCGCCCGATCACGAACGGATTGCCCCATTTCGAACCGCGCCCGACATAGACCGCGCCCGCCGGAACGCCGCTCAGCCGCTTGTTGAGTACCCTGCACATCGTCACCTCCACGAAAGAGGCTTTCCCCCGCCACGGGCTCCGAGCGCCGGGGTCAAGGATCGCGGCACGCGACCGGCATCGCCGGCGGTGGGGGTCACGATTTTCCCACAGGGAAAATGGTGGGGCCCCGCCGTCCTTGAGGCCGGCGCGGCCCCGTGGGACCATGGAAATCCGTCGGGAGGAGAGTTCACCCCGACGCCTGCCCCGGGCGGCGGTTGGCCTTCGCGGCCGGTTCACGGATCATCCCGGAAGTCCTCGGTGACCGCAGGTTGTGCAGGCGACGGGTGACAGGGTTTGATGCAGTTCCCCCAGATGATGGACGAAGCCATGGCGCACCGGTGCCCGGATGCGGGACAAGGCACCAAGACGCGGTCCACCCGTCGCTGCCGACGTCCATACCCCCCAACTTCGATGCAGCCAGCATACACCCGCATGATGGATGTTTCCGGAAGGGGGATCCCGCGCGTCGCGCGATCCCCGGAGTCGACAGGATGGGTCAGCCCACCCGCCGCTGTATCGTGCCGCCGGGGCGGCCGACCTGCTCGATCGGGGCCTGATCGGCCTTGCGGAACGCATGGATTGGGACGCCGGCCTGCCGCAGCGTCTGGTAGAGATTGGCCTGAATACCGGACCCCTCGCCGAGGACCGCCTCGACCGGGTTCAACTCGGCGAGCTTGCGGTTACGCAGGAACGGCGCGCGTTTGCCGCCGCCGATCAGGCCGTAGGCAACGAGCGGTACCTCACGGCTCGCGCACCATGCGGCGACGATCGCATCGAACCCCTTTCGCTGCGCGGTGCTGACTACCGTCATCGCCGGGATGCGCTCGCGGATCGTATCGAGGCGATCCCAGATGGACTGCCAGTCATGCCACTGCGCGTGCCCGGACGCGACCACCAGCGGTCCGCGCGGCAGGTAGCGGTCACGCTGTTCGAGGTCGCGGTGCCGGAGAAAATCCTGTATCGCGACCTGCGTCGCGGTCGAGGCTTTCGAGGCGCGGCTGCCGCGAGCCGGCGACCATGGCCAGCCGGACTGGACCCGGTACATCTCGGCGGCATAGTCGCGGCACACTTCCATCGCCTCGCGGTGTTCGGCGATCGACTGGCAGAGCAGCTGCTTCTCCTCCATCTCGCGATTGTAGACTTCGCTGAGGTCTGGCCGGCGGGCGAAGTCGCCGAGTTCGTCGGCGAGTGCCTGTTCGCGTCGCTCCAGTTTCTGCGCCGTGAAGTGGAAGCTGTTGACGAACCCCCAGGTGACTTCGGCTGCGAGTGGCGCCAGGCGGGTGTCGGCGAACAGGTCGAAGATCGTGGCGATGATCGCGCCGCATTCGGCCTGCACGGCCAGCGGCTCTGGCATGTCGTGCTCGCCCGGCTCCTCCCCCGGTTCGATGATCGACAGCGGGATGGGATCGCCGAAGGCCCGCTCGAAATCGGGGGTGGCGGTCAGTTGCTTATAGAGGTCCGGCAGGTCGGCAAGGCTGCGGACGCTGCGCGGCGAAGCGGTATCGGTCATGATGCTGACTCCGAAAGACAAGGAAACCGGGGAGCGCGGAGCGTCCCCCTTTCGCGCTGGGTTAGGCCGTCAGGTCCGAAGTGGGCGGCGCGCGCCGTTGACCAGTCCTGACGCGACCTGCGGCGCGAAGGACTCGAGGCTGGAGGCTTCGAGCAGATCGAAGATCCGCGCGATCAGGGCTCCGGTTTCGATGACGGATCGGCCTCGCCGATCGCTGCCTCCGATCGACGCGAGTGAGGGTTCGGCGGCTGTGCCGGTGCGGCTGGAAATGCAACGATGGCTCACGAGACTGGCTTTCGACTGGCGAAACGAAAAAGGGCCGGAGAAGCGATGCTTCCCCGGCCCCGATCTGCGCTTGGTGCGGTCGATCAGAACGGCATATCGTCGTCGAGATCGTCCGGGCCGCCGGCACCGACCAGCTCACCGCGAGCCCCGGCCGTGCTTTCGCCGAAGCCGCTATCCCCCCGGTCGCGACGATCGCCACTGCGGGTGCGGTCGCCCTGCACTTCACGATCGTAGTTGCTCGCCCCGAAACCGGTGCCGAAGTCGGACCGCATCGTATCGCGGCGCCACGCGACCATGTAGCCATCGAAGTCGGCGGCAGGGAACAGCGCGATCGACAGCGGTTCGGGCAGGCTCGGATCGTCGATCGAACCGGCAAGGAATTGCTCCCCCGACCGCTTCATCGTGGCTTCCCAGACCGCACCGATCTGGACCCAACGCCGGGCGACGTTGAGCGCCAACACCTCATATTTCGGCGCGCGCGGATTGTCGTTCTGGACCGGATTCAGCCCGATCCGCGGCAGATCGATCGTGCGGGTTGCGATCGAGCCGATCAGCCGACCATTGACGTTGCGAAGTTCACCGATGTTCATCGTTTCAACCTTTCGACAGTCACGTCGCTCTCGAGTTCATTCCCGGCGACACAAAAGCCGATCCTCCTCTCCTCTGATCCCGCCCCCGCCCCACGCCCCGAAGCCCGCCATCTCCCCCGCCCATCGCCGCGCATCCCGTCCCCGGAACACGACGCCGTCATCTGCGAAACGCCAAGATCCGATCCACACGTCCGCGCTGAACCACGACGTCTGTCGGTCGGAGGTGGGTGGGACAGGCGATGGTCCCGTCGCGGAGCCTGCATGGTATCGATGATCCGGCCGGGGTCAGGGTGCTCGTCACCGTCGTCGCGCAGACGAATGTTGGCGGCGGGCAAGGTCACTCGGTCGGGGGACCAACGTTCGGCGTGTCGCGCACGGGTTTCAGACCGCTGTGCCTGCGCGTGTGCGAAGCGTCAGGAAAGGGTCAGCCGTTACCCGCGATCGCCCCGCCCGGGACAAGAGTGAGGTTCACGGCGCGTTGACGTCCGAGCGAGTGCAGCACCCGATCCTGCATTGTCGCGCGCTCGGTGGGATCGGGCAGAATCTCGACCGAATAGGCGGATCGGGCGAACAGGTCGGAAGCGTCGCCCGCAAGCGCAACGTGATCGATCGGCCAGCGGCATAGCAAGATCCACGGCCAGCCCGGTTCGGGCGGATCGTAATGGGCGAGGATGATCGTGTCCGCGTGGAGTGCGGACGGCCGTCGATCGAACAGGTCGGGCGCGACAGGGGTATGCCGATCGACGGTGAGGAAGCGGTCCCACTCATCCCATTCGAGATCGGTTTCGAGGATGACCGGATAATAGCGGCCGAGGGCCAGCGAAGGCGACGCGTATGGCGGCGGAACGTCGATGAGGCAGATGTCCGGCATGGTCGGAAGAGGCCGGGCATAGCGCAGGCGTCGGCGGGCGAGCGTATCAGCGAGCCGCATGTTCGATGCCGATCGAGAGACCGGACGCCGCCCCTGCTCTTCCGATGTGGAGTTGGCGAGCCTGTCGTGCGTACGCGATCATTTCGAGGCCTCCTTTCCCCGATAGGGAATTGCGGCGATCGATATTGCCTCGGGTCCGGGTGCATCCGTAAGGTGCGACGGATGCGTTATGTTCTCACTATCGATGACCGTTCGGCGAATGTCGTCTCCACGATATTCGTCAGCCGTGATCAGGCGATCGCGATCATGATGATGGCGCCGGGGGATGCGGTCGAACTGGATGACGGGGCAGCCCATCATCTTGGCGAGCCGAATGAAAAGAATCCGCTGATAGAGTTCGTCTCGCCGGGTGTACGGCCATCGGCGCGGCGATCGCGGCTCCTGCCGCAGCTACAGGCGATCCGCGATCGCAAGGGTGTTCCCGTGGAGCCGTGAAACGTCGTCGCCAACGCCGGTGAGGCTATAGCGTGGAGTGGCCGATCAGGGGTTCGACATGCATGAAGCTGCCGAATCGGCGGCGCACCTCAGCGACGGCCTCGTCGCTGGCGTCGACGACGATACGATCCGGATTGGAAGCACCGACGAGCGTCACGCCGGGCACCTGTCCGGCGTTGGTCGCTTCGATACCCTGGCCACGCAGGCCCCGTTTGATCGCGACGACGAACCGCATGTCCTGTCCACTTGCTTCTGACATCACCATAGCAGCTATGGCATGAACGCGATACCGCGCCCCTGATATTTCGGCGCGAGGCCGATATCCTGCAAGCCCGAGGTCAGCAGGCTTCGACATAATGCGGCACGAGAGGCATCCCGTGGCAGCGCTGCAATGCCGGGATATTGGGAGAGCAGCGCTGCGGCGATGCCGCAGGCGACCGGCGACGCCATCGAGGTACCATCCATCGCAGCGTAAAGCGTATCGCTGTCGCCGACTAGGTCAGGGATCGGCGCGATGATGCCGACGCCCGGCGCCGCGCAGTCGATCTCCGGGCCAAAACAACTGAAGTTGGCGAGGAAAAGATTGTCGCGGCCAAAGCAATCCGCTGCTTGCGGCAGGCGCGTGGCGCTGAGCGATGTCGGGGGAGCCCAGCCGGCCAGCCCCAGCGCGGACACAGCCACGCACTCCGGGAACGCGGCCGGGTAGTTGACCGGTCCGTCGTCGTTCCCTGCCGCAACGATGCACAGCGTACCGCGCTCGGCGGCATCGAGAATGGCGTCGTGGATGACCTCTGACGGCGTCGCCGCGCCGAGGCTCATATTGATGAGGTCGACTGCGTGACCGCGTGACAGCGCATCGATGGCGTTGGCGATATCGGCGTTGGAGGCGAGCTTGCCGGGTGCGAAGACCCGTGCGGCAAACAGGTCGACCCCGGGCGCGATGCCGCCATATTGCCCTGCGGCGACGGGACGCGCGCCGATCGTACCAGCGACATGGGTGCCGTGGCCCTGGACGTCGTCGCTCGCGCCCGGCTGGCTGTCCTCGATGCCATCGATGAAGCTGCCGATGCCATGAGCGTGCCGCAGACAGCGGTGCGGTCCGAGCCCCGTATCGATGACCCCGACCCGAACGCCCGATCCGAGACCGGGATCGAAGGCAGCGATACCCGTCGCCGCATGCCACCAGCCCAGCGGGCCATCGGCGGGTAGTTGGGCGCAGTCGATCGCCGTCGCGGCTCCGCGAGACAGCGTCGGCCAGAACCCGCCGTTCGGCAGGGCGAGCACGCCGGCCACCACCGCACCGGCAGGATTGGGTACGTTGCACTGCCCCTGTGCGTCGGTCACCGCCTCGGCGTTCGAGGTGCCCCCGAAGCCGCGGAAGAAGACCGTGACCTGGCAGGATGCGAGGGCGGCGCCGCCCCCGGTGACGACGATGCGGGTGACGTTGCCGATCGCCGCCGTTGCCGCGCCGAATGGCACTGCACTGGCAAGATCGTTCGGCAGCACGGTCAACGGGTGGTGCAGGATTTCGGGCTCGATGATCGTGTCGGGTCCCGCTGCCGCGCGCTCGCGCTCGACCTCGACCGGGTCGGCCTCCACGACGACGACGCGGCGGGCGAGCGGGTCGTCCGGCTCGTTGTCCTCGACGATCCTGGCCGAGGAAATACCGTCAAGGGCAACCGCCACCGAGAAGCGCGACGCTGCCTTGGCGTCCGCAGTGAAACGCCCGGCGCGGCGATTGGCGATGACAAAACGGGCCATGATAACGTCTCCCCCATTCGCCCGGCCAGAGCCAGTCAAAGCGGCGAGATGGGACGATGCGCCGCAGATATGGACCGCCGTAGCTCGTACAGATCACCCCCAGCAGTGATCTGCTCATAGCCATATCATAGATGATCAACGATGTAACCGCGTCAATTGCGCGCAGGCCGACCAATTTTTATTGTAGGCAAGGATTTCATCAGCACAGCTGACTTGCCATGGTGCAGTCGGTGCAATTGGCACCCGCAAAATCAGCCGCTGGAATTACCTTCATTTTGGAGGAAATCGCCATTCCCGCACTGATCAGATCTGGAAAGTCTATTCTATGTGCATGAGTTGGGACGGATAGGGTGCGAGCAAATCCATGACCTGATCGGCGGGTGCCGTCAGCCAACGCTCATGATCCTCGGCGAACAGGATCACCGGCATCGCCTTGGGGTGTTTGGATGCGATGAGCGGATTGGGTTCGGTCGTGCAGAAGGCATAGACGCGGTCATGATCCTGATCGACCTTCCACAGCCCGGCGAAGCACGGCATGGCCTGGTCCTCGACAGTGAACCACCAGTTGGTGTCGCCCGGCCCCTGTCGGTCGGCGGCGGCCTTGGGTTCGGCGAAGCGGGTGAAGGGCACCAGGCAACGGTGCTCGGCTTTCAGCAGCCATGGCTTCCACATGTTGCTCTGCATGTTCCGGGCATTGGTCCACCAGTCATAGAGGAACGGCGTTTCGCCCTCCCGGGCCGGGCGCTTGCGGGGTTTGCGGATCGGAAAGCCCCACTTCATCGTGCTCAGCACCCGTTTGCCGTCTTCCTGTCGGACAACGTAACCGGGCTTTCCGGGTGCGGCATAATCTTTCTCGATCGACAGGACATTGGCGACGTCCCCGGTGGCGGCGAGGGCCTCGAAATAGTCGCGGACGTCTGTTTTGAGTCTGTAAAGATTGCACATTCCTCCGTTCGATCACGAGCGGTAGCGCGACACAAGTCTCTTCCACGTCGCGGTATCCGGATAGGGAAGTTGTTCGCCGGTCGGCGGATCGCGGCCGACCGCGAGGTGCGGGCGCAGCACGCAACCGTCGCGGCTCAGGCAGGCGGCACAATGCAGGCGCTGCCGGACGGAGGACAGCGTATCGTCCCAGCCGCGCCGCTGAAAGTGCCACCAGAGCGGCATGGCATCGAGGACGCGGACATGGCGGCAACGCGGGCAGGTCAACCGCAGCGTGCGTTTATGGAGGGCACATTGCTCGAGCGTCCGCAACTGTCGGCCGATATGGTCGTATCCGGGTCCATCACGAGCCGATCGGGCGATATCGCCGTCTCGTCCTGGCGCGTTCCTGTTCACCGCTACCGCTCCGCAACATCTTGACCATTCAGAAGGATTTCTGGAACATAAAGCGAACATATGAGTCGCTGCAACCATGTCGCCCGCCGAATGCCGCCACCACGCCCTGTCGCTCCTGCGCGAGAGCATCGGCGACTCGCGTCCCGGCAAGTCGACGGTGCTGCCGTTCGGAATCGACGCGATCGATGGTCGGCTGGCCGATGGCGGCCTGATGCTCGGCGGTCTCCACGAGGTTTCGCCGGCGACGGCGACGCTCAGCGACGATGCGGCTGCGACGCTGTTCACGGTCGGCATCGCGGCGCGTGCCGCGGCTCAGTCGCGCCGGCGCGTGTTGTGGGCGCTGACGCGTTTCGATCTCTATGCGCCGGGCCTCGAGCAGGCAGGGCTCGATCCGGCGACGCTGCTCTTCGTCGAGGCGCGGGAGGACAAGGAGGTGCTCGCCGTCATGGAGGACGGTCTGCGTCATGGTGGTCTTGCCGCTGTGGTGGGCGAGGTCAAGCGCGCCGACATGGTCGCCACCCGGCGGCTGCAGTTGGCGGCGATGACCGGCGGCACCCCTGCCCTGCTGGCGCGCCGCTGGCGGAAAGTGGGCACCTGCCCGCTCGGCGAACTGTCCGCGGCGATGACGCGGTGGCGGATCGCCTGCGCGCCGTCGGCGCGGCTTCCGGCACCGGGCGTCGGGCGCGCGCGCTGGACGGTCGAGCTCGCGCGGCAGCGCGGTGGTCCCGGCTTCACCATGGCATTGGAGGCATGCGATGACACGGGTCGCCTCGCTCTACCTGCCGCACCTCGCGATCGAACGATTGCGGCGGCTGGAGCGGCCGCACGCGCTGCCTGAGCGACAGCACCTGCCCGAGCTTCCGATCGATGACGACCCCGGGGCCTGCTCGGTGCCGCGGGGCGGCGGCTGGCGTCCCGGCGCGCGCTGGGCTCAAGCGGAGGGCGCGCGCGCCGCGATCGCCGGGAAGGTAGCGGCACTGCCGCGTCACCAGCAACCAACGATGCGCGAGCTTGGCCGCCGTTCGGAGACGGCCGAGCATCCGTTCAAGCGGACGCCGCCCGCCGAGGCACGCCGAGAGTCGGTCTCGACTAACCCGATCGTCCATGCCGCACCGCTGATCGTCGCCGAGGCGATCGGCCAGCGGCAGGTGATCGCCGCGGCCTGCCGGGCGGCGCTCGCGCTCGGCCTGACCCCCGGCATGGCGATCACCCAGGCGCGTGCGCTGGTCCCCGATCTCGACATCCGTCCCGCCGATCCGGCGGCCGACGGGGCCGTGCTCGACAGCCTCACCCTCCACGCGGTGCGCCACTGGACGCCGACCGCCGCCCCCAGCGGGACGGATGGACTATGGCTCGACCTGACCGGCGCGGCCCACCTTCATGGCAGCGAGGCGCGGTTCTGTGCGCGGCTGGTCCGCTTCTGCCGGCGCTTCGGCTTGACCGCGCGGGTTGCGGTGGCCGGCACGCCGGGGGCGGCCCATGCGCTGGCGCGCTACGGGCGCGACGCGATCACGCTCATTCCCACAGGCGGTGAGGCGCAGGCGATCAGCGCATTGCCGCCGGCCGCGCTACGCCTGACGTCCGATGCGATTACGGCGGCGCAGCGGTTCGGCTTGGACCGGATCACCGACCTGCTGCCGCTACCGCGCGGGCCACTTGCCCGGCGGCTGGGGCTGGCCACAGTCCGACGGCTTGACGAGGCACTCGGCCGCGTGGCGGAGCCGATCGTGCCTGTCGTGCCGGAAGAGACTCCAGTCGTGCAGCGCCGGCTGCTCGAACCGATCGGTACCGCCGAGGCGATCGAACGGGTCATCGCCGACCTTCTCGCCGATATGATGCGCCTGTTGCAGGAGCGCGGACGCGGTGTGCGCACGCTCGTGCTGCGGCTCGAGCGGATCGACGGCAGCGAACAGCGCCTCGCGATCGGCGCCGCCCGGGCGACCCGTGATGCAGGCCATTTGGCTCGGCTGTTCCATCTGCGGATCGAGCGGGTCGAGCCGGGTGATGGCATCGAGACGATGCATCTTGCCGCGACGCGCACCGATCCGCTTGGACCGACCATGGTCGCGGGTGACCTAACCGGCGAGGCGGCGGTGCCTGACGTCTCCATCCTGGTCGACCAGATCGCCGGCCGGGTCGGCGAGACGGCGCTGTTCACTGCCGCCCCGGTCGAGAGCGACGTGCCCGAACGCGCGGTACGCCGCGCGCCCCCGCTCGCGGCGCCGACCGGCTGGCCAGCCTGGCGACGGCCCGTTCGATTGCTCCGGCGGCCCGAGCCGCTGACCGGCGTGCTTGCACTCCTCCCCGACGCACCGCCGCGCCGCTTCACCTGGCGGGGGCAGGTCCATGTGGTGGTCGCGGGCGATGGTCCCGAGCGGATCCATGGCGAATGGTGGCGACGTGACGGCGAGGTCTGGGCGGTGCGGGACTATTTCCGGGTCGAGGACGAGCGCGGCGCGCGCTTCTGGCTGTTCCGCCGCGGCGACGGCATAGAAGCCGCGACCGGCGACCTGAGCTGGTATCTGCACGGGCTGTTCGGCTGATGGGTGCCGAGACGACCAGCTATGTCGAGTTGCAGGTGACGAGCCATTTCTCGTTCCTGCGCGGTGCCTCCAGTCCCGACGAACTCTTCGCCGCCGCCGCGGTGCAGCGGCATTCGGCGCTCGGCATCGTCGACCGGGGCAGCGTCGCCGGGCTGGTGCGCGCCTGGGAGGCGCAGAAGGCGACGGGCGTGCGGATGATCGCCGGCGCGCGCGTCGATCTCGATGATGGCCGGGCGGTGTTGCTCTACCCTACCGACAAGCGCGCCTGGTCACGGCTGACCCGGCTGCTCACGCTCGGCAAATCGCGTGCCGGTAAGGGGGGCTGCACGCTAGGCTGGACGGACGTCGTGGCGTGGAGCGAGGGGCTGATCGCGATCCTACTGCCGGACGATGCGGGTGCGATGACCGCGGCGCATCTCGCCGCGCTGCGCACGACCTTCGGCACGCGCGGCTATTGCGGCCTCGCCTTCCGCCGCCGACCCGACGATGCGCTACGCCTGCACGACCTTGCCGCGCTGGCCGGGGAGGCAGGTGTCCGCGCCGTCGTGCTCGGCGACATTCTCTATCATGCTCCCGAGGCGCGGCTATTGCAGGACGTCGTCACCGCGATCCGCGAGAAGTGCACGGTCGACACGCTCGGCTACCGGCGCGAGCGGCATGCCGACCGGCACCTCAAATCCCCGGCCGAGATGGAGCGGCGCTTCGCCGCCTTCCCCGATGCGATCGCCGCCACCGCCGCGATCGCGCGCGCCTGCACCTTCGACCTCGGCGAATTGAGCTACCAATATCCGCACGAGCGGGTGGTCGAGAGGCTGACCGCGCAGGGGGCACTCGAACAACTGACCGAGACCGCGGCGGCGCGCATGTTCCCCGATGGCCTTCCACAAGCCTATCGCGAGCAGATCGCGCACGAGCTGCGGCTGATCGGCGAACTGGGTTACGCCCCCTACTTCCTCACCGTGAACAGCATCGTTGCCGAGAGCCGGCGCCGCGGCATCCTCTGCCAGGGCCGCGGCTCGGCGGCGAACAGCTGCGTCTGTTTCGTGCTCGGCATCACCAGTATCGACCCGATCAAGCACGAGCTACTCTTCGAGCGCTTCGTCTCCGGCGAAAGACGCGAACCGCCCGATATCGACGTCGACTTCGAGCATGAGCGGCGCGAGGAGATCATCCAGTGGATCTATGACACCTATGGCCGCAACCATGCCGCACTGACCGCGGTCGTCACCCGCTATCGCGCCCGCGGCGCGGTGCGCGAGGTCGGCAAGGCGCTCGGCCTGCCCGAGGACTTGACCAAGGCGCTTGCCGGCCTTGTCTGGGGCTGGAGCCAGGAGGGCGTCGGCGAGAAGCAGGTCACGCAGCTCGGCCTCAACATGGATGACCGGCGGCTGCGCCTCGCGCTCGAATTGTCGCGCCAGTTGATCGGCGTCCCGCGGCATTTGTCGCAGCATCCCGGCGGCTTCGTTCTCACCCATGACCGGCTCGACGACCTCGTCCCCATCGAGCCGGCCGCGATGGTCGACCGGCAGGTGATCGAATGGGACAAAGACGATATCGACGCATTGAAGTTCATGAAGGTCGACGTGCTCGGCCTCGGCATGCTTGGATGCATGAACCGGGCTTTCAATTTGTTGAAGGAGGCCAAGGGCGTGCACGTCGGCATGGCCGACCTGCAGGACGACGACCCGGACGTCTATGCGATGATCCAGAGGGCCGACACGCTCGGCACCTTCCAGATCGAGAGCCGCGCGCAGATGTCGATGTTGCCGCGCATGAAGCCCGCGCGCTTCTACGACCTCGTCATCGAGGTCGCGATCGTGCGGCCGGGACCGATCCAGGGCGACATGGTCCACCCCTATCTCCGCCGCCGAGAAGGACGCGAGAAGCCGGACTATCCGCGTCCAGAATTACGTGCTGTGCTCGAGAAGACACTGGGCGTGCCGCTGTTCCAGGAACAGGCGATGAAGGTCGCGATCGTCGGCGCAGGGTTCACGGCCGTGGAGGCCGACCAGCTCCGCCGCGCCATGGCGACGTTCAAGTTCACCGGCGGCGTCAGCCATTTCTACGACAAGCTGGTCGAAGGGATGGTGTCGCGCGGCTACCCCCGCGACTTCGCCGAGCGCACCTTCAAGCAGATCGAGGGGTTCGGCTCCTACGGCTTCCCCGAGAGCCACGCCGCCAGCTTCGCCAAGATCGCCTATGCCAGTTGCTGGATGAAGCACCATCATCCCGACGTGTTCTGCGCGGCGCTGCTCAACGCGCAGCCCATGGGCTTCTACGCGCCCGCCCAAGTCGTTCGCGACGCGCGCGAGCACGGCGTCGAGGTGCGGCCGGCCTGCATCAACGCCAGCCGCTGGGACTGTACGCTGGAGCCGACCGCCGGCCGCTTCCTCGCCGTCCGGCTGGGGCTGCGGCAGGTGCGCGGTCTGGCCAACGCACACGGCGCCGCGATCGTCGCGGCGCGGGGAGACGCGCCCTTCCAGTCGGTCGAGGAGGTATGGCGGCGGGCCGGCGTCCCGAGGGCCGCGATCGAACGGCTGGCCGAGGCGGACGCCTTCCATGCATTGGGCGAGGATCGCCGCCAGGGGCTGTGGAAGGTGAAGGGCTTGGGCGAGGCCCCCTTGCCCCTGTTCGCGGCCGCCGACGCGCGGCAATCGTCGTTCAGCCCGGAGGGGCTGGAGCCTGATGTGTCGCTCCGCCCGCTGACCGGGGGACGCGAGGTGGTGGAGGATTACCGCGCGCTCCAGCTTTCACTGCGGGCGCATCCCCTCGTATTCCTGCGGCAGGATCTCACCCGGCGCGGCATCGTCCGCTGCGCCGACCTCGCCCACATCAAGGACGGCCGCCATGTCGAAGTGGCCGGGATCATCCTCGTCCGCCAGAAGCCCGGCAGCGCCAAGGGCGTGCTCTTCATCACCATCGAGGACGAAACCGGCGTGGCCAACGGAATTTTGTGGCCCGATCGCTTCGAGGCGCAGCGTCGCACCGTCATGTCCGCGGCGATGATCGGGATGAGGGGCCGGGTACAGAAGGAAGGTCAGGTGATCCACGTCATCTGCGACCGGATCATCGACCATGGGCCGCTTCTCGCCGAGGTCGGCCGGATGGACTTTCCCCATGCCACGGGACGCGGCGATGGCGCACGCCATGCCGGCGGGCCAGATCGCGGTTATGCAGCCTGGCGCCCTGGTCCGCGTGACAGCTCTTGGCCGGCCGATGCTTCGGGGACAGATCCGGGTCAGATGGTGCGGTTCAAATCCCGCGACTTCCATTAAGCCGTGCGACAGTATTCTCGTCACCAGCGCATCGTCGTCGACCTGTCGCTGCGTATCCTGCGGTCCGCCATGACGCGCTCGGGTGAGCAACGCGTCGATACGATCGAGGTGCGTCTCGCCCTGCGATGTCTGATCGGCCACTGTCCCGAGCGCTGGCCGCTCGACATGTTCTGGAGTTCCGCCGCCACCGACCACGATATCGGACGGGCACAGGGCTGTACCGCCGCCTTCAACGGTATTGTCCGCCAGTTGCGGCGCTCAGGCGCAACAACGGACTGATAATGGAATCTGCGGCCAAGCCCGGACCGCTTGCGGTACGAGGTGCCGCATGGGGCAAAGCACCGATATCGTCGCTGTGGACGGCGACCTGTGAGATGATCGCCCGCTCGTCGGCATGAATGACGAGCCCGCCGTGCCCACGTCGCCGATCCAGCCGGCACCGGTTTGCGGAAGCGCGATGACGAAATCCATCGGCGTCGGCGGCCTGCACGACGGAGCAAAGGCAAGGGATCAAATGGAATATGGCCCGGACCATACCCCAAGACCGGAACAGCACAGATGCCAAGCGGCGCAACAATGCGGCGACAGGACGCTCAGCCAGACCGGATGGAGCAGATTAATTACAAATCGAGGCAGGCCCCATCCAGATATTCATGATCTACTCCGAACCACCACAATCCCGGTAATTCATCGTGCCTTCGATGGAATTTGGCATCATCATGACGTGCTGCCAACGACCATTTTGCGTATCCTGCATTGCTGGTGGAATCGGCGCATCGTCAGGCATTTCAGCCAAGGAGTTGTTCAACCTTTTCACGTATGAGCGTGACAGGAAATATCTACGTTGAGGACGCCTGATATTGCCACGACGCCCAAGAAGCGTCAGCAGTGGGAATCCTATTCGCGAAGGACACGAAATGGACGAAACATCGAATGCCGTCGAACTGGCAACCGAGTTGACGATCGCGTGGCTCAGCAATCCGAACACGCGTGCGGATGGCAGTGCGGTGCCGGCATTCCTGAGCGCGATGCACGAGGCCGTCCGGGGCCTTGGCGCGCCGAAGGACGTGGCTCCAACGGAAGCGTCGCAAGACTTTACCCCGGCAGTAAGCGTCCGCAAATCCCTGGCGTCCAAGGATCACATCATCTCAATGATCGATGGAAAGCCGTACAAGACGCTGCGTCGCCATCTCAAGACGCATGGTCTTTCGCCCGAAGAATATCGCGAGCGCTTTGGTTTGAAGCCCGATTATCCGATGGTCGCCGAGAGCTATTCGGAAAGCCGCCGTGCCATGGCGAAGAAGATCGGGCTCGGTCGCAAGCCTGGCACGGTCGTCGCCTCCGCCAAGCCCACGGCGGAGCGGAAGCCGCGCGCGCGGAAGGCTGCGCCGGCCGATACCGGAAACTGACAGGATAAAGGGGGACGAGCCATGCTCGTCCCCTCACCACATATAAAGCGCGCCATCCCAATCGTCTGTGCGGAATGGCAGTGTCGCGCCTCGGGACCCCGGGGATAGATTGTCCGGCTGATTGCATCGCGGAGGCGACCATGAGGCGATGTCGGCGCGGTGGCGGTGGCAACTTGCCGATCGCGTTCTTCGGTTCGGCGACGGTGGTGATCGGCGGACCGCTCACTGCATCGTTCGAGTGGCGGGCTGGCCGAGCGTAAGCGTCAGCATGATCCGCGTCGAGCAGAGCGCGCAGTCGAGTGCCGTCCTCGCGCCCTTCGGACACCTCAGGCACGTACGGGGTGCGGACCCGTCTACCAGGCTGACCAACAGGTGCTCATCGTCGGACAAAGCCGACGCCGCGCCGATCGCCATCGGTCGGCCCAGCGCCGCTTCGAAGAAGACATAGAGGCTGTCGAGCACCGGCGCGAGCATGGCGCAACCTCGCCTATCGAGCCTCTGGGCAAGGCAGGGCTGCACCGGTTGCCCACTGTCGCGTGCATCTCGCCAGCAGCGCGCCGCATCGACCAGCATCACCGGCACGACGGCAATCTCTGACGCGGCTGACAAAACATGGCGGGTCATGCACGATACTTTCTGGACTGCCCCCTTATCGCCTGTTGCGAACAATTCTCACTATTTAGCAGCCGCGGGCGACTGCCGCAAGGCAATAGAAGGGGCTGGATTACCGTCCACCGACAGTGCCCAGATCGGAGCAGCCAAGGCACTGAGTAAGAGAACACATTTAGGCACTGACTCAGACGGTAGATCAACACCCGGCGATCAGCGCACCTTGGGCGCCGGAGCGGATAATAGTCATACCGGTATCAGCGAGATCAAGCGGATCGGTCACCACACTGCATGTCGCATATGAGCGTCGGCCCCGGCCCTGGGCTCGATGATGGCACCCGCGAAATCGCTCCCGAGCGGGTACTGAAACGTCGCATGCGACAGGAACGCGAGCAAGACAGTAGCCAGTCGTCGCATATGCTTCACCGGCTCAGGTCGTCGCAATCCATGCCATCGAACACGCTGCCCGGCGCAAAGGACGTCCGTCCGTTAATGGAAGCCATAATCGATGCCCATGTTTCGGCTAAGCGGATGGCCTGGATGGATGGCGGCCGAGTCGGCAGGCTTAAATGCAAAATACATTAGCGGTAATACGCACTTGTATAAATCCGACCTTTATCGATGGCCCATCGCCCAACGATTGGGCGAGATCCATCCCAAACGTTTTGGCCTTGAACAAAGGCGGCGCGATAAGTGCCATGGCAATCATCATCATGCGAAATCCACTCGACGACAACATCAGCGAAGTCGATAAATTTTTGGACAATCGGAAAAGCACATTTATAGATACTCTCTTTGGCGCTAAACAACAAGCTTAGATGATCGACCGTGCATGGAAGATCGGATGATCGCTCAAGTTCATTATCGGCGCAAACTAAGGGCGCGAGATCGCCTGTGACACTCCCGAGCATCGTCAAATCCATGCCGATCGAGCAGTAAAGCGCGCCTGAAGCGACCGCCGCGCACGCCTCATCGCTATCGTGCGTGATACTGCCTACGAAGCCCTCCGGCCATATCGGCATACCGTGCTTTCCGATCGGTATCCCACATGACTCTCGCCCCAGTTCCGCAAGCGCCAACCTTGCGCAAAATCGCCCTGCAGCAAAATCTCTTCGGCGGCGTAGCGCAGCACGCCTTACTGCGAGCGCTTCAACCGGAAACAACGGCATAGATGACGCCGCTTGTATTCTGACCCGCTTTACAGCGACGTCAGCTGGAAATAGCAACAGGCTTTGCATTCACCGAGCCACCCAATTTGACGGCATTAGCCAATTTAATATCCAATAGGCCTAATTGTACATTTTACTACAGAATCATGCGCGAATGTCGTCCCGCAGTTCCACGCTACGCGCTGGTCAGATACACTTTACCGCAGCGGCGGTGAACAACCCGTATTCTGTAACGCTTTACGCCGCTCCGTCAGCGGCTTGATCCTGTCCATATGATTCCGTCACGCCGGGGCAAGCATGGGCACATGCATTTGCACATGACAACAGCATTACGGCATTATCTAGAATACAGCCTTAATTGCCTTCAAAATGAAGGTTAATAGAGGTTCTCGACATTCCAACCTCGTGATACCTAAAACACGACTCGGCAGCATTAAGCGTTGCGATATGCTTTCGCGCAGGGGCGGGATGATGATATGAGCGAGTTTACCGCAGAACA
Organism: Sphingomonas sp. 1185; assembly: GCF_040544655.1. Lineage (NCBI taxonomy): Bacteria > Pseudomonadati > Pseudomonadota > Alphaproteobacteria > Sphingomonadales > Sphingomonadaceae > Sphingomonas > Sphingomonas sp. 1185. Next base: position 69,616 of record NZ_JBEPKL010000020.1, read on the forward strand.
TTATCGCCTTCCCGCTGAAGCGCGCACGGCGCTTCGCAAGCTTTATCAGCTTGATAACATTCACGGACCGCTCGCTGTCACGATCAATATTGCCATCGTTTCAATGGCAGTCTGGTCGACGCTACAAATCAGCTGGCTATTATATCCTGTAGCGCTTCTTGTTATCGGCTCCCGGCAACGTGCCTTCGCTACAATGATGCATGAGGCGACCCATAAAACTCTTGCTCGCAATGCATGGTTGAACGGTTTGCTCGGAACGGTGTTCGGCGGATATCTCGTCTGGTCGACATTCAGCGCATATCACAGTTCTCATGTCCGCGGACATCATGGAACCTTTGGCGATCCAGCCTTAGATGCGGATTACGCCTACATGATAGAACGGGGTCTCTACGAGCAAGCCACACCGCGGGAACACTTCGTTGCGCTCGTGTTGAAGCCACTTTTACTGACCAACGTTTATAGTTATTTGAAATACATCTGGCAGTTCAGGATAAATCCGACGGATCATGCAGCGGCACGCGAGGCGCGATATCTAGTTCTGTACTGGCTAGTCATTGTGAGCATTGCGTCTTTAACTGGCCACATGCTTGATCTTATTGTTTTTTGGATAATTCCATTTTTGACGACGTTCCAAGTGATCGGATGGTTCATCGAACTATCGGAACATGGCCCACTTATGGAGAATCGTCGGGTGATTGAAAGGACCCGTAACCGGAACAGCCATTGGATAGAGGCGGCATTCACAGCGATGCACAACGAGCATCTTCATCTCGTTCATCATCTTTGTCCCGGCATCCCTTTTTGGAATCTCCCAGCACTTCATCGCTTGCTATTGAAAGACCCCGATTATCGGGCCTGGGACGCTGACTGCGGCGGAATATTTCTGTCTAGTAACGGTGCGCCGTCCGCTGTGTCCTTGATTGTCAGCAGATCCGAGAACTTGAAGGCAACCAGTACCGCCCCAAAGGAGCGCCGCGCATGAAACGTAACCTCATGGACGACTGGCTTGTCGAACAGGGGAGCAAGGTCGTAATAAACCTTGGCGAGAGCAGCGTGGCGGACATTTCGATGTTAGCCCTCGGCGTGCCCGCTTTAGCAAAAGACGTGCTAGAGATGAAACTTGGCAACACGGCGACGCGCGGCTCGATACGCCTGCGCAGCGCCATCGCTTCAAGCTATACTGGTATCGATCCCGCCGACGTACTGGTCACGGCGGGGGTGTCCGAGGCGCTCGTCGCGATTGCCCTTGCCCATTTTGTTCACGGTGCAAACGCCATCGTCCCGATACCCGCATTTCACGCGTTGTACGACGTCCCGGAACTGATCGGCTTCAACGTGCGGAAGGTAGATCTGCTTGAGGGTGAAGGGTTTCGGTTACCGGTCGATCGGGTGATAAAGGCGATTGATTGCAAAACGCGGCTCGTTATCCTTAATAGCCCCCATAATCCCACTGGGGTCGTATATCCCGCTGGTGACATCGCTCAGATAGCCGAGGCCGCCGGCGCGGTAGGAGCGACCGTAGTTGTTGATCAGCATTATCGGTTTCTGCCCCGGGGTGTCGGTAAGCCAGCTGATTTCGATGCGCTACCGAACGTCGTGCTGCTGGGGTCAATTGGTAAATGCTTCGGGTGCACCGGGTTGCGGATCGGCTGGATTGTGGCTTCCCCAGCGCTGCACGAACGGTACGAGACCTTTAAGTTGCTCCTGACGCACAGCGTATCCGCCGTCAGTGAAGCGATTGCGGTGGAGATCCTAGAGCGGCGCGAAATTTTGCAGGCAACAATCGAGCCGGTTGTCGTCACGAATGCCGCTCGCCTGGCAGAGATGGTTGCAGCGACCGACGGCGCGGCTGCTATCCTCCCGGACACCGCCGGAACTACCGCCTTTATTCATTTGCGGCAGGTAACCGACACGATGGCATTCGCGCAGCGACTGCTCGACGAGACAGGCGTGCTGATACTGCCAGGCGAAAGCTTCGAACAGCCCGGCTTCATCCGCGTCGGACTGGGTGCGGACCCCGCATCCTTCGCCATAGCCTGCGACGCCTTACTGGAGGCAATCGCCGGCGCCCCGCGGTCATGCGCGGCAATTCCGCAGACAAACTGGAGCGTTTGAGATGAGCGACAACCCTTTCGATGGCGACGGTCAGTTTTTGGCTTTGATCAATGCCGAGGGCCAATATTCTCTTTGGCCGATCTTCGCCGATATTCCGGACGGTTGGGTCACCACATTCGGTCCGGCACAGCGCCAGGAGTGCCTCGACCACATCGAAGCAAACTGGACCGACATGACGCCGAAAAGCGCGGTCGCAGAGGCGGCGCACTAAAATGACCACGGCGACAATCGACTGTGATGGGACGACCCAGTGACGAAACTTTCAAGCGAAACTCGCTGCGGGGCGCTCGTCTCATCCACGGGCGATTTGAACGACAAGTCGCTGCCAGGCACGACGGGTCAATATCCCGACAGCGTCCGAGCCAGCAACCAGCGACGGGTGCAGTTAACGTTTCCGTTTCCCGCATCGCTGGTTGATCAGGTATTGGCCTGTGCCCACCAACATGGCAAGCGACCAGAGGCGATCCTGCACACCACACTGGCCGTGCTTCTCGCTCGCCTTACCACCGACACTGATATCCGCGTGGCAACATCCTTGTCCGAAGCGGCCGCGATTGTTGATGGATTGGCATGGGGCGGTCCCAACGCCACGACTGCCTGCGACGAGACAGTTGTCCTCACGCATCAGATCGTTCTTGGGACACCGTTTGCCACACTGTTCCAGCAAGCCGACATTGGCGCCTTATGCCATCTCAACAGTAGATCCTACCAAGACGGGCCGAAGGCTGCTGGGGATGCGCAGTCAGCAACTCGTGCCCGCGTGCGGCTAGATAGTCTTGGATCATGTGGCGGTGGTAGGCACGATTACGATCTCGCGCTGACCGCGCCGTTTCCGCTCTTCAACGACGGCACGTTAAAGGTTGATTTCGATACCGCAGCGTTTACCCCCCACACAGTGCAGCGGTTCGTTGACCGTTGGCTGATGATCATCGCTGCGGGCTGCGCGGATCCGATGATTAGCATCGACGCCTTCGATCTGCTGAATGATGCGGAACGACGCCAAACAATTGCGGCGGGTGCCGGACCAAGTCGACCAACGCCTGAAGCCTCCTTTATCGAGACTTTCGAAACTCAAGTCTCACAATATCCCGATTCGGTCGCGCTCTTATGTGACTCTGAACATATATCCTACTCTGAATTGGATCAACGAGCCAACGCATTGGCGGAGGTCATAATCGGGCGACGCGTGACATTGGTCGGTGTCGCGCTTCGGCTGTCCGTTACAAGCATCGTTGCTATTCTCGCGACCGCGAAAGCTGGTGTAGGATATCTCCCACTCGATCTGGACTATCCCATCTCGCGGCTCGCCTATATGGTCGGCGATGCGGCACCCGATCTTCTGCTGGTAGACGATCCTGATTTTCCGGCACGCCTGAAGTGCAGCGTGGATACGCTGGTTATCACACCAGACTACAATTATGCTTCGGCGGACAGGCCCACCTTTTCGCGTCCCCTTCGAAATCCTAAACCCGCAGTGGTCATCTATACATCGGGGTCGACCGGACGTCCCAAGGGCGTGATGCTCAGCGTCGCAAACATCACCGCATATCTCGACTGGGCGGTTTCCTTCTACCGGATTCCGCCGATGGCCCGCGCGCCAATCGTGACATCGATGTCGTTTGACGGCTTCATTTTGAGCATTCTTGTGCCGTTGCTGTCAGGCGCAACCCTAGTATTACCAGGCGCATGTCCCGTCGCCGACATGTTGCTGAATGATGCCCGCGAGGGTCGATCGGCAGGCTTCCTCAACACGACGCCAAGCCATATTGATCAACTGGCGCTCGCAGCGGGGGAAAATGCAGTAGCGCTTGCCGACATCATCGCGGTTGGCGGTGAGATGCTGCACGCCCAGACGATCGCGCGGTTTGTTGAGGCGGACCGACAGGTCACTATTGTCAATGATTACGGACCGACCGAGACCACGGTGTCGAGCACCGCGCATCGGATCGATATCGAAGCGGCTAGCTTAGAGACCACCGTGCCTGTCGGCCGCCCGATCGCCAATTGTCATATCTTCATTCTCGACAACAGGTTGCGACCAGTTCCAATCGGTACACGGGGTGAAGTCTATATCGCGGGCTATGGCGTCGCGAATGGGTATGTACGTCGCCCCGGAGAAACCAGCAGCCGGTTCGTGGCTTGTCCGTTTCTGCCCAACGGCGAGCGCATGTATCGGACCGGGGACTTGGCGCGCTGGCGTACCGATGGGCTAATCGAGATTGTCGGCCGCATCGACGCACAGGTGAAAATCCGGGGGTTTCGCGTTGAACCGTCCGAGATCGCCGCGACGATGTCCCGGCAGGACGGAATTACCTCGGCAGTCGTGGCCGCTGTTGCAGGACGTTCAGGCGAACCACAGCTGGTCGGTTACGCGGTGGTCGACGAAGCTCAACTTAGCACGGTGAACGCGCCCGCTGATGCTGTCGCAGGTTGGGACTCGCTCAATCAGCGCTTGTATGCGGAATCAACCGATATTCGCAGTGAAGACAAGTTCTGGGGCTGGGACAGCAGCTATACCGGACTGCCCATCCCGACTGCCGAAATGGCGGAATGGCAGGCCGAAACCTGCCAACGTATCCTTGAACTTCGGCCCCGCCGAGTTCTGGAGATCGGCGTGGGCGATGGACTAATGCTGCAGGAGATTGCCCCATCCTGCGAGGAATATTGGGGGATCGATCTCTCCTCGGATGTGATCGACTATTGCCGTCAACTTGCCGATTTACGGCCAGAGATCGCCGCTAAGGTCCGGCTTCGCGTTCAGGAGGCAACCTGCGCTGAAGGCCTACCGCCCAGCTATTTCGATACAGTCGTTATGAATTCCGTGGCGGCCTATTTCCCAGACGTCGATTACCTCGAAAACGTGATGAAGATGGTCGCGACTTTGCTCGCCCCCAAAGGCCGCTTCTTCATCGGCGACGTTCGCAATCTCGCCACACATCGCCTGTTCAGCGCGACGATGGAGATATCACGCGCATCACCCGACTTGTCGGCCGCAGATTTGCTCAGTAGCATCGATCGCAATAGCTTTTTTGAAGAAGAATTACTAATCCATCCCTCGTTCTTCACCGGCCTCCGCGACTATGCAGCAGCCGACATACAGTTGAAACGTGGTTTCGCGTCCAATGAGCTTACCCGGCATCGCTATGATGTCGTCCTATACTTGTCGCGCGATGGGCTTACATCATTCGCCGACGTACCGACGATGGACTGGAGTTCGGAGTATCGTGACCTGGCAGGTTTGCTGGGCCGCTTGGAATTCTCACCATCACCGCGGATACGCGTCCGCGACTTGCCATATGGGCGTCTCCACGGAGAGCGGATGGCGCTGGAACTCGTCACGACGGGCGATACAGCGTCCGCGCGGGCGGCCCTTAACCATGTCCCTTCATCCGATTTTGATCGCCTGTTCACTGACACCGCAGCGCTGCCTGGATATCGCTTCTGGCCGACCTGGTCGCACGAGCCAGGCTCAACCCGGTTCGACCTATGCGTGGAGCGTATTGGCAACGGCGATACGCCTTCCGCGCCGGTAGATCTTTTCCTCAGTGACCACAGACCTGCCCGCTTGGTAAATCAGGTTCGCTCCAGGTCGCGGGTCCGCGCGCTCGAACGTCAGATCCGCGACACGTTAGCGATCGACCTGCCCGACTACATGGTCCCCTCCGCGATCGTCCTCATCGATGCTGTGCCTTTGACGGCAAACGGTAAATTGGACACCGCCGCCCTCCCTCGTCCGCTGGCCGAAGCGGGTCGGGGCGAATGGGCGCGCAACGGGCTAGAAGAGGAGTTGGCGGCGCTATTTGGCGAGTTGCTCGGTCTGCGAAAGGTCAGCCGCGATGATCATTTTTTTCTGCTCGGGGGCCATTCGCTGCTAGCGACACGGCTGGTGAGCCGGATTAGGGATGTCTTCGGCGCTGAACTGACGATCCGCACCATATTCCAAGCGCCAACCGTTGCGCATCTCGCCCAATTCCTCGTCGGAAGCCTGCCGGGGCGCCAACCGATCGTGGCAGGACATCGTCCCGACCCGCTCCCCCTCTCATTCGCTCAGAGCCGACTGTGGTTCCTTGCGCAATTAAATGGACCGAACGCCGCGTACAACATGCCGTTCATTTTGTCGCTTGCTGGTTCGCTCGACCAAGCCGCCTTGCAAACAGCACTGAATGATATCGTCGATCGGCACGAAAGCCTGCGTACAGTTTTCGCCGATGACCGTGGTGAGCCGTATCAGGTCATCCTTCCCCCAGGGACTATGCTGCCTTTCGTCCGCCGCGAAATTGCAGAAGCCGGCGATGCTGAAGCAATACTGAGGGAATTTGCGCAAGCGCCCTTTGACCTAGCCGCCTCCCCCCCGGTGCGGAGCCTCTTGCTCAAACGTGGCGAAGATCTGCACGACCTCATGATTGTCATCCACCACATTGCTGCTGATGGCTGGTCGCTGTTGCCGCTGTGGCGCGACCTTGAACGCGCCTATGCGGCGCGGCGTGACGGCGCGGCGCCGGACTGGGCACCGCTGGCGGTGCA
>NZ_JBEPKL010000021.1:0-73200 GCF_040544655.1 Sphingomonas sp. 1185
AGCGCCCACCCCTCACCCAGCTCCGACTAAGCCTTTGCTTTCGCAAAGACCAAGTCTGCGCAACCCTCTCCCCTCTGCGAGGGGCGAGGGAAGGATAAGGCATCGTTGAATCTCGATCGGCCTTAAATTGGATGGATCAGACCGGCGCGGCTGCGTCGAGATAGGCATTGCCCCCTTCGTCCCCAAGCCATCCCACGGGCTGTACGCCGGATTCTTCCAGAACTGCCTCATAGGCCGCGGCACCCAGTGAGGCGGACTCCCGCCCGGTCAGCGTATCGCGCCACACGCACGCCTCGCGCGGGACGCTGACCAATAGCCTGCCGCCCGGTTCCAGTGCCCGTGCCATCCGGCGCAGCATGTTCGGTTGCTCAACTGCGTCCAACAGGAAGAGAAAGCCGATGGCGATGATCCCGGGATGACGGCGGTTGAAAAAATGACTGGTCTGCGCCGGTTCGCACGCGATGGCCATGTCTGGAAAGCGCCGGGCGAAGGCGGCTGCGAGCCTGGGAGCGGCGTCGACGCCCGCCACGCGATACCCCTTGTCGACCAGGGCCTGGGCGATCGGCATGCCGTGGCCGCACCCGATGTCGAGGATCGTGGCGCCCGGCGCGATATGCCGCTCCGCCCAGCCGCTGACCAGCGATGTTCCGATGCCGGAGCGCAGCGCAATGAAGCGATCGGCGACGGCTTCCCAACCGGCGGAACTGTCCGTCATGCTTTCGCCCTCCCGCCCGATCGAACCGGTCCATGGCACGGCATCCTACCGGCCGATCCGCCATACAGGATCAGACAATGGCCGATATATCCGGCGCGCGACATATTTAATCGTTTGCAAAGGCTTGTCCGGTAACGAACTCCCCAATCAACAGGGGAGAGGGATATTATGCGTCTTCAACGGCTGCTCATTTCGGCCATTCCGTTCGCGTTGCTGGTACCGGCGCACGCTCAGGGGCAGACGGCGTGGAGCGACAAGTCTGCGGACGACAAGGCCGCGCGGGCCGATACGCTCAACAAGGATGTGGTCGTCACCGCCGTCGCGCGTGGGCGCGATCGTCTGGACAGCGCCATCTCGACCAGCTCGCTCGGCGCGGCCGAGATTCTGAAGGCGGCGCCGCGTTCGACCGCCGAAATCTTTCGCAACATCCCCGGCATCCGATCGGAAAGCTCGGGCGGCGACGGCAACGCCAATATCTCGATCCGCGGCCTGCCGATCGCGTCGGGCGGTGCCAAGTTCCTGCAATTGCAGGAGGACGGCCTGCCGGTGCTGGAATTTGGCGACATCACCTTCGGCAATGCCGACATCTTCCTGCGTGCCGATATGAACGTGTCGTCGGTCGACGCCATTCGCGGCGGTTCGGCCTCGACCTTCTCGTCCAACTCGCCGGGCGGGGTCATCAACATGATCTCCAAGACCGGCGAGGTGCCGGGCGGCGCGATCATGGCGACGGCGGGCCTCGACTATGGCGAATACCGGCTCGACTTCGATTACGGGGCCAAGCTGTCCGACACGCTGCGCTTCCATATCGGCGGCTTCTATCACCAGGGCGAGGGGCCGCGCCGGGTCGGCTATGACGGCGCCAAGGGCGGCCAGATCAAGCTGAACGTCACCAAGGAATTCAGCGGCGGCTATATCCGCTTCTACGGCAAGTTCCTCAACGACCGGTCGGCGGCCTATCTGCCCAATCCGGTGCGCGTGACCGGCACCAACGCCAATCCGCGATACGAGAATGTGCCGGGATTCGACATCGCCCGCGACGCGCTGCTGTCGCGCTACGACACCAGCAACGTGACGCTGGACGGACAGAACAACCCGGTGGTCGACGACAAGCGCGACGGCCAGCATCCGGTGGTCAACGCCTTCGGGGTCGAGACGCGCTTCGACGTGTCGGGTTGGACCGTGACCGACCGGTTCCGCTATGCCGATGTCTCGGGCCGGTTCATCTCGAACTTCCCCTCGGCGGTGGACAGCGCGGCGGCCACCGCGACGGCGCTGGGCGGCGCGGGGGCGACGCTGCGCTACGCCAGCGGGCCGAATAGCGGGCAGACGATCACCAACCTGTCGGGGCTGAACGGCAACGGCCTGCTCGCGCGCGTGGTGGTGTTCGACACCAAGCTCAACAGTCTGGACAATGTCACCAACGACCTGCGCGCCAGCCGCGTCTATGACATCGGCAAGGGCGAGCTGACCACCACCGCCGGCTTCTACAAGTCGCGCCAGACGATCGACACCGACTGGCTATGGACCTCGACGCTGATGGACGTGCGCGGCGATGGGCGCGCGGCGCTGGTCGATGTGGTCAATGCCGCGGGCGTGCCGCAGACGCAGAACGGCTATTATGCGTTCGGGGCTGACTATTTCGGCGGCTGCTGCCGTCGCAGCTACCGTGTCGATTACAACGTCAATGCGCCGTTCGGATCGCTGAACTACAAGATCGGGCGTTTCGCGCTGGGCGCCAGCGTCCGCTACGACTTCGGCAATGCGCAAGGGGCGATCTTCGGGTCGGATCTGGGCGGTGGCCGCGTCGGCACCACGGCGCGCGACATGAATGGCGACGGCGCGATCTCGGCGGCCGAGCGGCGCGTGGCGGTGATCCCGCTGACCAGCCCGGCGCCGGTCGATTACAGCTGGCACTATCTGTCCTATTCGTCGGGGATCAACTTCCGCGTGTCGGAGCCGTTCGCGATGTTCGTCCGCTATAGCCGGGGGGCGCGCGCCAATGCCGACCGGCTGTTGTTCGGTCCGGCGGTCAGCACGACCGACGGCCATCTGATCAATAAGGACGCGGCGGTCGACTATGTGCGCCAGGCCGAGCTGGGCCTGAAATATCGCAGGAACGGCATGTATGTGAACCTGACCGGCTTCTGGGCGCGCACCGAGGAGCAGAATTACGAGGCGACGCGTCAGGTCTTCATCGACCGCGAATATCGCGCCTACGGCCTGGAGCTGGACGGGGCGTATAGCGTCGGCCCGTTCAACATGACCGGCGGGGCGACCTGGACCGATGCCAAGATCGTCAGCGACGCGCTGAACCCCGGCGTGGTCGGCAACACCCCGCGCCGCCAGGCCCGGCTGATCTTCCAGGCGACGCCGCAGGTCGATCTGGACCGCGTCACGATCGGCGCGAACGTGATCGGCACGACCAGCAGCTATGCGCAGGACAGCAACCAGTTGAAGCTGCCCGGCTATGCGGTGGTCAACGCCTTTATGCAGTTCCGCGCCACCGACCGTATCCTGGTCTCGCTGAACAGCAACAACCTGTTCAACGCGATGGGCTTTACCGAGGCGGAGGATGGCGTGATCCCGACCAACGGCATCGTGCGCGCGCGTGCCATCAACGCGCGGACGACCTCGCTGTCGGTGCGGGTCGGCTTCTGAACCGGCGAGGGGGCGTGCGGCCATGCGCCGCCGCCCCCCGCTAGGGCCTGTCGGTTCGCCGGCGAAACACCATTGATATGTTAACGGTCGCGGTCGCATAGGCGGGCGATGCAGACGGAGCGTTCGCCCAATATGTGCCTGGAGCCGGATGGTCCCGTGAGCGAGCTTTACCGTCAATCGCTCGTGATGCGCGCCATCGGCACGCCCTTCGTCGCCGATCTGCTGGCGGCGGTGGACCGGCAGCTGGAGAATGCGCCGCAGACCGCGTCGCTGATCCGCTCCTGGGGCGCCAATGCGGCATCCTCTGCGATCGCGATGCGGATCAACGCCGCCTTTCACGCGCTCGCCCGGCAGGGCAGGGTGCCGCCGCTCAGCGCGCTCTATGCCGGGGAGCATCGCCGTTTCGACGAGGCGGTCGCATTGGCGCTGGCGGCGCATGACGGATTTTTCGTCGACTGGCTGCGACAGGTGCCGCAGACCAACGAGGTCGGGCGAGCGGCGGCGCTTCATGCCGCGCTGATGGTCCTGGCGCGCGACCATGGCCTGGACTTCGAATTGCTGGAGATCGGGGCGAGCGCCGGGTTGAACCTCAATCTGGCGCGCTATGCCTATGACCTGGGCGGCGTACGCGCGGGCATGGCGACGTCGCCGGTGCGGATCGCGCCGGTCTGGCAGGGCGCGCCGCCGCCCGAGGCGGCCGTGGTCGTGCGGGAGGCGCATGGGGTCGACCTCCATCCGCTCGACGTGAACGATCCGGTGGCCTGTGAGCGGCTGGCCTCCTTCGTCTTTGCCGACCAGCCCGAACGCGGCGAGCGACTCGGCCATGCGCTGGCGCTGGCGCGGCAATATCCGCCCCGCATCGCGGCGGGGAATGCCGCCGAATGGCTCGCGATTCAGTTGCGGGAGCCGCAGGCGGAGCGGCGTCACCGGGTCGTCCTGCATTCGATGGTGCTGCAATATGTCGATGCGGGCGACCGGGCCGCGATCGAGGCGGCGCTGGCGCGCGCGGGGCAGGCGGCGAGCGACTCGCGGCCCTTGGCCTGTATCGGCTTCGAATGGGATGCCCGGCGCGAGCGAGTCGAACTGCGTTTGCGCTCCTGGCCCGACGGTTGCGACCATATTCTGGCCCATTGCCACCCCTACGGCGCGTCGATCACCTGGCTGGAGGGCTGAATCCCGGTTCGATCGATCCGTAACTGGACTGGTTTCACTCATAATTAACGCCATCCCCCCTAGGCGTCGTTCCAACGAAAATTTCCAAGAACGACGGGGATCATGCGCATTCATTCCATGATGGCGACGCTGGCATCACTGAGCCTCGTCGCGCGTGGCCGTCCGCTTCATCGGCAGACGGCGTCGGCTCTGGTCTGCCCGGCATGGTGATCCGCATGTCGCCCTCCGCCCCTGTCGAGAGAGTCGCATAATGCTCACGAACATGAACATTCCCAAGAAGCTGGGCGTGTCGTTCCTGGTGATCAGCCTGTCCGCGGCGGTGATGACGATCGTGTTCTTCGTCAACATCTGGGAGATCCGGAGCGCGACGGCACGCAACAACCATGCGCAGGAGGTCTATGCCAAGGCGCTGACGCTGGAGACGTCGATCCTGCGCGAGAACAGCCAGCTGCGCGGTTTCCTTGTCACGGCGGACAAGAGCTACCTCAAATCCTATGAGGAAGCGCGCAAGGAATATGACACGACCAGCCGCGAGCTGACCGCGATGCTGACCGACTCGACCGAGCTGGCCCATGTCGCCAAGTCGCGCGCCGAGGCGACCCGGTGGCGGCGGCAGTGGAGCGACCGGCTGACCGAATGGGTCAAGGCGGGGCGGCGCGACGAGGCGCAGCAGGCGGTGCGCGATGCGGGCAAGGCGGTGCTGACCAGCGACATCGTCCTGCCGCTGCGCGCGGTCCGCGACCAGGAGACGGCGGCGATCAAGGAAAACGCCGCGTCGCAGGAAGGCGCGATCACGACCGCGACCATCGCGCTGGTGCTGGGCGGCATCATGCTGATCGGCATCGCCATCACGCTCCAGATGATGTTGAGCCGCAGCATCGCGCGGCCGATCACCGCGCTGACCCGGCGGATGGCGGACCTGGCGCGCGGGCATAACGATGTCGATGTGCCCGGCCATGCGCGCGGCGACGAACTGGGCGACATGGCGCGCGCGGTGGTCGTCTTCCGCGACGCCGCCAAGGCCAAGGTCAGCGATGACCGCGAGCGGGAACAGGCGTTGCAGGCGATCGGCTCGGGCCTGTCGTCCCTGTCCGAGGCGGACCTGACCGTCCGTCTGACCGACCTGCCGCCCGCCTTCCATCAGCTGGCCGCCGACTTCAACCGCGCGGTCCAGAATCTCGCCGGGCTGACCAGCCATGTGCGCGGCAGCGCGGGCGCGATCCGCTCCAATATCGAGGAGATCCGGCAGGCGACGGACAATCTGTCGGCCCGCAGCGAGCAACAGGCGGCCAGCCTGCGCGAAACCGCTGCGGCGGTGGGCGAGATCACGCAAGGGGTGCGCGACGGCGCGCTCAATGCCAGCCAGGCCAATCGCGCCGTGACCGAGGCGCGCGACGAGGCGGAGAAGGGCGGCCAGATCGTCGCCAAGTCGATCACCGCGATGAACGGCATCGACCAGGCCAGCCGCGAGATCGTCGACATCATCACGGTGATCGACGGCATCGCCTTCCAGACCAATCTCCTGGCGCTGAACGCCGGGGTCGAGGCCGCGCGGGCCGGGGACGCAGGCAAGGGCTTTGCCGTGGTTGCCTCCGAGGTCCGCGCGTTGGCGCAGCGCTCGGCGGATGCGGCGTCGGACGTGAAGTCGCGCATCCTGTCGGCGATCGAGCATGTGAAGTCGGGCGTGGTGCTGGTCGACGAGACCGGCAACGCGCTGCAAAGGATCATCGGCAAGGTGTCGGACGTCAGCACCGTGGTCGACGTCATCGCGCGCTCCTCCGAACAGCAGGCGCACAGCCTGAGCCAGGTGAACATCGCGATCGGCGAGATCGATTCGGTGACGCAGCAGAATGCCGCGATGGTCGAGGAATCGACGGCGGCGGCGACGATGCTGGCCAAGGAATGCGGCGCGCTCGTCTCCTCGGTGATGCGATTCAACGTCGATCCGGTTGCCCCGGCCGCGACCGGCTATGCCGATCGCGCTCCGCCGATGCGGCTGGCCTCGTAGCGAACCCGCCCCCTGAGAGGGCCGGAGTGACCTAGGGCCGATCGCCGTTCAGCGATGCCTTTCCTTCCCTCGCCCCTCGCAGAGGGGAGAGGGTTGCGCAGACTTGGTCTTTGCGTAGCAAAGGCTTAGTCGGAGCTGGGTGAGGGGTGCATGCGCGCAGCGCGCGAGCCTTTGGGCTCGCTCAATCCCTCACGCAAGCTCCGCTAACCCTGTCCAGGGGAGAGGGAAAGAAGACGCAACACTGAACGTCGATCGGCCCTGAGGGGATCAGGCCTCGCGACGCATCGCGAAGGTCCGCGACAGGCCGTGATAGAGCTTCTCGCGGCACACCAGCGCGCTGACCCCGTCGGCGATATAGGCGGTGGCGAACATCGGCAGCATCAGGCCGCGGCTGTTCGTGGTTTCGGCCAGGATGATGACCGCGGTCAGCGGCGCGCGGACCACGCCCGCGAAATAGCCGACCATGCCCAGGATCACGATCGCCGATGACGGCGAATCGGTGAACACCGACCGCAGGATGTTGCCGATCCCCGCCCCGACCGCGAGCGAGGGGGCGAAGATGCCGCCGGGCAGCCCGGCGACCGCCGTGGCCAGCGTCGCGACGAACTTGGCCGGGCCGAACCAGAGCGGCGCGTCATGCCCCGCGATCATCGCCCGCGCCGCGCCGTAACCGGTGCCCCAGGTCAGCCCCGTCGCACAGCCCAGCGCCCCCACCACCAGCCCGCACAGCGCGGCGAACAGGATCGGCTGCGCCTTGGCCTGGCGGGTGATCCGGTTCGATCCCGTGGCCAGCGTCAGCATCAACCGGGAAAAGGCGCCGCCCGCCAGCCCGCCGACGATCCCGGCGACCGGCACCACGAACAATGCCGAGGCCAGGCTCATATGCGCGCCGATCAGCCCGAAATAGACATAATCCCCCTGCACCGACTGCGCGACCATGCCCGCGATCACGATGGCGGCGATGACCAGCAGGGTCACGCGCTGCTCATAGGCGGAGGCGAGTTCCTCGATCGCGAAGAGCAGTCCGGCCAGCGGCGTGTTGAACGCCGCCGCCACGCCCGCCGCGCCGCCCGCGATCAGCACCGCGCCGCGCAAGGGCACGCGCAGCAGCCGGTGGCTCAGCCCCATCACGGCGGCGGCGATCTGCACCGTCGGCCCCTCGCGCCCGACCGACGCACCGCCCAGCACCGCGACCAGCGTCAGCAGCGCCTTGCCGGTCACGGTGCGGATCGACACCAGCGAATGGGTCGCCCCCTCCGGATCGCCCTGCGCGGCGATCACCTGCGGAATGCCCGACCCGCGCGCGAGCGGGACGTAGCGGCGGGTGATCCACACCAGTCCCGCAAAGATCAGCGGGGTCGCGACCAGCGGGGCATAGGGATAGCGCGCGACGAATCGGCCGAACATCTCCCCCGCCGCATCGGCGGCCAGCGCGAAGACGGTGGCCGCCAGCCCGATCGCGATCGCGCCCAGCAAAATGGCGAGTCGCGTCCGGAATCGCACGGATTGCGGGCCACGGCTGCGGAGCAGCGCGCGGTAGCGCGCGGGTGTCCATCGGAGGGGGTTCGATCGGGGCATGCCACCGTCTTACCCCGCCCGCCGGATAAGGCTAGCGGGGGTGCTCGCGATCATGGTCGCGAGCGACGAATTCCGTGATCCGGCCAGCGGGGCCGCGCGGATGCGCCGCCCCGTTCGTCCTCACCAGTTCACGCCCGCACGGGCATAGAGGTAACGGCCGTTGAACCCGAAGGGCGAATAATAGGGGAAGCCCAGCACGCCGGTCGAGTTGTTGGCGGCGATCTGGCGCTCCGGATAGACGTCGAACAGGTTGCTGACGCCCAGGCCCAGCTGCACGCCGCGATCGGCGGTGTAGCGCAGCTCCAGATCGGTGATCGCGCGGCGTCCGACCGGCACGTCGGCGGCGGCGGTGGTGCCCGGCTGGATCACGTTTCCATAATAGGTCACGCGGGCCAGCGCGCCCAGCCGGTCGAGCGACCAGTCGATGCTGCCCGTCACCTTCTGGCGGGGCGTGCCCTGTTCCAGCGTCAGGATGCGGCTGCGCGCGAACAGTGTCGGCGCGGGGTTCAGCACCGCGGTCGAGGTCGGCACGCGGGTCACGTCGACATCGTTGATGTTGCCCGCGACGGTGAAGTCGAACACCCCCGCCTGCGTCGTGCGCCAGCGATAATGCGCGACCGCGTCGATCCCCTGCGTGGTCGAGGCCAGCCCGTTGATGAAGAAGCGTGCCGCCGACACGTTGAACGGCGCGAGCAGCGCGGCGACCTGCGGGCTGAACGTCGCCTGGATATTCTCCGACAGGCCCAGCTGGTTGCGCAGCTTGATGCGATAGGCGTCGACCGTCAGGTCGAACCCGCCGAACCGGATCACCGTGCCCGCCGACAGGTTGGTCGACTTTTCCGGCTCCAGCGACAGTCCGCCCAGCGTCGCGCCGACCGAGGAGACCGAGGGGAAGGTGCCGGTCAGGATCGGCACGCCATTGGTCACGACCGAGGCGATCTGGGTGAAATATTGCTGTTGCAGCGACGGCGCGCGGAATCCGGTCGAGGCGGTGGCGCGGAAGGCGAGCCAGTCGGCCACGTCGTAGCGCGCCGAGATCTTGCCGTTCGCCGTGCTGCCGAAGTCCGAATAATCCTCGAACCGGCCCGCCAGGCCCAGCAGGAGCTTGTCGGTCACCTGCGCCTCGACATCGACATAGGCGCTGACGTTGCGGCGGCTGCGCTTGGTCTCGTTGCGCGGCGAGAAGCCGCCAAAGCCCTGTGCGCCGGGCGAAGCGCCCGCCACCGCGCCGCTGGTCGGATAGCCATAGGAGGCCAGCTCGCCCGCGACGATCTTGTAACCCTCGCGCCGGCCCTCCAGCCCGAAGGCCAGGTTCAGCGACTGGAAGACGTCGAACTTGCGCGTCACGTCCAGCCCGGCGACATATTGGTCGTAGATCAGCGCGCCGTCGTCGAAATTGCGCGGGGTCGCCGCGCCATAGGCGTAATTGGCCGAATTGAGCGTGCGGAAGGCGATCTTGTTGCGGCCATAGCTGAACGACAGGTCGACATCGAACCCGGCCAACTGGCCCTTGAGGCCCGCCGCCGAATTCAGGTCCTGCGACTTGGTGTTGATGATCGGCAGGAAGCCGTCGGGATAGCCCGCCGTCCGCGTCGCGGCGCTCGCCAGCCGGGGGAAGGCGGCGCTGCGCGAGTCGCGGTCCTGATAGCCGACCCAGCCATACAGGCTCCATGTGTCGGTCAGCGAGGTGCCCGCATTGATGAAGCCGGTATATTGCTCGACCGCCGGGTCGCCGTAACGGCCGGTGATCCGGGTCGGGGTGACGCGCGGGTCGAAATCGGCGCGGTTGGTCGGCTGGCGGTTCAGATACTCGCCCGAGACGGTGATGAAGCCGTCCTCGCCAAAGCCGATCCCCTGCCATAGCGAGGCGGTGACGGCATGTTCGCCGGTGACGTGGCGGCTGCCGCGCGCGGTATCGACCTGGGTGTCGTAGAAGCCGTAATTGACCTGTGCGCCGCCGCCCGACCGGGCCTGGCGCAGCCGGAGGTTGACCACGCCCGCGATCGCGTCCGAGCCATATTGCGCCGAGGCGCCGTCGCGCAGCACCTCGATCCGGTCGAGCGCGACCGTCGGGATGGTGTTGAGATCGACCGCCGCCGATCCGCGCCCGACCGTGCCGTTGGTGTTGAGCAGCGCCGAGGTGTGACCGCGAATGCCGTTGATCAGGACCAAAGTCTGGTCGGGCGACAGGCCGCGCAGCGTCGCCGGGCGGATCGAGTCGGTGCCGTCATTGGCGGAGGGACGCGGAAAGTCGATCGAGGGCGCGACCGCCGACAGCGCCGCGCCCAGTTCGGTCGTCCCCTGCCGCTGAAGGCTCGAGGCGCTGAGCACGTCGACCGGCGAAATGCTGTCCAGCCGGGTGCGCCCCTCGACGCGCGTGCCGGTGACGATGATGTCATTGCCCTCGCTGGCGGTCGTCGCGGCGTCGCCGCCGGTGGGCGCGCTCTGCGCCGGTTCGGACGGCTGGCCGGGGGTGGCCTGCTGCGCCCAGACCGGCATCGCCGTCAGGCTCGCCAGAAATGTCCCCGCCAATGCGGCCTTGCGAAGCTGATGCACGCGTCGATCTCCCTTGTGCAGCCCTGTCCCTGAAGCAGGCTATATGCGCGCATGCGTCCGATTGATCGGCGGAGAAAATCTGTGCGCCGCACAAGAGGCGGTTGACCGATAGGGAAGGGCGTCAGAACCGCCCCTCGAAACTCAACCCCAGGATGCGGGGATTGGACAGGGTGCCCCGCACGCGGCCGTCGAAATCGGTGTAGAAGGACGTCGGCTGCTGTCGGTCGAAGATGTTGCTGGCGATCAGATAGGCGCCGAAATGCTGGTTCCGCCATCCCAGCTTGGCATTCACCAGCGTCAGCGGGCGGATGTCGCGCACGCTCTGGTTCACCGTGTCCTGGTAGAAGGCATCGCGGTACGTCGCGTTCACATTGGCGAACAGCCCGCTATCGTCGTGCCACGTCCCCCCGGCGGAGGCGGTCCAATGCGGGGCGTTGGCGAATTCGTTGCCGCTGGCGGATCGTCCGAGCGTGCCGACCGGAACGGTGAAGTCGAGGAACTTCGACCGGCTGTGCCCGACCCCGACATACAGGTCGAGCGTGCGGGTCGGTCGCCCGCGCAGCTCCGCCTCGAAGCCATAGAGGCGCGACTTGCCCGCATTGACGACCTGGGTGTCGAACACCGCGCCGGGGGTCAGCCGCACCGCCACCTGCTGGTCGCGCCAGTCGATATAATAGGCATTGGCGTTGAAGCTGAGCTTGCGGTCGAACCAGTCGGATCGCAGCGCGACTTCATAGTTCCAGGTATATTCGGGGGCGTAGGTGAAGGCCTGGCCGCGCTGCTGGTTGATGCCCGCCCCGCCGGCGCGATAGCCGCGCTGCACCGTCGCGCTCAGCCCGATATTGGCCGCGACGTCCCAGCTCAGTCCCAGCTTGGGCAGCCAGGCGTCATAGGTGATGGTCCGGATCGGCTCGACGCTGGTCGCCCCGGCGGCGGTGGCGACCAGCAGGGCGTTCAGCCGGGTGATGATCGGCGCCAGCGCGGGCACGGGCAGCCGCGCCGGATCGGGCAGCGTGCCGTTGAGCACGACCGACTGGGTGGCGCCGCGCTGCTGCCGCTCATTGTCGTAGCGCAGCCCGGCGCGCAGCTTCAGCCGCGCGGTCAGCGGGAAGGTCAGGTCGGTGAACCCGGCCAGGTTGCGGGTCAGTCGCGGCTGGGTCAGGCGGTTGCGGATCGGAACGACGCCGCCATACAGGCCCAGCACCGTGTTCACGACCGGCTGCGACAGGCCGAGCGCCAGCAGCTGCCGGTCGACGCCCAGCCGGGTCAGGTTCAGATCCTGCGTCGCCTCGAACAGATAGTCGCGATTGTCTTCGCGCAGATAATAGGCGCCGATCAGCCCCTGGACCCAGGGCAGGTCGATGCCCAGCCGCAGTTCCTGCTGGACCGTCTTGGCGGGGTCGCGGGTCAGGCTGAGCTGGCCGGGGGTCGCGTTGCGATCGGGATCGGCGACATAATGGGCGCGGACGTCGGAATAGTTGGTGACCGAGGTCAGGTCGAACCCGCCGCCCAGCGCATAATGCGCCTCCAGCGTGGCGATGTCGCTGACCACGCGGGTATCGGTCGCGACGTCCTCGGTGACGATGCGGTCGGTGGGCTTGTAGGGGGCGTCGAACTCATAGGCATAGACGCCGCGCACATGGCGATCGTGCAGATAGGTCGCGACCACCCGCAGTCCGGGGAGCGCGTCGGGGGTGACCAGCAGCTTGGCGCGCAGCGTCTCCGACTGGCGGGCATCGGCGTCGCGGTGGAGCGTGCTGTTATGAACCAGCCCGTCGGTCCGGGCGACCTCGCCCGCCAGCCGGAAGGCGATCTGGTCGCCGAGCAGCGGGCCGCCGATCGCCGCGCCTGCGCGCCGCTGGCCATCGGGGCCGGTCAGCATCACGCGCGCCTGCCCGCTCCATTCGTAACCGGGGTCGGTGGTCCGCACGATCACCGCACCCGCCAGCGCGTTGCGCCCCTGCACGGTCGATTGCGGCCCGCGAAACACCTCCACCTGGGCAATGTCGTAAAGGTCGAGCGGCCCGGTGTTCAGCGCCGCACGGGGCAGCACCGCGCCGTCGACATAGACGCTGGCCAGCGCCCCGTCGCCCGCGCCCGAGACGTTGAAGGCGTCGATGCCGCGGATCGTGAAGCTGGTCCGGTCGGCGCCGATCGAGACGTTGGGCGTGCGCTGGAGCACGTCATAGACGTCGAGCAGATTCTGGTTCCGGATCGTCTCGGCGGTGGTGACGGCGACGCTGGCGGGGGTTTCCTGCAAGGTGCGACCGGCCTTTTCCCCCAGCACGACGATGTCGTTGCTGCCGTCCTGCACCGCCGCATCCGGCTGCTGCTGCGGCGTTACCTGCGCGAACAGCGGCGTCGCGGCCGAGCCAAGAAGCACGGCCAGCACCGATCGAACCATCATCGTCTTATCCCCCATTTCGTTACGCCCGCGCGCTAATCATCATGATTATGCGATTCAATCGCATTATCATGGCAAGGCAGTCGGGCGGCGACCCTGGAGATGGTCGATCGGACAGACCACCGTCGTGTCCGTAGGGTACGCTCGCTCGGGCAGGGGCGGATGGGTGTCCGGAGGGGTTAGTCCTTGATTCCGCAGGGTTGTGAACGCCCGCTGGACAGGATGGCATGGATGCAACAGAGAAGGTCCAAAGCAAGCGATACTGGGAGGGTGACGGTGACGAAGGGCATGATGGCGAGCGGGCTGGCGATGATCGCGCTGGCCGCGACGGGCATGAGCGCGCAGGGCGCGGCGCAGACCCGGACGCAAAACCGCGCACAGCCGGCCGCGAAGGCGACCGCGTCCTCCGCCGCCGCGGCCCGCGCCCGTGCCGACCGGATCGTCGCGCAGATGACCCGCGCGGAGAAGATCCTGCTGGTCCATGGTCTGTTCCCCACCATGGCGGCGGGCAAGACGCGCGAGGAACTGATCCCCTCGGCCGGGCATATCGACGGCATCCCCCGGCTGGGCGTGCCGGTGGTGCGCGAAAGCGACGCGTCGCTGGGCGTCGCCAACCAGGTCGAGCAGCGGGTCGGCGATGTCGCCACCGCGCTCCCCTCCGGCCTTGCCACCGCCGCCAGCTTCGATCCCGCCATCGCCCGCGCGGGCGGCGCGATGATCGGCGCGGAGGCACGCGACAAGCGGTTCAACGTGCTGCTGGCGGGCGGCGTCAACCTGATCCGCGATCCGTGGAACGGCCGCAACTTCGAATATCTGGGTGAAGACCCGCTGCTCGCGGGGACGCTGGGCGGCGCGCATATCGCGGGGGTCCAGTCGAACCGCATCGTCTCGACGATCAAGCATTATGCGCTGAACGCGCAGGAGACCGGCCGCGCCGTGCTCGACGCGCGGATCGGCGAGGCGGCGCTGCGGATGAGCGACCTGCTCGCCTTCCAGATCGCGATCGAGAAGGGCCAGCCCGGATCGGTCATGTGCGCCTATAACAAGGTCAATGGCGACTGGTCGTGCGAGAACCGCCACCTGCTGACCGATGTGCTGAAGCGCGACTGGGCCTATCCGGGCTGGGTGATGAGCGACTGGGGCGCGGTGCATTCGACCGCGAAGGCCGCCAATGCCGGGCTGGACCAGGAATCGGGCGAGGAACTCGACAAGGCGGTCTATTTCGGCGCGCCGCTGGCCGAGGCGGTGGCCAAGGGGCAGGTCAGCGAGGCGCGGCTGGACGACATGGTCGCGCGCTATCTGACCGGGCTGATCGAAACCGGCGCCTATGACGCCCCCGTGCCCGCACGGGCGGTGACCCCTGATTATGCCGCCCATGCCGAGGTGGCGCAGCGCGCGGCGGAGGCGGGGATCGTCCTCCTCAAGAATGACGGCAACCTCCTGCCCATCGCCCGCACCGCGAAGCGGATCGTGGTCATCGGCGGCAATGCCGATGTCGGCGTGCTGTCGGGCGGCGGATCGTCGCAGGTCCGCTCGGTCGGCGGCGCGCCGGTCGAGATTCCGCTCGCCTATGGCGGCTCGGCCTCGTTCGCGCGGATCACCTATCACGCCTCCTCGCCGCTCAACGCGCTGCGCAAGGCGCTGCCCGGCGTCCAGATCGAATGGCAGGACGGGCGCAACCTGAACGCGACGGTGGCGGCGGCGAAGAATGCGGACATGGCGATCTTCTTCGCGACGCAATGGACGACCGAGGCCGACGACGTGCCCGACCTGCGCCTGCCCAACCAGCAGGACGCGCTGATCGCCGCGATCGCCGCCGTCCAGCCGCGCACGGTGGCGGTGATGGAGACGGGCGGCCCGGTGCTGATGCCCTGGATCGCCAAGGTCCCCGCTATCCTCCAGGCCTGGTATCCCGGCCAGCGGGGCGGCGAGGCGTTGGCCGCGATCCTGACCGGGCGGGTCGACCCGTCGGGCCGCCTGCCGATCACCTTCCCCGCCGACGCCTCGCAACCGCCGCGCCCGCGCCCCGTCGGGCTGGACAAGCTGAGCGAGGTCGAAGCGGCGGCGGCGGCCAATCCGGCGGCGGCGGGCGGGATCACGCTCCAGAGCTTCCCGGTCGAATATGTCGAGGGCGCCGATGTCGGCTATCGCTGGTACGAGAAAAAGGGGCTGAAGCCGCTTTTCCCCTTCGGCCACGGGCTCAGCTATACCAGCTTCGCCTATCGCAACCCGGTCGTCACCGGCGGGCGGACGATCAGCGTGACCTTCGACGTGGTGAACACCGGCCAGCGCGCCGGGTCGGACGTGCCGCAAATCTATGTCGCGCGCGACGGCAGCGGGGACGCGATGCGGCTGGCCGCGTTCCAGCGGGTCGCGCTGAAGCCCGGCGAGACCCGGCGCATCACCCTGACCGCCGAGCCGCGCATCGTCGCCGATTACGATACCGGCCTGCCCGGCTGGCGGATCAGGGGCGGGCGCTACCGGGTGGCGCTGTCGCATGACGCCGCCGACCGCGCGATCGTAACCAGCACGACCGTCGAGGCGCAGACGATGAAGCCCTGAGCGGATGGCCGATCTCCGGCGGCGCGATCGGGGGCAGGGGGCCGCGGCGATGTCCGCGCGCCCCATCCCGTCCGCCCGCCCATCCTCGCACCGCCCCTTGCCGCTGGGCCTCTTCGCGCTGGCCAATGCGGGTGGGGTGATCGCCTATCTGCCGCTTCTGACCCTGCTGCTGCCGATCAAGGTGGAGGCGATCGACGGCGCGGGGCGGATCGGCCTGTTGTCGCTGATCGCAATCTGCGGCGCGGCGGCGGCGAGCCTGGCCAATATCCTGTTCGGCTGGCTGAGCGACCGGACCCAGCGCGCCGGCCATGGCAGGCGGGTGTGGATGGGCATGGGGATCGTGGCGATCGCCGCCAGCTATGGCGGGTTCGCGCTCGCCACCACCCCGGCGGCGCTGATCGCGGCGATCCTGGCCTTTCAGCTGGCGGTCAACGCGCTGCTCGCGCCGATGATGGCGATCATGGCCGAGGAGATACCCGACGACCAGCGCGGCACGGCGGGCGGGCTGCTCGCGCTGGGCAGTCCGGCGGCGTCGGCCCTGTCGACGCTGCTGGTCGGATCGGCGATGCTGGGCGAGCATGGCCGGATGGCGGTGCTGCTGGGCATGAGCCTGATCCTCATCCTGCCGCTGATGCTGACGCGCGCGCGGATCATGGTGCCGGTCGAGGCCAAGGGCGCACCGGGCCCGTTGCCGCCGCGTCGCGATCTGGTCGTCGCGGGGCTGTCGCGGCTGTCGATCCAGGTCGCCGCCATCGTCACCCAGGTCTATCTCCTCTATTATTTCGAGGCGATCCTGCCGGTCGCACAATGGGCGGCGCTGCCGCGCTGGATCGGGCAGCTCTTCACCATCGCCTTCCTTGCGCCCCTGCCGATCGCGCTGATCCTGGGGCCGCTGGCCGACCGGACCCGGCGGCGAAAGGGTATCCTGCTGGTGGCCGCGCTGGTCGCGACGGCGGGGCTGGTCGTCATGGCCTGGATCGGGATGCGGGGGATCGGCGCCGACTGGCGGATCGCGGCGGTCGCCTTCATCGTCTATACGACCGGCTCCTCGGTGTTCGTCGCGCTCCATGCCGGGCTGATCCTGCAACTGCTGCCCGATCCGCGCCACCGGGGGCGCGACCTGGGGCTGTTCAACCTGACCAACACCGTGCCCTCGATCATCGGCGCCTCGCTGACCTGGACGTTCGCCACGCCGCAGGATTTCACCACCGTCATGGTGGTGCTGGCGCTGATGACCGGCCTCGGGGGATTGGCGATCCTGGGGGTGCGGACCTGGGAGTAGGCGCCGAAGCGGAAATCCTCGCTGACCTGAGGAGACGCCCCGTCCTATCCGTAGTGACACAAGCCAGAACGGGGCGTCGAGGACCGTGCGGAAGCCCGACCTCGCGCTCCCCTTACCGTCAGGCGGTTTAAAAAGCGCCAAGGAATCGATGAGCTGCGGCGGAATTACACCAGCCCCGGCCCCTCCACCACCAAGGCGACGCCGATATCGTTGCGCAGCGCGGGGGGCAGGTCGACCTCCAGCGCCCCGGCGGTGCGGCGGAAGGGCAGCGGCGCCGGATCGCCGGGAATCGTCACCCGCTGCACCGATCCGGTCCGCGCGAGCGCGGGGAAGCGCGCGACATCGTCCTCGGGCCAGCCCAGCGTGAATCCATGGACCGCCGCCCCCTTGCGCACATAGCGCACGTCGCGCGGGGTATAATGCGAGTCCTGCCCGCCTTCGTTGAACTGGCCGCCCTTCGACGCGGTGGGGCCCTCGCCCAGCAGGCGCCAGGGGCGGGTGGCGTAGATCGCGTCGCCATAGCGGCGCATCCACGCGCCGATCCGCTCGACGATCGCCTCTTCCTTCTCGTCGATCGTGCCGTCGCCGCGCATCGGCACCGACACCATCATATTGCCGTTCTTGGCGATGACGTCGCACAGCGTGTGGATGATCTTGCGCGGCGTCTTGTACCCGTCACGCGCATAGAGATCGCGGTCGTAATGCCAGTTGCCGATGCAGGTCTCGGTCTGGAAGGGATAGGGCTGGATCGACTGGTGCGCGCCGCGCTCGACATCGTCGACGATCCCCGCAAGCCGTTCCGGCGGCGTGTTCTTGGCGGTCACCACCGCCTCGTTGCGGCCGCCGTTCCGCCGCATCGAGCTGTTGTACATATAGGCGGCCATATCGAGCCCCGCCTGGCCCAGCGGCAGCGTGAAATTGTCGAAGTACAGGAGGTCGGGCTGATAGAGGTCGACCAGCTCGCGACAGCGCAGCCGCCACTGGCGGACAAAGGCCGGGTTGGCGGCGGGCGGCTTTTCGTCCCAGACCCGGTCGTTCTTCTCGTGCCACGCATCGGCCTCGGCGATCGAGCGGAAGCCGTCGGGCATCTTCATCGTCGGGCCGGTATAGAGCTGTTGCGGGTCCAGCCCCTCCCACCATTGCCCGCGCCCGTCCGCCCGGGTCAGCCGCGCCGCGTCATAGCGCTGCCCGGCGCGCGGGCCTTCGGGATCATAGCCATAAGCGGGCTGGTACCAGTGCCAGGCATGCCCCGAATGGTTGGACACGCCGAAGCGCAGCCCCCGCTCGCGCGCCAGCTTCGCCCAGGTGCCGACGATGTCGCGCTTGGGGCCGAAGCGCGTCGCATTCCAGGGATGATGGCTGGACGCATAGGAATCGAAATTGTCGTGGTGATTGGCCAGCGCCATGAAATAGCGCGCGCCCGACCGCTGATAGAGGTCGAGCAGCCGCGCCGGGTCCCAGTTCGCGGCGGTCCAGCGCGGATACATCTGCATGAAGCCGATATCGGCCGGGTGGCCGTAATGCGCCAGGTGATGCCGATAGGCGCGGGTGCCCTGCAGATACATTTCGCGCGCATACCAGTCGCCCGCCTCGGGCACGCACTGCGCCGACCAATGCGCCCAGAAGCCGAACTTGGCATCGCGGAACCAGTCGGGCGCCCGATAGCCCGCGACCAGCGAGGACCAGTCGGGCCGAAACGCCTGGGGCGTCGCGGCCCCGGCACGACCGGGAAGCAGCGCGGACCCCCCGATGCCTCCCATGGCGGACAGGAACGATCGGCGGCCGATCTGCATCGTTTTTTCCCCTTGGAGGCTGAGGCACAGGTGCGGAACCGCGAACTTGCCTGACAAAAGCACGCGCGTCCATGGGCTTGCATGGCGCAGGGCGCGGGCGTTGCGATCCGGCACGGTGCGGTATCGCGAGGCGCCCCCACCGAAACATGCCGCGCCCCCCGGTTGGATGATCGCATGCGATCGGGCGCACGAGCGGGGCGGTCCGTCCCTGCCACTGCCCTGGACCGGGCCGAAGCGGGATTATCCCCGAATGTCGGACAGTTGACAGACAGCGAAAAAGCGAAGAGTGATGCTGGTAACGTTACCAGATATAACGGAACGAGATAGGGAGTGGAGACGATGATGACGGGAACGCGCGCCCGCCGTTCGGGCAAGAGCGGCATCGGACCGGCCAGCCTGGCGGTTCTGGCCCTGTGTATCGCCATGCCGGCCCAGGGCCAGACCGCCCCGGCGCAGGATGGCGCGACGGTCCAGCCGGGGCAGGGCGCTCAGGCCGGACAGGGCGATGTGGCCTCGCCGCCCGCCGATGCCGGGGAAGCCCAGACCCGAGACATCATCGTCACCGGCTCGCGCATCACCACCGGCGGCTTCACCGCGCCGACCCCGACCACGGTGATCGGCGAGCAGCAGATCCAGCAGAACGCGCAGCCCAACATCTTCACCACGGTCGCGCAGCTGCCCTCGCTCCAGGGTTCGACCGGCACCTCGGTCAACACCTTCAGCACGTCGAGCGGACAGCAGGGGCTCAGCTCCTTCTCGCTGCGCGGCGTGGGGGCGATCCGCACCCTGACCCTGCTCGACGGGCAGCGCGTCGTCGGCGCCAACGTCACCGGCGTACCCGATATCAGCCTGTTCCCGCAGCTGCTGATCAAGCGGGTCGATGTGGTCAATGGCGGCGCCTCGGCCTCCTATGGTTCGGACGCGGTCGGCGGCGTCGTCAACTTCATCACCGATACCCGGTTCAAGGGGATCAAGGGCAATGTCCAGGGCGGCCTGACCACCTATGGCGACGACCAGCAGGTGCTGGTTCAGCTGGCGGGCGGCACCAGCCTGTTGAACGACAGCCTGCACCTGATCGCCAGCACCGAATATGCGCATGAGGACGGCGTCGGCGGCGGCGAGTTCGGCACCGCGCTGGCGGGCGGGCGCGACTGGTTCCGCCAGTCGACGCTGATCAACCGCAACGTCCTGAACGACGGGACGCCGCAATATCTGTTCCGCGACTATGCCCAGCCCTATAATTACACCAAATACGGCCTGATCACCGCCGGGCCGCTCCAGGGCATCGCCTTCGACCAGGCGGGCAATCCGTTCCAGTTCCAATACGGCTCGGGCGGGGTGCCCGCGCGCGACGCGGCGGGCAATGTCCGCGGCTGTCTCCCCGGCTTCTGCCTGGGCGGCGACCTGTCGGGCAATGTCGATGCGGGCCGCTCGCTCCAGTCGAAGATCCAGCGGGTGAACAGCTATGGCCGTATCGGCTACGACTTCGCGCCCAACGGCGAAATCTATGGCACGGTCAATATCGGCCAGGTGAAGACCAACAACCAGCCGGTCGGCGGCATGAACCGCCCGAACCTGACGATCGAGTGCGCCAATCCCTATGTCCCGGCGGCGATCAAGGCGGCCTGCACCACGGCGGGCATCACCAATTTCCAGTACGGCACCAGCAACGCCGCGCTGGGCAACAGCCAGGTCTATACCGATCGTCGCCAGTATCGCTTCGTCGCCGGCGCCAAGGGGCGCGAGGCGGTCGCGGGGTCCGACTGGTCCTACGACATCTATTACGAGCACGGCACCAACTATACCGACGTCGATGTCAGCAACATCATGCTGTCGCGCCGGTTCAATCAGGCGATCAACGCCATCACGCTGGACGGCGCGATCGTCTGCGCCGATGCCACCGCGCGGGCCAATGGGTGCCAGCCGCTCAACATCTTCGGCGGCAATCCCTCGGCGGAGGCGCTCAGCTACATCATCCCGCAGAACGGCGCCTATCAGCGGACGCGCCAGACCCAGGACGTGATCAGCCTCAACTTCTCGGGCTCGCCCTTCTCGTCCTGGGCGGGGCCGGTGTCGGTGGCGTTCGGCGGCGAGTTCCGCCACGAATTCTACCGCGTGCGCGCCGATCCCTACGGCGCGGGCTTCGCGAACACCCCGGCCAACGGCGCCTATCCGGCCGACCCGGTGCTGCTGGCGGACGGCAACAACTGGTATGCGGGCAATTACAAGAACGGCAACGGCGCCTATAGCGTCAAGGAGGCGTTCCTCGAGGCCGATCTGCCGATCATCAATTCGGATGCGGGCGGCCGGGCCAATATCAACGGCGCGGTGCGCGTCACCGACTATAGCACCTCGGGCACCGTCTGGGCGTGGAAGATCGGCGGCACCTGGGACCTGCCGGTCGACGGCCTGCGCATCCGCGGCGTGACCTCGCGCGACGTGCGCGCACCCAATTTGTCGGAACTGTTCGCCGCGCCGGTCACGACGACGCTGCCGGGCTTTTTCGATCCCTTCCGCAACGTCAACGTGCTGGCGCTTCAGAACACCATCGGCAACGTCAACCTGACGCCCGAGATCGCGCGCAACACCACGCTGGGCATCGCCTTCTCCAACTCGGCGGCGATTCCGGGGCTCAGCTTGTCGGTCGACTATTACAAGATCAAGATCACCGACGTCATCTCCAGCCTGGGCGCGCAGGACATCGTCAACCTGTGCTTCCTGAACATCGCGCCGGAGACGTGCGGCGTGTTCAACCTGAACAACCCCAACGGCCCCAACTTCATCAACGTCCAGTCGTTCAACCTGGCATCGATCCTGACCGACGGTTTCGATATCGAGGCAAGCTATCGCTGGCAGCGTCCGCTGGGCCTGCCGGGCAGCCTGACGCTGCGCGCGCTGGCAACCAATATCCGGCGGTTCATCACCGATACCGGCCTGCCCGGCACCATCCCCAACGACACGGCGGGGGTGAACATCGGCAACACGCCCAAGTGGAAATGGCTGGCGGTGCAGACCTATGCCACCGACGACTGGTCGCTGCTGCTGCAGGAACGCTGGTTCAGCGACGGCAAGCTGGGCAACCAGTATATCGAGTGCACCACCGGCTGTCCCGCCTCGACCGCCAACCGGCCGACGATCGACACCAACTTCATCCCCGGCGCCTTTTATTTCGACGTGGGCGGCACCTATAACGTGACCCCGGCGGTCACCGCCTATTTCAAGGTCGACAATGTGTTCAACCGCGATCCGGCCCGTTCGCCCTATTTCGTCAATCCCGCGCTGTACGACGTTCTCGGGCGGGTGTTCCGCGCGGGCGTGCGGTTCAGCTTTTAAAGGAAACAGGCCATGACCCTGTCGCGGATCATCGCGTCGTGCCTGCTGCTCGCCCTGCCGGGCAGCGCCCTGTCCATGCCCGAGCCGTCGCGGGAGCGTCCGGGGAGCAACCCGATCATCCGGGACCGCTTCACCGCCGACCCGGCGCCGCTGGTCGTCGGCGACCGGCTGTACCTCTATGTCGGGCATGACGAGGCGCAGCGGGACGAGATGTTCAACATGAAGGAATGGCTGGTCTATTCGACCACCGACATGCGCCACTGGACGCCGCATGGGCCGATCATGAACGTGCGCGACTTCAAATGGGCCAAGAAGGACGCCTGGGCCAGCCAGGCGATCTACAAAAACGGCAAATACTGGTTCTATGCCGCGGTCGAGCATGACGACACCCATCCGGGCAAGGCGATCGCGGTCGCCGTGTCCGACGAGCCGACCGGCCCGTTCGTCGATGCCAAGGGCTCCGCGCTCGTCACCAACGAGATGACGCCCAAGGGCACGCATAGCTGGGAAGACATCGACCCGACCGTGATGACCGACGATGACGGGACGACCTGGATCGCCTGGGGCAACCGGCAATGCTATATCGCGAAGCTGAAGCCCAACATGATCGAGATCGACGGCCCGATCACCGAAATCACGCCGCCGCATTTCGAGGAGGGGCCCTGGCTGCACAAGCGCGGCAAGCTCTATTACCTGACCTATGCCTCGCTCGATCGCACGACGCAGCGGGACGAGCATGTGTCCTATGCCACCGCGCCGTCGCCCAAGGGGCCCTGGACCTATCGCGGGCTGCTGACCGGATCGGGCAAGTACAGCTTCACCATCCATCCCGGCATCGCCGACTTCAAGGGCAAGTCCTACCTCTTCCTCCACAACGCCACGCTGGCGATCGGCGACCAGAGCGGATCGATCGGCCGCCGCGCGGTGACGGTCGAGCGGCTTTACTACAACCCCGACGGGACGATGAAGCCGGTGGTCCAGACCGAAGCCGGCGTCACGGCTCCGGGGCGGTAGGGGGTGAGTCGGCTTCCTCCGCTCCACCCCGGCGAAGGCCGGGGTCCAGTTGCCATGCGTCTGAAATGGTCGCCCGTGCGATCGGCTGCTCCACCAGCGTCACAGCAACTGGACCCCGGCCTTCGCCGGGGTGGGGCGCAAACTTCAAGGGCGCGGCGCGGCGGTGGAGTCGCGTTCGACCAGCCGGTGGTCGAGGATCGTGACGCGCGGCTCTCCGTCGGCCTTGGGCGCGCCGCCGCGAATCTCCTGGATCAGCATCTGGAGCGCCGCCTCCGCCAGCGCGCGGACCGGCTGGTGGACGGTGGTCAGCGGCGGCCAGAGCGTCGTCGCGGCGATGCTGTCGTCGAAGCCCGCCACGGTCAGGTCGCCCGGCACGTCCAGATGCCGCCGATGCGCGACCGAGACGATCGCGGCGGCCATGTCGTCATTGCTGGCGAAGATCGCGGTCGGCGGCGTCGCACCGTCCAGCAGCGTCTCGCCCGCGACCAGGCCCGAGGCATAGCTGTAATCGCCCTGCACCACCTGGGTCTCGATCCCGCCCGCTTCCTCGACTGCCGCCCGAAAGCCCGCAAGCCGCGCGATGCTGGCCGACTGGTCGGGATTGCCGAGCACGAAGCCCAGCCGCCGGTGGCCCAGCCCGATCAGATGGCGGGTCATGTCATAGGCGGCGCGATTATTGTCGATGCCCACGCACACCGCATCGGGCGCGACGCCGCCGATTACCGCGACGGGCAGCCCCGCCTCGCGCAGGATCTCGCGCACCGCCGCCGACTCGCCCAGCGGCGGCGCCAGCAGCACGCCCGCGATCCGCTGCGCGATCAGCCCCTCGATCGCCGCGCGCGACGGCGGCTTGCCGTTTTCGCCCTTCAGCAGGAACAGCTGGGCCGCGCGGGTCGAGGCGTCCTCGAACACGCCGACCAGCAGCTCGCTCATGAACGCCGCGCTGGGGTTGGAATAGATCACGCCGATCCGGATCTCGCGCGCCGTCACCAGGCTGCGCGCCATCAGATTGGGGGTGTAGTTCAGCTTGGCGATCATCTCGCGGACATGCGCGCGCACCTCGTCGCGCACCCCCGCATCGCCGTTGATGACGCGCGACACGGTCATCGGCGACACGCCCGACGCCTTGGCCACATCGATGATCGTCACGCCGCGCGGGCGCTGTCGGGTACGCGTCAAAAGCCCAATATCCTGTCGTCGCGGGGCCTGTCGCCCCGGTCGTCTTCCATCGCCGTGCCTTGCCGTAAGGGGGAAGGTCAATGCCGGGGATGCGTCCCGTCGGCGAAAATCCCGATACAATCGAAAGGCGCGGCGTGACGCGATTTCCCTATATCCGCTGGACGATCATCGCGCTGTTCGTCGGTGCGATGGTCATCAACTATCTGACGCGCAGCATCCTGGGCGTCGCCGCGCCCGCGATCATGACCGAGCAGCATATCTCGGCGCAGCAATATTCCTGGATCACCGGCGCGTTCCAGTTCGGCATCATGTTCCAGCCGGTGGCGGGCTATCTGCTCGACCTGATCGGGTTGAAGATCGGCTTCACCCTGTTCGTCGCGGTCTGGTCGTGCATCACCATCGGGCATGGCTTTGCGAGTGGCTGGATGGGGTTCGCCGGGCTTCGCGGCGCCTTGGGGCTGGTCGAGGGATCGGCGCAGCCCGCGGGCATGAAGCTCGTCGCCGAATGGTTTCCGGCGCGCGAGCGCGGGCTGGCGGGCGGCCTCTATCAGATCGGCGCCTCGTTCGGCGCGGTGTTCGCCCCGCCGCTTGTCGCCTGGGCGGTCTTTCACCATAGCTGGCGCGCGGCCTTTTTCGTGGCGGGCGGGCTGGGGCTGCTCTGGGTCGTCGCCTGGCTGTTCTGGTACGCGCCGCCCGCCCGGCACCGAATGCTGTCGCCGGGCGAGCGCACGCTGATCGTCGAGGGCCAGGAGGCCGCGCTCGCCAGGAAGCGCCGCCGCCCGCCGTTGCGCGAATTGCTTGGCCGTCGCAACCTCTGGGCGATCGCGGCGGCGCGCTTCCTGGCCGATCCGGTCTGGGGGATGCTGTCGCTGTGGATGCCGCTCTATCTGGTGCAGGCGCGGCATTTCGACCTGACCCAGATCGCGCTGTTCGCCTGGC
Organism: Sphingomonas sp. 1185; assembly: GCF_040544655.1. Lineage (NCBI taxonomy): Bacteria > Pseudomonadati > Pseudomonadota > Alphaproteobacteria > Sphingomonadales > Sphingomonadaceae > Sphingomonas > Sphingomonas sp. 1185. The sequence goes on from NZ_JBEPKL010000021.1 coordinate 25,198, forward strand.
TGCCCTTCCTCGCCGCCGATCTGGGGTGCCTGTTCGGGCCGGCCGTGGTCGCCTTCCTCCAGCGGCGCGGAGTCAATCTGATCGACGCGCGGCGCGGGGCCTTCACGCTGGGCGCGGTGCTGATGACCGGCATTATGTTCGTGGGCAGCGTGACCAGCCCGGTCGCCGCCGTCGCGCTCCTGTGCCTGGGCGGTTTCGCGCACCAGACGCTGTCGGTGACGGTCATCACCCTGTGCTCCGACCTGTTCCCGCAGGATCAGGTGGCGACCGCGACCGGCGTGTCGGGGACGGCGGCCAATCTGGGCGTGCTGCTCTTCACCCTGACGCTCGGCTCGCTGGTCGATCAGGTCGGTTATCAGCCCTTCTTCATCCTGCTCGGCCTGCTCGATCTGGCGGGCGCGGCTCTCCTCTGGACCCTGGTGCGCAAACCCGCATGACCCCGATCAATCCCATCCTGCGCGGCTTCAACCCCGATCCGTCGATCGTCCGGGTTGGCGAGGACTATTATATCGCGACCTCGACCTTCGAATGGTATCCGGGCGTTCAGATCCATCACAGCCGCGATCTGGTGAACTGGACGCTGGTCGCTCGGCCGCTGGTTCGCGCGGGCCAGCTCGACATGCGCGGCAATCCCGATGGCTGCGGCGTGTGGGCGCCCGATCTCAGCTACAAGGACGGGCGCTTCCACCTGATCTTCACCGACGTAAAGCGCTATGGCCGCACCACCATCGACGGCGCGAAGGGCGCGTCGCTGCGCGATTTCCACAATTACTGGGTGTCGAGCGAGCGGATCGACGGCGACTGGACGGACGCGGTCCATCTGAACAGCAGCGGCTTCGACCCCGCGCTGTTCCATGACGATGACGGGCGCAGCTGGCTGCTCAACATGCTGTGGGACCATCGCCCCGACCGCAAGCGCTTCGCGGGCATCGTGGTGCAGCAAATGGACCTGACCAGCGGCCGCCTGATCGGCGAACGGCGCGTCATCTTCGAGGGGACATCGCTCGGCTTCACCGAGGGACCGCACCTCTACAAGCGGGGCGGCTGGTATCATCTGCTCGTCGCCGAGGGGGGGACCGAGCGCGGCCATGCCGTGGTGATGGCCCGGTCGCGCGCCCTGTTCGGCCCCTATGAGACGCATCCCGACGGCCCCGTGCTGACCATGCGCGACAGGCCCGACGCTCCGCTCCAGCGCACCGGCCACGGCGATCTGGTCGACACGGCCGGGGGCGAGACGTGGATGGCCTATCTCTGCGGACGGCCGCTGCCCCAGAGCGACCGCTGCGTGATGGGGCGCGAGACGGCGATCCGGCGCATGGCCTGGGGCGCGGACGGCTGGCTGCGCTGTGCCGAGGAGCCGCCGGTGGTCGATGCCCCCGAACGGATCGAGGCGCATGACGCGTTCGACTCGCCCGATCTGCCCGCCGCCTTCCAATGGCTGCGCACGCCCGATCCCGACCATCTGTTCAGCCTGACCGCAAGGCCGGGCCATCTACGCCTGTACGGGCGCGAGACGATCGGCAGCCATTTCACCCAGTCGCTGGTCGCGCGTCGCCAGACCGCGTTCCGCTACGACGCGCAGACGCTGGTCGACTTTACGCCGGAGCATTTCCAGCAGGCGGCGGGGCTGGTCTGCTATTACAACAGCAGCAAATATCTCTACCTCCACCTGACCGCCGACGATGCCGGGCAGCGGCAGGTGCAGGTCCTGTCGGTCCTGCCGGTGGGCGAGGGGCGCAGCGTGCTGAGCGCGCCGATCCCCGCGCCCGAGGGGCCGGTCGAACTGCGTGTCGCGGTCGATCACGACTGGCTGCGCTTCGCCTTCCGGGCCGAGGGGGCGGGCGCGTGGCGATGGCTGCCCGAGGTGTTCGACGCCAGCCTGTTGTCGGACGAGGCCACGTTGCAGGGGCTGCCCAATTTCACCGGTACCTTTATCGGCATGGCCTGCCAGGACATGGCGAGCACCGGGCGCCATGCGGATTTCCGCTGGTTCCGCTATGTGGACGATCCCGAACCGCACGAATGACGGCCAACAGGCCGGGCGGGTCAGCCGTCGCGCTGCGCCTGTGGGTAGAGCCAGGGTTTGGCGAGTGCGATGCCCGCCAGATTCTGGGTCCGCCTTATGTGGCGAAGCCGGAAGCGACCCGGCGGGCGGGGCAGCTCGGACCACAGCCGGTGATGCGCGCGATAGGCGGGCGGGACCCGGACGCGCCCGCTCGCCTGCCCGATGACCGCAAGCGAGTCGCCCAGCAGCAGCGCGTCGGCCAGCCCCGCATCATGGGCCAGCCGGGTCGCGGCGATCAGCGCCAGCCATTCGGCGTCCATGCTGTCGCCCGGTCCGGCCATGCGCGCGACATGGGCATGGCCGCCCATCACCACCGCCCATTCCAGGCCGGTGGGACGCAGCCCGCCGTCGAAGAAGATCTTCACGCCGCGATGCTGCGCGCGACCGCCTCGGCCGTCTTGATGCCGTCGACCGCCGCCGACAGGATGCCGCCCGCATAGCCCGCGCCCTCGCCCGCCGGGAACAGCCCGCGGGTGTTCAGGCTGTGCCCGTCCTCGCCGCGCGTGAAGCGGACGGGGGAGGAGGTGCGCGTCTCGACGCCGGTCATCACCACATCGGGATGGTCATAGCCCGCGATCTGGCGGCCGAAGACGGGGATCGCCTCGCGCATCGCCTCGACCACGAAGTCGGGCAGGCATTCGGACAGATCGGTCGGGGTGACGCCGGGGCGATAGGAGGGGGTGACCGATCCCAGGCTGGTCGAGGGGCGCCCCGCCAGGAAGTCGCCCACCCGCTGCGCGGGCGCCTTGTAGTTGGAGCCGCCCGCGACATAGGCGCGCTCCTCCCAATGGCGTTGCAGCGCGAGGCCCGCCAGCGGATCGCCGGGAAAGTCGCGCTCCGGATCGATCGCGACGACGAAGCCCGAATTGGCGTTGCGCTCGTTGCGCGAATATTGGCTCATCCCGTTGGTCGCGACGCGCCCCTCTTCGCTGGTCGCGGCGACCACCGTGCCGCCGGGGCACATGCAGAAGCTGTAGACGGTGCGCCCGTTCTTGCAGTGGTGCGAGATGTGATATTCGGCCGCGCCCAGGATCGGATGCCCCGCCTGGTGGCCGAAGCGCGCGCGGTCGATCCAGCCCTGCGGATGCTCGATCCGCACGCCGATCGAAAAGGGCTTGGCCTCGACATGGACACCCGCCGCCTGGAGCATCGCGAAGCTGTCGCGCGCGCTGTGCCCGATCGCCAGGACGACGTGATCCGCCTCCAGATAGCCGCCGCCATTCAGATGCAGCCCGCGCACCCGCCGCTCGCCCGATCCGTCGGTCTCGATGTCCAGCCCGTCGACGCGGGTGGAGAAGCGATATTCGCCGCCCAGCTCCTCGATGGTCGCGCGCATGCTCTCGACCATCGTCACCAGGCGGAAGGTGCCGATATGCGGATGCGCCTCGGTCAGGATCTCGGGCGGCGCACCCGCCTTCACGAACTCGGTCAGCACCTTGCGGTTCAGGTGGCGCGGGTCCTTGATCCGGCTGTAGAGCTTGCCGTCCGAAAAGGTGCCCGCCCCGCCTTCGCCATATTGGACGTTGGATTCGGGGTTCAGCACGCTGCGCCGCCACAGGCCCCAGGTGTCCTGCGTCCGCTCGCGCACCACCTTGCCGCGTTCCAGCACGATCGGGCGGTATCCCGCCTGCGCCAGCACCAGCGCGGCGAACAGGCCACACGGCCCCGCACCGATGACGACGGGGCGCTTCGCACCCGGCGGCGGCGCGGCCGGCAGGTGATAGCGGGTGTCGGGGGTCCGCTGCACATCGCGGTCGCGACGAAAGCGTTCGAGCACCGCCGCCTCGTTCTTCAGGTTCACGTCGACCGAATAGACGAGCTGGATATTGCCCTTGTCCCGCGCATCATGGCCGCGCCGGGCGACGGTGAAGCGGATCATGTCGCGCGGGGTCACGCGCAACCGGCGGCAAATGGCCGCGGGCAGTGCCTCGTCCGCATGATGGAGAGGCAGTTTCAATTCACTGAGGCGGATCATCCCGTGCGCCATACAGAATTGCGCGGCGGGCCGCCATTGCCCGCGTGTGCCGGGCGTCAGTCGAGGATCAGCATCTTCTGGATGATCCCGTTCCCTTCGCGCCAGGTGCGAAAGCCCATGGCCTCATAATAGCCAAGGCCAACGGCATTGTCCGCGCCGATCGACGCATCGACCCGGTCCAGCCCTGCGGCGATCGCGGCCTCCCGGCTGACGGCGAACAATGCCTTGCCGACACCGCGACGATGCGCGCGCGGACTGATATGCGTGCCGATGATGCCCCATCCCTCGGGCACATCGTAGGGATTGCCCGCGACGGCGCGTTTCAGCGACTGAAACCCCAGCACCGCGCCATCGCCATCGACCGCAACGCTGCACCGTATCCCCTCGGGTCCAGTGATGTAATGCGACAAGGCAAAGGCCGGATCGTGCGGGCGTACCCGGCCGGTCAAAGCGATGATCTCGCGGAGGACGCGGCTCATCGGCACGGCATCGTCCGGGGTGGCGGTGCGAATGATCATAGGGTCTTCGACGTGGTGAGCGGGAACGCCATCCTATCAGGCGGCGGCGCGATCGCCAGCGCCGGGGTTCACATCCGGGCGCGGGTCAGGTGATGGCGCGGGGCCTCGGGCACGGCGACCTGCGCCATGATCTCGGCCTGCAGGGTGGGCCAGCCTTCGCCGAACCAATATTCGCCGCGTTCCGCCCGGATGATCGGGTCGCCGCTGGTCGCGACATCCTCGACGGGCAGCGTCTGCTGGTCGGGCACGTCGAAGAAGCTGCGCACGATCGGCGTGGTCGGGCTCTCGCCCTCGCGCACCACGATGCCCAGCCGGTTGGAGTGCAGCCGGACCAGCGCGCCGAAGGGCTGGATGCCGAGACAGGCGATGAAGGCGCGCAGCATCGCGGGGTCGAAATGCCCCTCCCATTCCAGCATCTGGGCCAGCGCCTCGTGCGGCGACCAGGCGCGCTTGTAGGACCGGATCGAGGTGACCGCGTCATAGACGTCGCACACCGCCGCCAGCCGGGCGAAGCGGCTGATCTCCTTGCCCTTCAAGCCGTCGGGATAGCCGGTGCCGTCCATCTTCTCGTGATGATGGAGGCACACGTCGAGAATGCGCGGGTCGAGATCCTCCAGGTCGAGCAGCATGCGATGCCCCAGGCCGGGGTGAAGCCGGATCTGCGCCAGCTCCTCGCCGGTCAGGCGGCCGGGCTTGTCGACGATCTCGGCGGGGACCTGCATCTTGCCGATGTCGTGCAGCATCCCGGCCAGCCCGGCGACGCGGACATCGTCATCGTCCATGCCCAGATGGCGGGCCAGCCCCATCATCAGCGTACCGACCGCGACCGAATGGATATAGGTATACTGGTCCTTGTCCTTCAGCCGGGTGACCGCGATCAGCGCGGCGCCGTTATGGCTGGTCGCATGGGCGATCTCCTCGACCATGGGCAGCAGGTCGGCGGTGCGGATGGCGCGGCCCAGCCGGGCCTCGGCGAACAGCCTGGTGACGGCGGCGATGGCGCGTTCGGCGGTGGCGGCGGCGCGCTCCAGCTCGGTCGGCGGCTTGCGACGCCGGGGGCGGAGCGCGACGACCGGCTCGGGCGCGGCGGCGGCGGGGGGCTCGGCGGGCGGGGCGGGATCGTCGCGGTCGCGGCTGTCGGCCATGGCCATCGCCTTCAGCCCGCGCCCCTTGGCCAGGTCGATGGTGATCTGCGGCACCGATTCGTGAATCAGCGCCTGGTCCTGCGGACTGATCAGCAGAAAGCTGCGCCGCCAGAACGGGTTGTGAATCCAGGAACAGTGCACGGCATGAACGAACATGCCCAATTCCGCCTGATCTCCCCGGATCCGGATATACCGATTCGTGTCCCCATCGTCACTCATGGACCGCGCTTAACCGAGAGCAGGTAAAGGCTTGGTTGCGGTCTGGCGGGACGCGGCTGGGCGCGCGGGCCCCGCCGCATCGGTCCCAAAGAGCGACCGATTTGGTCAGAGTGGCACCCGACCCCACGGGGCCAAGACGCGATAATCACTTGCAATAGCGTTGACTATGCGAGTCTTTAGCAATAGCGCGCGGGCAAAGGGGAAATCATCATGTCACAATCCTTCATCGCCTTGTCCTGCGTGGGTTTTCTGGCGACCGCACCGGGGATCGCGGCCGCCGAGGATGCGCGCCGCGCCGATCCCGCCGCGACCCATGCGCAGGACGCTACCGGGCAGCGCGACGTGGTCGTGACCGGACAGCGTGCGACCGGCGCCGCCGTGCTGGAAAGCCCCAAGGCGACCGCCCCGCTGCTCGACACGCCGCAGACGATCACCGTGGTCAGCGAGCAGACGATCCGGAAACAGAATCTCCAGACGCTGCGCGACGTGCTCCAGACGATTCCGGGCATCACCTTTGGCGCGGGCGAAGGCGGCGGCGGCTATGGCGACTCGATCAACCTGCGCGGCTATTCGGCGAGCAACGACGTCACGATCGACGGCGTCCGCGACAGCGCGCAATATAGCCGCACCGACCCGTTCAACCTGCAACAGGTTGAGGTCTATAATGGCGCGAACAGCGTCTTCAACGGATCGGGATCGGTCGGCGGCACGATCAACCTCGTCTCCAAGGTGCCCACGGCCGAGACGCTGACGATCATGCAGGGGTCGGTCGGCACCGACAATTATTATCGCGGCGCGGTGGACAGCAATGTCCGCGCCTCCGACCTGGTCGCGCTGCGGCTGAACGCGGCCTATCACCATAACGACATACCCGGCCGCGACGTCGAGAAGATGGAACGCTGGGGCGTCGCGCCCTCGGTCACGATCGGCATGACCGGCCCGACCAGCCTGACGCTGGCCTATGTCCATCAGGAGGATCGCAACACGCCGATGTACGGCGTGCCTTATTTCGACAACGGGCTGGTCGACGGCTTCGTGCCGGGCGCGAGCCGCAGCGCCTATTTCGGGATCGCCAATCTCGACCGGCAGGACATCACCGTCGACCGGTTCACCGCGACCTTCCGGCATCAGGTCGATGCGCATCTCAGCCTGCGCAACCTGACCCGCTGGCAACAGGTCACGCAATATAGCGTCACTTCCGCGCCACAGGGGACCTTCTGCCTCGCCTCGACCGGGCGGCAACCGATCACCGCTACGCCGGGCGCGACCGTGGGGGCGGCCTGTCCCGCCAATGTGCCGCCGGGCTATTATCTGCCGTCCGGCCCGCGGGGCTATGTGCGCGATCAGCGCAACCAGATGCTGTACGACCAGTTCGACGTGCGGCACGAGGCGGGGGCCAAGGGCGGCCTTCACAATGTCCTGAATGTCGGCCTGTCGGGGACGCTGGAGAATTACCGCATCACCACCGCCTCGCTGCTGCGCAACGCCAATGGCAGCGCGGTCTCGCCGCTGCCGCTGATCGCCATCGCCGCGCCGAACACCGACTATACCGGGCCGATCAACCTGACCACGACCGCCCAGTCGCGCAGCGAGACGCGCAACCTGGCGGTCTATGCCTTCGACACGCTGGAGCTGAACCGCTTCTTCGAGCTGAACGGCGGCGTCCGGTACGAATATCAGGAGGCGAATTTCCGCGCCCTGCCGCTGGCGGTGGTGCCGCCGGGGACGACGCCGCTGACCGCGCTCCAGGCCCAGCCGCAGGTCAGCCGCGAGCGGCTATTCTCCTGGCGGGTCGGCGGGGTGTTCCACCCGGTCGAGAATGTCAGCCTCTATGCGGGCTATGGCAATGCCAAGACCCCCTCGTCCGCGACCGTGCGGTTGGGCTGCGGCGTGCCCTCGACCGCGACCGCCGCGAATCCGTGCGCCGTCGCGCCCGAAACCGCGAAGAATTACGAAGCGGGGGTGAAGGCCGGGCTGTTCGACCGTCATCTGGAGGTGACCGCCGCCGTCTTCCGCAACGAACGCACCAATTACCGCGTCCCCTCCAACGATCCCGCGCTGCCCGCCGGGCTTCAGGTGCTGGACGGGCGCAGCCGGGTGGATGGCATCGCGCTGGGCCTGTCGGGGGCGATCACCCCGGCCTGGACGATCTTCGCCAACTATACCTATCTCGACGGCAAGGTGTTGCAGAGCATCTCCAACCGCGACAAGGCGGCGGGCGTGGTCGATGTGCAGGCGAATAGCCAGCTGATCCAGACGCCCGAGCATTCGGGCAGCCTGTTCACCACCTACAAGCTGCCCTTTGGCCTGGAGGTCGGCTATGGCCTGACCTATCAGGGCGACTTCGCGACCAATGTGCCGGTCGCGGCCAATCGCACCCAGTACCGGGCGGAGGATTATCTGATCCACCGCGCCTTCCTGGCCTATACGCTGGCCGAACGCTGGACGCTCCAGCTCAACGTCCAGAACTTCACCGACGAGAAATATGTGACCGGCGTGCGCAACAATGTGAACGCGACGACCGGCGTCGTCACCGGCGGCTGGGCGGTGCCCGGCGATCGGCGGCAGGCGACGCTCAGCCTGTTCACCAACTTCTGAACGGACTAGCGTTGCCGTCATGCTGATCGCCATTCCCCATATCCTCGACCCCGCCGGCGTGGCGCAGGTCCGCGCGATCGTCGATGCGGGGGAATGGGCGGACGGCAACGCCACCTCCGGCCCGCAGGCCGCGCTCGCCAAGCGCAACGCGCAACTGCCAGAGGACTCCGCCGCCGCCACCCAGGCGGGGCGGATGGTCCTCGACGCGCTGGGGCGCTCGCCGCTGTTCGTGGCGGCGGCGCTGCCGCTGAAGGTCTATCCGCCGCTGTTCAACCGCTATGCCGGGGGGCAGGCGTTCGACGTGCATGTCGACAATGCGGTCCGTCTGAAGCGCGGCAGCGATTTCCGCATGCGCAGCGACCTGTCGCTGACGCTGTTCCTCGAAGACCCGGCCGCCTATGATGGCGGCGAACTGGTGGTCGAGGATCTGTTCGGCGAACAGCGGGTGAAGCTGGGCGCGGGCGATGCCGTGCTCTACCCCGCCTCCAGCCTGCACCGGGTCGAGCCGGTGACGCGCGGGTGCCGCGTCGCGTCGTTCCTGTGGGTCCAGTCTATGGTCCGCGACGATGGCGAACGGCGCATCCTGTTCGACCTCGACCGCGCGATCCAGCGGGTTGGCGCGGAGAAGGGGCAGGGGGACCGCTCGGTGGTCGAGCTGACCGGCGTCTATCACAATCTGCTGCGCCGCTGGGCCGACGCCTGAGCGGATCGCCCCGGTCCGGGCCGGGGCGACGAGCCCTCAGAACCGCCCGCGCAGCGTCACCCGCACATTGCGGGGCGCACCCGGCATCGTCCACACATCGGCATAGCTGCTGCTGATATAATAGGTGTCGAACAGATTCTCAAGGTCGAGCCGCACGTCGAAGCGCGGCGTCACCGCCCAGGTCGCATCGGCGCGCACGATCGTATAGGCGGGCAGGCGATAGCCGCTGGCGAAGGGGTCGCCGTTGCGCGCGCCGACATGGGTGACGCCGCCGCCGACCGTCACCGCCCCCACCCGCTGATGCAGGTCCAGCGCGGCGAGATGCTTCGGGACATTGGACAGCGTGGTGCCGATCAGCGCGGCGTTCTTGTCGTTGCGCACCGTGGCGTCGGTGTAGGTGTAGGTCGCCGTGCCGGTCAGCCCGCTGGCCAGCCGCAGGTCGGCCACCGTCTCGACCCCGCGCGACCGCTGGCGGCCGATCTGGGTCTTGGTGAAGACGTCGGTGGCATTGGGGTTCAGCACATTGCGCTTGGTCATGGTGAACAGCGCGGTCTGGCCGGTCAGCGCGCCGCCGAACAGCGCATATTTCGCGCCGATCTCGGTGGACTCGCTACGCTCGGCATCGAAGCTGCTGATCCCGTCCGACGGGTTCAGGCGCAGCGACTGGCCCCAGCTGGTGAACAACGAGAAGCGCGGGCTGGCCGCCCAGCTCAGCGCGGCGCGCGGGGTGATGCCGCGATCCACCGTATCCAGCCGCAGATCGCCGCGGACATGGTTCACCATCGTCTCGCGAAAGCTGTTCCAGCGCGCGCCGATCAGCGCGGTGAAATCGCCGAAGCGGATCAGGTCCTGCGCATAGATGCTCTCGCTGCGGAAGGAGTGGTGGCGGTTCTGGAACGCGGTCGGCACGGGCAGGGGCTGGCCATAGACGGGGGCGAAGGCGTCGATGGTCAGGATCGGCGCACCCGGCCGCCCGCGCGCCTGGTCCATGCGGAAATCCATGCCGTGGCGCACCCGGTCGGCCCCGATGCGCAGCTCGTGCGACAGGCCCAGCCAGTCGAGTTTCGCGGTCAGCTCGGCCCGCGCGGTCAGGTCCTGCCAGCGGAAATCGTGGAAGCGCCGCGACCGTCCGATCGTCCGGCCATCGGCCTGCACCCCGCGCGCGCCGAAATCGGGCTGGGTCGCATAGCCGGTCAGGAAGCCGTCGCGGCTGGACAGCCCGGCCTCCAGCGAGACGCGGTCGGACAGTGCGGCAAAGACGCTGCCCTGCTGCCACAGCATCCGCTGGGTCATCCGGCCATCGGCGGGCTCGCCCAGAAAGGTGCTGCGGTCCATCGCGCGCGCATTGCCCTTGATCGCCGCCACGCCGCGATCGATCGGCGCGCGGTTGCGCATGAACTCGGCCTGATAGAGGAACCGCAAATCCTGGCTCGGGGTGAACGAGACCGAGGGGGCGAGCAGCAGCCGGTCGGTGTGGACGAACTGGCGGAAGCTGTCGCCCTGTTCCGACACGCCGATCAGCCGCGCGGCCAGCGTATCGGTCACGGGGCCGCTGATGTCGCCGGTCGCGCGCAGCCGGTTCCAGCTGCCATAGCTGAGCGACGTTTCGCCCTGGCGCGTCGTGGTCGGCGTCTTGGTGACGATGTTGAGCGAACCGCCGGGCTCGCCCAGCCCCGACAGCGCGGCGGCGGCGCCCTTCAGGAATTCGAACCGCTCGACCGTGGCGGTGTCGACCGGCGCGTTGAAGCCCAGATTGCTGTTGAACCGGTTGATGAGGATGTCGGGGCCGCTATTCTCGTTCCCCGCAAAGCCACGGATCGAATATTTGTCCCACAGCCCGCCAAAGTCGTTCTGCCGCGCGACCCCGCCCGCCAGGTCGATCGTGTCGTCCAGCCGCGTCGCGCCGAGCCGGTCGATCAGCGCGCGGTCGATGACGCGCAGGCTCTGGGGATAGCGGGCGGGCGACGCGTCGGTGCCGGTGATGCTGGCATTGGCGTCGCGCAGGCCGGTGACGACGATATCGGTGCGGTCCGTCGTATCGTCGCGTACCGCCCCATCGCCCCGCAGTGCCGACGCGGTCTGCGCCTGAACGCCCTGGGCCATCATCGCCCCGGCCAGCACCATGGCGCGTCCCATCGCCTTCGACATCATCACAAGCCCCCACATAAATCGATTTCGGGCGCGCCATATCGATAATGCTAATAACTCTCAATCATGAAGTGATGAAGGGATACCGCTACCTGTCACGCCGCTGACATGCCGCGCTGTCATGCGCCTGCGGCATGACGGTCGGGACTCGGGCAACTTCCGGGCGGCCTTGGCGATTGAGGATCATGAAATGACCGGATTCTGGCGAATCATCTCCCATGCGGCGGCGCTGGCCGCAGCGCTCGCCCCGCTGAGCGGCTGGGCACGGCCGCTCAAGGTCATGACGTTCAACGTCCGCTACGCCTCGGACGAGGGGGCGGAGCGCTGGGCGGTGCGGCGGCCGGTGATGGTCGAGCTCATCCGCCGCGCCGCGCCCGACCTGATCGGGACGCAGGAACTGCTCCAGCGGCAGGGCGACGACCTGACCCGCGCGCTGCCCGGCTATCGCTGGTTCGGGCGCGACCGGCGCGGGGGGCATGACGACGAGCATATGGGCATCTTCTATCGCCCCGACCGGCTGACCCTGATCCGGCATGGCGACTTCTGGCTGTCGGACACGCCCGACATGGTGGGCAGCCGGAGCTGGGGCACCGACCTGCCGCGCATGGCGAATTGGGGCGTGTTCGAGACGAAGGGGGCGGAGCGCCGCCGCTTCCTGTTCGTCGACACGCATCTGCCGCACCGCGACGAGGATGCCGAGGCGCGCGACCGTGCCGCCAGGCTGATCCTGTCGCGGCTGCCCGTGCTGGCGCAGGGTTTGCCGGTGGTGCTGGCGGGCGACATGAACGCCCGGCCCGACAGCGCCGCCTATCGCACGCTGGCGGGGGCGATGACCGATGCCTGGACCAGCGCCACCGGGCGCGAAGGGCCAGAGATGACCTTCCACGACTTTACCGGCACGCCCGACCGGCGGATGGACTATCTGTTCCTGCGCGGCTTTCGCGCGGACCATATCGCGACCGACCGCTGGCACCGGGGCGCGACCTATCCGTCGGATCATTTCCCGGTTCACGCCACCCTGTCCTTCACGGCAGGGCACGGCCGGTAACGTCTTTTGCGATAGCGTTATCATTTGCCCGTTCCTACGCTCCCGCCGGAATCCGATGGCCGCGAACCGGCGGCCCGACGGGACAGGAGAGGGATGACGATGCGCGAAGGGCAATCACGGTCTGGCGCCGGGCGGCGGGCGATTCTGGCGCTGGCTCTGGGGGCGGCAACCGCCTGGCCGGTCCTGGCCGAGGCACGGCCGCGCATCCTGACCCCGATGAGCGCGCATGCCGTCCTGCAACGCGACCGCCCGATCATCGTCGAGGGGACGGCGGACGCGGGCGAGCGGGTGAAGGTCACGCTGGGCGGCAACAGCGCCGATGCCACCGCCGACCGCCAGGGGCGCTGGCGCGCGACCCTGCCCGCAATGGCGGCGGGCGGCGCGGCGCTGATCCTGACCGCAACCGGCCAGGACGGCGCGACCGATGCGATGGACGATCTGCTGATCGGCGATGTCTGGCTGTGCTCGGGCCAGTCGAACATGGAATATCCGACCAAGCAGGCGCTGAACGGCGAGATGCTGGTCAAGGGCGCGGCCGACGACCGCATCCGCCTGCTCGACATCGCGCATCATGTCGGCCTGTCGCCCGAGGAGGCGCTGGAGAAGCGCCCGGTCTGGGCCGCCGCCGCACCCGCCAGCGTCGCCGATTTTTCCGCCGCCTGCTATCTGATGGTCAAGGATCTCGCGGCGAAGTCCAGGGTGCCGATGGGCGCGATCGATTCGAGCTGGGGCGGGACCAAGATCATTCCGTGGATCCCCGGCATCGATGCGCGCAAGCTGCCGGGGCTGGCCGCCGATGTCGACCTTCTGGCGCTCTATGCGCGCGACCATGCCGCCGGGCTCCGCGCCTTCGGCGGCCGCTGGGGCGAGTGGTGGCGCAAGGCCAGCGGGACCAGGGCGGGGCAGGAGCCCTGGAACGCGCCCGACCGCCTGAACTGGACCCAGGTGCCCAAATTCGGCCCGTGGGAGGATTGGGGCGTGCCCGCGCTGGCCGATTATAACGGGCTGGTCTGGTTCCGGCAGAGCTTCGACCTGGCCCAGGCCCCGACCGGCGACGGCGTGGTCGAGCTGGCCGGGATCGACGAGATGGACACGGTGTGGGTCAACGGGGTGGTCGTGGGCGCGACCTTCGGCTGGGGCGACTGGCGCCGCTACACCGTGCCCCGCGCGGCGCTTCGGAAGGGGCGCAACGAGATCGTCGTGGGGCTGGGCGACGGCTATGGGCCGGGCGGCATGTTCGGCCCGGTCGACCAGATCCGCTTCACCCCCGCCGGGGGAGCGCCGATCCCGCTCGGCACCGGCTGGCGCTATTCGGTCTATAAGCGCGACGACCAGAGCTATCCGCGCAGCCCCTGGGAAAGCCATGCGGGGATCGGTACGCTCTATAACGGCATGATCGCGCCGCTGGGGCCGATCGGGCTGAAGGGTGTCGCCTGGTATCAGGGCGAATCGGATGTGGGGCGCGCTGATTATGGCGACCGGCTGGCGCTCCTGATGGCGGGCTGGCGGCGGCAGTTCGGCGATCCGGCGCTGCCCTTCCTGATCGTGCAGCTCGCCAATTACGGCGCGCCGCCGGTCCGGATCGAGGATAGCGGCTGGGCGGCGCTGCGCGAGACGCAGCGTCTGGCGGTGCTGCGCGATCCGCACAGCGCGCTGGCCACGACGGTCGATATCGGCGTGCGCAACGACATCCACCCCGCCGACAAGAACGAGCTGGCCAAGCGGCTGGTCTTTGCGCAGACGCATCTGGAGGCGGGCGACCGCGCCAAGGCCTCCGGGCCGATGATCGCCTCGGTGACGCGGGGCCAAAGCGAGGTGGTGCTGCGCTTTACCGGCGTGCAGGGTGCGCTCCACGCCTGGAGCGCGGCGGCGCCGATCGGGTTCGAGCTGTGTGGCGCCACCGCCTGTCGCTATGCCGATGCGACGGTGAACGGGTCGGAGGTGCGGCTGGCCGATGCCAGGCCCGGCGATGTCCGCGTCCGCTATGCCTGGGCCGACGCGCCGGTGGTCAATTTCTATGACGAAGCGCCGCATCCGGTGGTGCCGTTCGAAGCGGCGATCACCGACCAATAGCGCAACCCGTCGCCCCAGCGCAGGCTGGGGCCTTTTGCGGATGACGACGATCCTTGCCAAAGATCCCAGCCTGCGCTGGGATGACGGCGCTTGTGGCTGGGTCCTTCGCCATATCCTGCCTGCAACCCGTTGAGCCACCACAAAAGGCGCTTGAAATAAAATTCCATCGGGTTGAAAGATAGCAACGACCCGATGGAATCGGGCGAAGCGTTGAGGAGAGAGCATGGCCGTGCCGCCGGAAGCCATTTCGCGCGCCAACCTGGCCCCGTTGCGACTGCATGTCCCCGAGGCAAAGTTCCGGCCGGGCGACGCGGTCGACTTCGCCGGTGTCGAGGTTCCCCCCGCCGGTGCGCAACGCCGCCCGGACACCGCCGCGCCCGCCGACAGCTTCCACGAACTTGCCTATACGCTGGTCCGCGTGCTGGATGACGAAGGCCGAGCGGTCGGTCCCTGGGACCCCCGGCTTTCCCCCGATGCCTTGCGCCGTATGCTGCGCCACATGGTCCTGCTCCGCGCCTTCGACGAGCGCATGTTCCGCGCACAGCGCCAAGGCAAGACCAGCTTCTATATGAAGGCGCTGGGCGAGGAGGCGGTCGCGGTCGCCGCCGCCCATGCGCTCGATTATGAGGATATGTGCTTCCCCTCCTATCGCCAGCAGGGGCTGTTGATCGCGCGCGACTGGCCGCTGGTCGACATGATGAACCAGATCTATTCCAACAGCGCGGACCGGCTGGGCGGCAAGCAGCTGCCCATCATGTATTCCGCCAAGGAAGCGGGTTTCTTCTCGATCTCCGGCAACCTCACCACCCAATATCCGCAGGCCGTCGGTTGGGCGATGGCCTCCGCCGCCAAGGGCGATACGCGCATCGCCGCCGTCTGGTGCGGCGAGGGCTCGACGGCGGAGGGCGACTTCCATTCGGCCTGCACCTTCGCCGCCGTCTATCGCGCGCCGGTCGTGATGAACGTCGTCAACAACCAATGGGCGATCTCCAGCTTTTCCGGGTTCGCGGGGGCGGAGGCGACGACCTTTGCTGCGCGCGCGATCGGCTATGGCATTGCGGGGCTGCGGGTCGACGGCAACGACGCGCTCGCGGTCTATGCCGCCACCCAATGGGCCGCCGAGCGCGCGCGGACCAATCAGGGCGCGACGCTGATCGAGCATTTCACCTATCGCACCGAGGGCCATTCGACCTCGGACGATCCGACCCAATATCGCTCGGCGGGCGAGCCGACGGCGTGGCCGCTGGGCGATCCGATCCGGCGGTTGAAGGATCACCTGATCGCGCTGGGCGAGTGGGACGAAGAGCGCCACGCGACCCAGGACCGCGAGGTCGCCGAGGAAGTCCGCGCCGCGCAAAAGGCGGCCGAGGCGAACGGGATTCTCGGCCACGGCCTGCACCAGCCGCTCGACAGCCTGTTCGACGGCGTGTTCGAGGAGATGCCCTGGCATTTGCGCGAGCAGCGCCAGCAGATGCTCGACGAGGAAGAGGCGAGCGGACGGCC
The DNA here is from genome assembly GCF_040544655.1 of Sphingomonas sp. 1185. Classification (NCBI taxonomy): domain Bacteria; kingdom Pseudomonadati; phylum Pseudomonadota; class Alphaproteobacteria; order Sphingomonadales; family Sphingomonadaceae; genus Sphingomonas; species Sphingomonas sp. 1185. The sequence goes on from NZ_JBEPKL010000021.1 coordinate 41,193, forward strand.
ATGGGCGCGCAAGTGAATTTCCCCTCTCCCATCGGGAGAGGGAGGGGCCCGCTCGGCACCGCCGAGTGGGAGGGTGAGGGTATCCTCGCCCTACGTCCCACCCTCACCCTCCCGGCGCTATGCGCCTCCTTCCCTCTCCCAAAGGGAGAGGGACAGTGAGCGACACCATGACCGAGACTTTCGAACAGGCGGGCGAAACCACCCGCATGAACATGATCCAGGCGATCAACTCCGCCATGGACGTGGTCATGGCGCGCGACCCGGATGTGGTCGTGATGGGGGAGGATGTCGGCTATTTCGGCGGCGTCTTCCGCGCGACCGCGGGCCTCCAGAAGAAATACGGCAAGACCCGCGTCTTCGACACGCCGATCACCGAATGCGGCATCATCGGCGTCGCGGTCGGCATGGGCGCCTATGGCCTGCGTCCGGTGCCCGAGATTCAGTTCGCCGACTATATCTACCCCGCGCTCGACCAGTTGGTCAGCGAGGCGGCGCGGCTGCGCTATCGCTCGGCGGGGGAGTTCACCGCGCCGATCACGGTCCGCTCCCCCTTTGGCGGCGGCATCTTCGGCGGGCAGACGCACAGCCAGTCGCCGGAGGGCATCTTTACCCATGTCTCGGGCATCAAGACGGTGATCCCGGCGACGCCGTACGATGCCAAGGGCCTGTTGATCGCCGCGATCGAGGACAATGACCCCGTCCTCTTCTTCGAGCCCAAGCGCATCTATAACGGCCCGTTCAATGGCCATTGGGATCGCCCGGCGGAGAATTGGTCCAAGCATCCCGGCGGCGCGGTGCCGACCGGCTATTACCGCATCCCGCTGGGCAAGGCGGCGACGGTGCGCGCGGGCGAGGCGGTGACGATCCTCTGCTATGGCACGATGGTCCATGTCTGCGCCGCCGTGGTCGCGGAGATGGGCGTCGATGCCGAGATCCTCGACCTGCGCACGCTGATCCCGCTCGACATCGAAGCGATCGAGGAATCGGTGAAGAAGACCGGCCGCTGCATGATCGTGCACGAGGCGACGCGGACGGGGGGCTTCGGCGCGGAGCTTTCCGCTCTGGTCCAGGAACGCTGCTTCTATCACCTCGAAGCGCCGATCGCGCGCGTGACCGGCTTCGACACGCCCTATCCGCACAGCCTGGAATGGGCCTATTTCCCCGGCCCGGTCCGTATCGGCCAGGCGCTCAAGACCTTGTTGAAGGACGCCTGACATGGCCCGTTTCACCTTCCGCCTGCCCGATATCGGCGAAGGCATCTCCGAGGCCGAGATCGTCGCCTGGCACGTGCAACTCGGCGACCGGGTCGAGGAGGATCAGTCGGTCGCCGACATGATGACCGACAAGGCGACGGTCGAGATGGAATCGCCGGTGTCGGGCACGGTGGTCGAGCTGGCGGGTGAGGTCGGCGATCAGGTGCCGATCGGATCGGCGCTGATGGTGATCGAGACGGACGTGGTCGAGGACGCGTCGCCCGCGACGGAAGAGGCGGTGCTCCAAGCCGAGAACCCCGGCGTCGAAGAAGCGCAAACTCCCTCTCCCCCTGTGGGAGAGGGCCGGGGTGAGGGGGCGCCGCAAGCCGAAACCCCCGTGGCTTCCCCTCACCCCGACCCTCTCCCACAAGGGGAGAGGGAGCAGAAGAAGGTGCTGGCCTCGCCCGCCGTCCGTGCGCGGGCGCAGGATCTGGGCATCGACCTGTCGGGCGTGAAGCCCGCCGAGGGCGACCGCGTCCGCCATTCGGATCTCGACGCCTTCCTGCGCTACGGTTCGGGGCAGGGCTACACCCCCGCCCGCACCCCCCGCGCCGACGAGCAGGTCCGCGTCATCGGCATGCGCCGCCGCATCGCCGAGAACATGGCCGCCTCCAAGCGCGCCATCCCGCATTTCACCTATGTCGAGGAAATCGACGTCACCGCGCTGGAGGACACCCGCGCGCAACTGAATGCGGGGCGCGGCAACCGGCCCAAGCTGACGCTGCTGCCGTTGCTGATCGTCGCGATCTGCAAGACGCTGCCCGACTTCCCGATGCTGAATGCGCGCTATGACGACGAGGCGGGCGTCGTGACCCGATCGGGCGCGGTGCATATGGGCATGGCCACCCAGACCCCCGCCGGGCTGATGGTCCCCGTCATCCGAAACGCCGAGAGCCGTAATGTCTGGCAGCTGGCGACCGAGATCGCGCGGCTGGCCGATGCGGCGCGCACCGGCAGCATCGCCGGGGGCGACATGGGCGGCGGCACCATCACGCTGACTTCGCTCGGGCCGCTCGGCGGGATCGCGACGACGCCGGTCATCAACCGGCCCGAGGTGGCGATCATCGGTCCCAACCGTATCGTCGAGCGGCCGGTCTTCCGCCCCGACGGACGCGGCGGCGAGACGATCGCGCGCGCCAAGCTGATGAACCTGTCGATCAGTTGCGATCACCGCGTCGTCGATGGCTATGACGCGGCGAGCTATGTCCAGGCGTTGAAGCGGTTGCTGGAGACGCCGGTGATGCTGTTCGCGGATTGAGGGTCGATCCGGGGTGAGGGCGTGCGCTTCGACTTCGCTCAGCGTGAACGGCTGTCGGTAATTATTCCCCACCTCCGTTCCGCCTGAGCGAAGTCGAAGGCCTCGCATGACCCCATTCACCGGCCACCCGCCTTGTCCTCGCGGACGGGCGGACGCCAGGGGCGCGCGCCGACCAAGCCTTGCCAACCGCGCCCCCGCCGTGGAACAGGGGCGGCATGACGACCGACCATAACGCCCGCACCGGCCTGATGCTCGGCATCGGGGCCTATATCAGCTGGGGCATATTGCCGCTCTATCTCAAGCTGTTGAAGGGCGTGCCCGCGCTTCAGGTGCTGGCCCATCGCATCCTGTGGTCGCTGTTGCTGCTGGCGCTGGTCGTGCTGGTCGCGCGGCGGGGGCGGGCGATCCTCGCGGCGGCGCGCGGGCGTACCCTGTTGCTGCTCTGCGCCAGCGCCGCGCTGATCGCGGTGAACTGGCTGGTCTATATCTGGTCGGTCCAGAACAACCATGTGCTCGAGGCGAGCCTGGGCTATTTCATCAACCCGCTGATCAACGTCGCGCTGGGCGTCGTGCTGCTGGGCGAGCGGATCCGCCGGGGACAGGCGGTGGCGGTCGGCATCGCCGCGCTCGGCGTGGCGGTGCTGGCGATCAGCGGGGGCGGGGCGATCTGGATATCGCTGGCGCTGGCATTGTCGTTCGGATTCTATGGCCTGGTCCGCAAGGTCGCCGCGATCGACGCGCTGGGCGGCCTGACGGTCGAGACGCTGTTGCTGGCGGCGCCCGCGCTGGCGGTGCTGGTGCAGGCCAGCGCCGCGGGCACGGCGGCGTTCGGGGTGGACCGGCATCTCGACATGCTGCTGATCCTGGCGGGGGCGGTGACCGCGGCGCCGCTGCTGATGTTCGCGGCGGCGGCGCGGCGGCTTCGCTATTCGACCCTGGGGCTGCTGCAATATCTCGCCCCGACGCTGCAATTCGCGCAGGCGGTGCTGCTGTTCGGCGAGCCGCTCAAGCCCATGCACATCGTCACCTTCGTGCTGATCTGGGCGGGGTGCGCGCTCTATGCCTTTGACAGCGTGCGGGGGAGCCGGACGCCCGTTACCGCCGAATAAGTCGGCTCACCGCCGCCCGCTCTGCAATTTCGCGACCGCGCGCCGCAGCACCCCGCGCGGCGCCACCCGCGTGCTGGCGGCGGTCAGCCGGTTGAGCAGCCCCGACACCATCACCGCCTGGCCCCGGCCGAGCGCATCCAGCCCGTCGCGTACCACCTGGTCCGACGTGCCCGCAAAGCGTTCGAACAGCGGCGTCTGAGCCATGCCCGCGACATCGGCGAACTCGGTCCTGGTCGGCCCCGGACACAGCGCGGTGACGGTCACGCCGCGCCCCTTCACTTCTTCGTGCAGCGCCTCGGAGAAGTGCAGCACGAACGCCTTGCTGGCATAATAGACCGCCATATAGGGCCCCGGTTGAAAGGCGGCGGTGGACGCGACGTTCAGCACCGCCCCCCGCCCGCGCGCCAGCATCGGGGGCAGCAGCGCATGGGTCAGCGCGACGAGCGCACGGGCATTCAGGTCGATCATCCCCAGCTGCGTCGCCAGATCGCCGTCCGCGAAAGGGCCCAGCGCGCCATAACCGGCATTGTTGATCAGCGTATCGATATGCAGGCCGCGATCCGCCACCCCGTCGAGCAAGGTCTTCACCCCCTCCGGCCGTCCCAGATCGGCGGAGACGACATGTATCTCCACCCCCGGTCGCTGCCCCAGATCCTGCGCCAGCGCGGCCAGCCGGTCGGTGCGCCGGGCGGTCAGGACCAAGGTCACCGGCTTTTTCGCCAGCGCGCGAGCGAAATCCGCGCCCAGCCCGGCCGATGCGCCGGTAATCAGGATGGTGTCGGTCATGGCCGCCTCCCAAATCGCGCGGCCGTCCCTATCCGTTCAGCCAGCCGCCGGTGAATCCCGCCCTTTGCAATCCGCGCCGCAGGTGCGGGTTCCGTCGCATCGTCTTCCAGATCAGGCCGGTGCGGTGATTCTCGATCATCGCGACGATCGGGCCCTGGTCGATGCCCAGATAATCCTTGTCGACCCAGCCGATGCCGGGGACGATCTCGCCATGTTTCAACGGCTCGGGCGGGTTGGTCAGCGTCGGGTTGAACGCATCGAGAAAGCCGTATTTGCCGTAGATGCCCTGGCCATAGCGGTCGTGCATCGCCTGCACCGCCGGAATCGCGATATCGGGAGCGAAGGGGATGGACGCGGCGGCGGCCGTGGGCGCCAGCGTGCCGTCGTCGCGCTCGCCCGGTCCGCGCGCCGAATAGCTGTAGAATTCGCGCGGCAGCCCGTCGATCGTCTGGATGAAGTCGCCCGGCCCGTCGCACGCGGTCAGCCCCCAGATATCCGCGCCATAGCCGCGCCAACGGCCCGGATTCTCGATGGCATAGCGTTGCTGGGCATAGGCGGCCCGGCGGCTGTTCTCGAAATAGTCGATGCCCTTGCCCGCCATATAGCCGTCGCGGATGCCTTTGAAATCGACCCAGACATGGCTGTACTGGTGGCCGAACAGCGGCGCGAAGTGGAGATGCGGCTGGCCCCAGCGATCCGACCAGCTCGGCTCGAACCGGCTGGACCAGGCCTGCCACGTCCCCTCCGGCAGCGGATGGGTGGGGGAGCCCAGCGCCAGCAGATAGAGCAGCATCCCCTCATTATAGGCGTCCCAGTCGGACTTGATGAACCCCGTCTCCGGGTGCCAGCCCATCGACAACAGGGGCGCGCGCGGGGTGATCCAGGTCCAGTCGACCGCGCCGTAGATCCGGTCGGCGAGCGCGCGGATGCGGACCTCGTCGGGATGATCGCCATCGAACCAGCTTTGCGCGAACAGCACGCCGCCCAGCAGCAGCGCGGTGTCGACCGTCGACAGCTCGCACCGGGCGAAGCGCTGTCCCTTGGTGACACCCAGGAAATGGTAGAAGAAGCCCTTATAGCCGCTGAACCCGGTCTCGCCGGGCCCCTGCGGGGCATCGGCGAAGAATTGCAGCGTGATCAGCGTGCGAAGCCGCGCCTCTTCGCGGGTGATCCAGCCATTGACGACGCCGACCGGATAGGCGGTCAGCGCAAAGCCCACCGCCGCGATCGAGGCGAAGGACGGCGTCGGCCAGCGGTCGGGGGCGAGGCCGGTTTCGGCATCGGTCGTTTCCCAGAAGAAGCGGAAGGTGCGTTCCTGCAGATCGCGGATCAGGTCGGGTTGAACCTGCGGAATGATGCGCGGCGTGCTCACCCGGCCCTGCGGCCCGGCACATCCCGTTATCAGGGCGGCGAGGCTCAGCCCGCCCAGATTCAGGACGCCGCGGCGGTCGTACATGGTCTCTCCTTGTTTCTTTTCTGGTGCCGTGCCGTTCTGGACCCGGCCCGGTCGTTATGGCCCGCAACCTAGCCGGAACGACCCTTCACGGGGAAGAGCAGGAGGGGGTATGGCCGACCCCGGCGTCCCGGACGCCGTGCCGGGCGAAATATGTCGGCGATACAGTATGATGGGGGCGGCCTGGCGGCCCCATACGGGCATGCCCGTCCAGCCATGCGAATAAAAAAATGTAACCGGTTACTCGGTCGGGCGGCCGAGACGCCGAATCGGTACGGGGCGGGCCCTGCCCGATCCGGGCGGGCGCATCGGCGATGGGATGATCGCGAAAAAGGGAAAGGGCGGCTCGCCACCGAGCCGCCCGGCATCCTCTCCCGGCACGAAGCCTTGCGGCTTCCGATGCCTGATGCCGACCTGTTTTCGGCCGGTCATTCTGACATGAACGGCTCTTAATCCTGTCTTGGTCGCCCGCTCAAGCCCCTGTCGATGGACCCTGGGTTAAAGCGGTGATCCTGTGTCTTTCGAGCAACGGGTATGGTGCTGGCCGTTCGCGTGGAAACCGCGCTAAGAGGGCGGCATGACAGTTGAATTTCGGCGTGACGCGGCGGTGGCGGTCCTGACGCTACGGAATCCGCCACATAATCATCTGGGGCTGGGAACCATTTCCGAATTGGGCAATGCGTTCGATTCGGCGGATCGCGATCCCGATATCCGGGCGATCCTTCTTCGATCCGAAGGTCGGGTCTTCTGCGCCGGGGCCGACCTGGTGAACGCCAACCCGGTGGCGGAGCCTTTGTCGCCGGGCGCGCGCAGCCCCTTCTATGTCGCGGCGGCGCGTCTGTTCGGGGTCGCCACGCCGGTCGTGGCGGCGGTGCAGGGGGCGGCGGTGGGCGCAGGGCTGGGGCTGGCACTGGTCGCCGATTTTCGGGTCGCCAGTCCCGAGGCGCGGTTCGTGGCCAATTTCGTCGCGTTGGGGCTGCATCCCGGCTTCGGCATCTCGGCGGTGCTGGAGCGCGTGATCGGGCGGCAGCGCGCGGCGATGATGCTGCTCACCGGGCGGCGCATCCGGGGGGATGAGGCCGAACGCTGGGGGCTGGTCGACCAGCTGGTGCCGCCCGGCCGGCTGGACGAGACGGCCCTGGCGCTGGCCCGGGAGATCGCGGCGGGCGCACCGCTGGCGGTGGCATCGACCCGCCGGACGCTGCGCGGCGACCTGCGCGCGCTGGTCGAGGCGGCGACCGACTATGAACTCGCCGAGCAGGCCAGGCTGATGCGGACCGAGGATTTCGCCGAAGGGGTACGCGCGGTCAGCGAACGCCGACCCGGACGGTTCGTGGGGCGATAGGGGGCGGCAATTCCGACGCGCCGTTCAGCCTGAGCGAAGTCGAAGGCCAAGGGAATCACGCCGCCAGAAGCGCGGGGCGGCGGTTTAGCGTGGCCTTCGACTTCGCTCAGGCTGAACGGGCGGTGGGGTAGGGGGCGCGGCGCACGGCCCGCCACCCCTCAGCCCTGCTTCGCCGCCAGCTCCGCCTTGCGCGCAGGCAGGGCGGCCAGGATCGCGCGGCGTTCCTCGGGCGGCTTGGCGCTCCAGTTCGAGATTTCGCGGATCGTCCGCGCGCAGCCCAGGCACCAGCCCGTCGCCTTGTCCATCGTGCAGACCAGCACGCACGGGCTGGCGATGCTCGCGGGTTCCGGTTCGACGAAGCTGATGATGTCGAGCGACATGGGATCAGATCCCGAACGAGACTTTCAGGAAGTCCGGGATCGGGCCGTTCCAGCCGCCGTCATCGGGCGCCTCGTCGGCATTGGAGCGGCGGCGGTCGCGACGCCGGTCGTCGCCACGCGGCGGCCGCGCATCCTGGAACCGGGGCTGCTCCTGCCGGGGCTCCGGCTCGCGGGTCGCGCGGGCCGGACGGGCGCGCGGCGCCTCCTCGACCGGCTCGGGGGCGGGGGTGGCCTCGACCGGCGTCTCGGCGGCGCGCTGGCCGCGCTCGCGACGCGGACGGCGACCGGGGCGCTCCTCCTCGACGGGGGCGGGCAGTTCCAGGCGGTCGATGGTCTGGCCGGTCAGCTTCTCGATATTCTCGAGATTCTCGGCATCGTCGGGCGCGACGAAGGTATAGGCGGTGCCGGTCGCGCCGCCGCGACCCGTGCGGCCGATGCGGTGGACATAATCGTCCGGATGCCAGGGCGCGTCGAAGTTGAACACATGGCTGACGCCCTTGATGTCCAGCCCGCGCGCCGCGACGTCGGAGGCGACGAGGATGTTGATCTCGCCCCGCTTGAACAGTTCCAGCTCGGCCAGCCGCTGCGGCTGTTCCATGTCGCCGTGGATCTCGCCCGAGCGGAAGCCATGCTGCTTGAGCGACTTGTTCAGCTCGCGCACCGTCGTCTTGCGGTTGCAGAAGATGATCGCGGTGCGAACCTCCTCCTGGCCCAGCAGCTGGCGCAGCCGCTTGCGCTTCTCGAACGACTGGGGCGCGACCGGCACCACGAACTGCGCGATGTTGATGTTGGTCGAGGCGGGACGCGCGACCTCGATCGTCTTGGGGCTTTCCAGGAACTTGTCGGCCAGCTTCTTGATCGGCGGCGGCATCGTCGCGGAGAAGAGCAGGGTCTGGCGCTGCTTGGGCAGCTTGGTGCAGATTTCCTCGATATCGGGGATGAACCCCATGTCGAGCATCCGGTCCGCCTCGTCGATGACCAGCATCGAACAGCCGGTCAGCAGGATGTTGCCGCGCTGGAACAGGTCCATCAACCGGCCCGGCGTCGCGATCAGCACGTCGACGCCCTTTTCCAGCGCCTTGATCTGGTCGCCCATCGACACGCCGCCGATCAGCAGCGCCATGGAGAGCTTGTGGTTGGCCCCGTATTTCTCGAAATTCTCGGCCACCTGCGCGGCGAGTTCGCGCGTCGGCTCCAGGATCAGGCTGCGCGGCATGCGTGCGCGGCTGCGCCCATGCGCCAGGATGTCGATCATCGGTAGGACGAAGGAAGCGGTCTTGCCCGTCCCCGTCTGTGCGATGCCGATGATGTCGCGCATCATCAGGACGGAGGGGATGGCGGACGCCTGAATCGGTGTCGGCTCGGTATAGCCGGCATCGTGGACCGTCTTCAGGAGTTCATCGGAGAGGCCGAGATCGGCAAAGCTCATGCAGTTTTCCGGAATATGGCGTGGAGTGGGAATCGCCCCGCGCTCGCCCAGCAAGGGTAGGCGCTTGCGGATTTGACGGCAAAAGTCAAGTTTTTGCCGCGTTCGGGTCGTGAATCACCCGCTTGCCGGACAGGATGGCGATGGTCAGCGCGCCGGCGTCAGGGCGCGGAAGCGCTGGATATCGCAGGTGCCGCCCGCCCGCGTCCGGATCGGATCGCGTCGCGCGCAAATCTGGCCGTCGGCACCGGGGCGGATATAGAAGGTGGCGTAATAGTCGATCTGCCGACAGGCGCGCGACAGATGGGCGCGCACCCGGTTGCCGCCCACCAGGACGATGTCGACCGTCCCCTCCTCGCCGGGCAGCGCGCCCGCCAGCTGTTGCGCGGGGATGCAGCGGGGGCCCTTGCGCTCCTTCCACCGGGTCGGCGTCATCGCGCGCATCGGGGTGCGCGGCACCCGGACGATGACCCGCTCGCGGATCATGACCTGGGCGAAGCGGCCTTGCGGCAATGACGGATCGGCCGCCCCCAGCAAGGCGGGCGTTACCAGCGTCGCCAGAGTGGCGGCGGCAAGTGTCCAAGGGCGGCGCAGCATGTCAGCGGGACCCGCTCATAGCAGCGATCGTTGAACACTTCCTGAACCTGTTTTAGCGGATGGGGCATGAATTCCAGCCAGACCGCCATGATCGCCGCGCTTCGCCCCCTGCTGGGCGACAAGGGGATCGTCACCGATCCCGAACGGATCGCCCCCTGGGAGATCGACTGGCGGCGGCGATTCTCCGGCCATGCCCCCGCGATCCTGGCCCCCGCCGATACCGCGCAGGTCCAGGCGGTGCTGCGCGCGGCGGTCGAACACCGGGTGCCGCTGGTACCGCAGGGGGGGAACAGCTCGATGGTCGGCGGGGCGACCCCGCCCGGGGACGGCTCGGCGCTGATCCTGTCGACCCGCCGGATGAACCGCATCCGCCGGATCGATGCGCAGGCGGGCATGGCGATCGCCGAGGCGGGGGTGATCCTGGCCGAGTTGCACGACGCCGCCGAGGCGCAAGGGTGGCGCTTTCCGCTGACCCTGGGGGCAAAGGGCAATGCGACGGTGGGCGGGCTCGTCTCGACCAATGCGGGCGGCACGCAGGTCTTGCGCTTCGGGACGATGCGCGGGCTGACGCTGGGGGTGGAGGCGGTGATGCCCGACGGATCGCTCTATGACGGGCTGTCCGCGCTGAAGAAGGACAATCGCGGCTATGACCTGGGACAGCTGCTGATCGGCGCGGAGGGGACGCTGGGCATCGTCACCGCCGCCGCGCTGCGGCTGGCCCCGGCGATCGCGGGCCATGCGACCGCCTGGGTCGGGTTGTCCGATCCGGCGGCGGGCCTGTCGCTGCTGCGCCGGTTGCAGGCCGCGACCGACATGATCGAGAGTTTCGAGATCCTGCCCGCCGAAAGCCTGGCCGCCGCCGTCGCGCATCTCCCCGGCGCGCGCGCGCCACTGGCCGGGCCGCATCCCTGGCACGTGCTGATCGAGGCGGTGACGGGCGACCCCGCCGCCGATCCGGCCGCCATGCTGGAGGCGCAACTCGCCGCCGCGCTGGAGGACGGGGTGGTCGCCGATGCGGTGATCGCCGCATCGGACACGCAGGGCGAGGCGTTCTGGCTGCTCCGCCACTCGCTGTCCGATGCCGAGCGCGCGCTGGGCCCGGCGGTGCAGCACGACATCGCGGTCCCGGTCGAGGCGATGCCGCGCTTCATGGTCGAGGCGGCGGCGGCGTGCGACGCGCGCTTCACCGGCACCCATGCTTCGGGCTTCGGGCATCTGGGGGACGGCAATATCCATTTCCATGTCCGCGCCGCGCCCGGCACCGACCGCGACCGTTTCTATGCCGAACAGGCCGCGACCATCACCCGCTTCGTCCATGACCTGGTGACGGCGGCGGGCGGCACCATCTCGGCCGAACACGGCATCGGCCAGATGAAGCGCGACGAACTCGCCCGCCTCTCGCCCGAACGGGTCGCGGCGATCCGCGCCATCAAGACGGCGCTCGATCCGCACGGCCTGTTCAATCCGGGCAAGCTCGTCGCTTGCGCATAAGGCCCTGGCCCCATAGACACGAGGCCACGACACGCGGCCGGGGGGCTCGCGTGAACGCGTTTTTTGGAGATTATCATGGCCAGCGCGCCGTCCCTTCCGCTTTTCTATAACGGCCTGGAGCCGCTTTCGAGCGAGGCTCACGCCAATTACAAGGTCCGTCCGCAGGAAACGGCGCCCTTCCTCGCCGGCCAGCATGCCATCCCCGTCACCGTCGACGAATTCCCGCTGGTCCAGCGTTTCATGCCGATCGTCTTTTCGGTTGGCGAGGCGCCGATCCCGCTCGCGCTGATGGGCCTGAACGAGGGCGTCAACGTCTTCGTCAGCGACGAAGGCCGTCTGACCGAGACGAACTTCTACGTCCCCGCCTATGTCCGCCGCTATCCGTACATGCTGGCGCGCCTGCGTCCCGAGGCCGAAGAGCTGTCGCTCTGCTTCGACCCGACCTCGCCGACCATCGGTGCGTTCGACGACGGCGACGCGCTGTTCGACAACGGCCAGCCCAGCGAGCTGACCAAGAACATCCTGGCGTTCAACGAATCGTTCGAACAGGCCGGTGCGCGCACGCAGAACTTCATGGCCGAACTGGTCGAGATGGGCCTGCTGATGGACGGCGAAGTCTCGATCCAGCCCGATGGCGCGGAGCAGCCCTTCGTCTATCGCGGTTTCCAGATGGTCAATGAAGAGAAGCTGGTCGACCTGCGCGGCGACCAGCTGCGCAAGATGAGCCAGTCGGGGATGCTCCCGCTGCTCTATGCGCACCTCTTCTCGCTCTCGCTGATGCGCGACATCTTCTCGCGCCAGATGCAGCTGGGCAAGATGCCCCAGCCGCAGCTTCAGCCGATCGGCTAAGCCATGGGCGGGCCGGTCGCCGCGACGGCGCGGTACAGCCATGTCGCGATCGCCTTTCACTGGGCGATCGCGGTCCTGGTGGTCGCCAATCTGGCGATCGGCCTGCTCCACGAAAGCCTGTTGCCGGGGACCATCCCGCTGCACAAGGCGATCGGGTTGACCGTGCTGGCGCTGACCGCCGGGCGGATCCTCTGGCGGCTGGGCCATCGCCCGCCGCCGCTGCCCGCCGAGGTCCCGGCCTGGGCGCGCGGCAGCGCCCATGCGCTGCACATGACCCTCTATGTCCTGATGATCGTCATGCCGATGAGCGGCTGGGCGATGGGATCGGGCCGCGACGTCCCGCGTCCCGTCAGCTGGTTCGGACTGTTCGACGTGCCGCCTCTGCCCATCGGCAAGGCCGCCGCCGGGCTGGGGCATGAGGCGCATGAGATTCTGGGGTGGGCGATGCTGGCGCTGGTGGCGATCCATGTCGCGGCGGCGCTGCGCCATCACTATCTGCTGCGCGACGGCCTGCTCGCGCGCATGAGCTTCCGCACGCGCTGAGCCTTTCCTCCCCTGCAAGGGAAGGGAGACCATGCGAAGCATGGTGGAGGGATGTAGCCACCTGGGAGCGGTCGGCACCCTCGCAGAACGGGATACCCCTCGTCAGGCCGGCCCATCCCACGACCCGTTACGAAAAAATGACGAATTGCGGGGGGCGGGGTTGAACCAAATAGGCCCCTTCTTATTTATACCCTGTACGGCATCGTGTCCCCCCTTTCGCGGTGTCGTATGACACGCTTTCAGCGTGTCTCCTCCCTGAACCTTGGCCACCTCGCGCTCTCCCCCTTGCGCGAGGTGGTTTTTTATTCGGCGGCGAGCGGCAGGTCCTGCCCCAGCGCCTCGGCGCCAAGCGCGGCGATCACCCCCCGGACCAAGGCTACCGTGGCATCGAAGCCTTCGCCCGGCGATTCCAGTGCGGCATCGAGATAGAGCGAACGGTCCAGCTCCAGCTGGATCGCATGGATGCCGCGGCGGGGATCGCCGTGCCGCTCGACGATATGGCCGCCCGCATAGGGCGCGTTACGGGTGACGGCGACGCCCAGCCCGCGCACGGCGGCCTCGATCCGGCGGACGAAGCGGGGCTCGGCGGTCGTGCCGTGCCGGTCGCCGATCACCACCCGGGGGCTGACCGTCGCGCGGCCCAGCGGCGGCATCGAATGCAGGTCGAGCAGCACCGCCACCCCGAACCGCGCCCGGACCGCCGCCAGGCAGGCCGCCAGCGCCTGGTGATAGGGCCGGTGGTCCGTCTCGATCCGGGCGACGATCTCGGCATCGGTGAAGCGCCGCGCCCAGATGTCGCCATGCCCGGCGGTCCGGCGCGGCACCAGCCCCAGCCCGCTGCGCAGCTTGGCCGAACTGCGCCCGCCGATCCGCGCGCCCGCATCGATCAGCGGATCGCGCTCGCCCTCGTCGCGGTTCAGATCGATCCAGGCGCGCGGAGTGCGTTGCATCAGCATCGGCTCGTCGCCGCGCGCCGCCATCGCCACCCGGTCGATCAGCCGGTCCTCCAGCGCCATCAGCGCGGACGGCGGCACGCGCAGCGCGGCGACCAGCGCCGGGGAATAGTCCCGCCCGCCATGCGGCACCGACAGCACGACCGGACCGGCGGGCAGGGCCAGCCCGTAACCGTCATAGCAGGGGCCGGGGTTCGCTTGGGCCATTGGCGGATGATCCTATGGTGGGGCGGCAAGGCAAGCAATGGTCTGGAAATCTTAACGGCCTGGCCGCTAGAACGGCCGCCACATGAATCGGGATCAAGAGATGCTTCACATCCTGCTGGCCGAAGACGATGAGGTCATGCGCGAATATCTGACGCGGGCGCTGACCCGCTCGGGCTATCGGGTGACGGCGGTGGATCGCGGCACGGCGGCCATCCCGCTGCTGGAGAGCGAACGGTTCGACCTGCTGCTGACCGATATCGTCATGCCCGAGATGGACGGCATCGAACTGGCCCAGCGCGCCGCCGTGATGGTGCCCGACCTGCGCGTGATGTTCATCACCGGCTTTGCGGCGGTGACGCTGAAGGCCGGGCAGGCGGTTCCCAACGCCCGCGTCCTGTCCAAACCCTTCCACCTGCGCGACCTGGTGATGGAGGTGGATCGCCTTTTTCAGACAAATTCGGTCGATGGTGCAATTTAGGGCTTGCCAGCCCCCCACACCCCGGCTAATTGGCCGGCCTCCGGCGGGCGTGTAGCTCAGTGGTAGAGCACTGTGTTGACATCGCAGGGGTCGCAAGTTCAATCCTTGCCACGCCCACCATCGAAAACCCCGCTAGGCCAACGGCTTAGCGGGGTTTTTGTTATGGGGTGCGAATCGACTGCCCGGTGGCCGTTTTCCGCAGATCTTATCCCCATGAGGGGTTTGGCGCTTTGTCGCGTATAGTCCTGTCATGACCGATCCCATCGACCACGATCTCGCCCGATTGTCGCGGGGCATGCCGCCCGCCGCGCTTGCGGATATGGAGCAGCGGGTCGCCGCGACGATCGCGGCGGCGCCCGCCCCTGTCGGAACGCTCTCGGCGCGGGGCATGGCGTTGGCGGCGGCCGTCGCCATGGTGCTGGGCCTGGCGGGCGGCGGCGTGATGGCCGGGCGGAGCGAGGCGCGCGAGCGGCCCGGGGCGGCGGTCGTCGCGCTGGGCGGGGGCCTGGCGCCGTCCACGCTGTTGCTGGGCCGGTGAGGGGCGAGATGCGCCGGGCGGTGCTGACCATGGTGATCGCCTTCGTCGCCGCGCTGGCCGGGGTGGCGATCGGATGCCGGTTGCTGATGCCCACCGAGCCGCAGGCGAGCGACATCCATACGCTCGTCCACCAGACAATCGCGCTCGACCCGGCGCAGGCGGTGGCGCTCGACCGGCTGGAGACGCAGTTCGCCGCCACGCGCGCCGCGCTCGACGCCCGGCTGCGCGGCGACAATGCCCGGCTGGCGGCGGCGATCGAGGCCGAGCATCGCGACGGTCCCCGCGTGACCCAGGCGATCGACGCGGTGCATCACAGCATGGGCGACCTGCAAAAAGCGACGCTGGCGCATGTCTTTGCGATGCGCCGCGTGCTGCGGCCCGACCAGGCGGCGACCTTCGACCGGCTGGTGGTCGCCAAGCTGACCGATACGGGGCGGTGAGCCGCGACTATGCGGGCTTGCCCGACGGCGATCTGGTCGCGCTGGTGCGGGGCGGTCGGCCCGAGGCCTATGCCGCGATCGTCGCCCGGCACAAGGCGGCGCTGTATCGCCTGATCCTGGCGCATGTCCGCGACGCCGAGGAGGCGCTGGACCTGGTGCAGGAGAGTTTCGTCGCCGCGCACGGTGCGCTGGCGCGGTTCGATACGACGCGCAGCCTGCGCGCCTGGCTCAGCCGGATCGCGCTCAACAAATGCCGCGACTGGGCGCGGCGGCGGCGGGTGCGCGCGATGATCGCGCGTTTCCTGCCGGTCGAAGCGGCCGAGGCGGTGGCCGACGACCGGATCGGGGGCGAAGCGGCGGCGATCGAGCGCGACTCGCTGGCCCGCACGCTGGCCGCGCTGGACACGCTGCCCGAGGCCTTGCGCGCGCCGCTGATCCTGTGCGCGATCGAGGGGCTGAGCCAGGCCGAGGCGGCCGAGACGCTGGGGCTGAGCGTGAAGGCGGTCGAATTGCGCATCCGCCGGGCCCGTACCGAATTGCGCGACAGGACCGGGTGAGGGGCGCACGCCGGGCCTGCGTATAAGGGGGTATGATCGATCCGAAGACGATGATGCGCCGCCGCGATCTGCTGGCGGGGGGGGCTGGGCTGGGCGCGCTGGTGGCGGTGCCGGGCTGGGCGCAGAGCCATGCGCATGGCCTGGATATGGCGCGCCCCGAGCTGAGCGGCCCCGACATCACCCTGACCATCGCGCGCCAGCACATGATGATCGACGGCAAGCCCTATCACGCGATCGGGATCAACGGCTCGGCCCCGGCGCCGCTGATCCGGCTGCGCGAGGGGCAGCGCGCGCGGATCACCGTCGTCAACCAGCTGGATGAGGAAAGCTCGATCCACTGGCACGGGCTGCTCCTGCCCTTCCAGATGGACGGGGTGCCGGGGATCAGCTTTCCGGGTATTCCGGCGGGCGGGCGCTTCACCTATGAGTTTCCGGTCGTTCAGGCGGGGACCTATTGGTATCACAGCCATTCGGGATTGCAGGAGCAGGAGGGGCTGTACGGCCCCATCGTCATCGACCCCGCCGGACCCGATCTGATCGTCGCCGAGCGCGAGCATGTCGTCCTGCTGTCCGATCACAGCGCGCTGCATCCGCATGCGATCTTCCGCCGCCTGAAATTGCAGGGTGGGTATTTCAACTATCAGAAACAGACCATCGGCGGACTGCTGGCGGGGCGCGACCAGCCTTTGGCCGAGCGGCTGCGCTGGGGGGCGATGCGGATGGACCCCAGCGATGTGTCGGACGTGACCGGCTCGACCTATCGCTATCTGGTCAACGGCCATGGCCCGGCGGACAATTGGACCGGGCTGTTCGCGGTCGGCGAGCGGGTGCGGCTGCGGCTGGTCAATGCGTCGGCGATGACGATCTTCAACATACGGCTTCCGGGGCTGGCGATGACCGTCGTGCAGGCGGACGGGCAGGATGTGCGGCCGGTGGCGGTCGACGAGCTCCAGATCGCGGTCGCCGAGACCTATGACGTGATCGTCACCCCGGCGGAGGACCGCGCCTATACGCTGGTCGCCGAGACCTGGGACCGGTCGGGCATGGCGCGGGCCACGCTGGCGCCGCGGATCGGCATGGTCGCGCCAGTGCCGCCACTGCGCCCCCGGCCGCTGGCGACGATGAAGGATATGGGGATGGGCGGGATGGATCAGGGTGCCGCCGCCTGCTCGCCCGAACATGCCGCGATGGGGCATTGCCAGCCCGGCGGGGGCGGCATGGATCATGGCGCGATGGACCATGGAGCCATGGACCATGGGGCGATGAAGCACGGCATGCGCGACTTCGCCAACGCGCCGGGCCTGCCGCGCACGCCGGTCGTCCAGACGGTTTCGCCGATGCCGGTCGACCGCACCGGCGAGCCGCCACAGGGGCTGGCCGATGCCGGGCACCGGGTGCTGACCTATCGCGACCTGGCGAGCACCCGGCCCAATCCCGATCGCCGCACGCCCTCGCGCGCGCTGACCATCCATCTGACCGGCAATATGGAGCGCTATATGTGGGCGTTCGACGGGGTGAAGCTGAACGCCGTAACCGCGCCCATTCCCTTTCGCCTGAACGAGCGAGTGCGGGTCACGCTGGTCAACGACACGATGATGGCGCACCCGATCCATCTGCACGGCCACTTCTTCGAGCTGGTGACCGGGCATGGCGATCATGCCCCGCGCAAGCATACGGTCAATGTCGCGCCCGGGGGGGCCGTCACCTTCGACCTGACCGCCGATGCCGAGGGGGACTGGGCGTTCCACTGTCACCTCCTCTATCACATGCATGCGGGTATGATGCAGGTGGTGACCGTCCGGCCCGATCCGGCGACGAAGGGAGATGCGGCATGATCCTGCTGTCGCTTCTGCTCGCCGATCCGATGATGCAGCATCAGGGCATGGCGATGCCCGGCATGACGATGCCGATGGCCGCCTCGAAGCCCGCCGCGCTCCGCAAGCCGGGCAAGGCCAGGCCCCGGAAAAAGGCCACCCGCGCCCCGCACGCCGCGCTGGGCCAGGCCGGAATGGCGCATCATGCCATGGAGCATAAGGCGGCGGCTTCGGCCTGCCCCCCCGAACATGCGGCGATGGGCCATTGCCAGGCGACCCCGGCCCTGGAAGCAGGAGCGGCCGATCCCGCCGCGCTGCCCGGCATGGCGATGGGGGCGGTGGCCTGTCCGCCCGAGCACGCCGCCATGGGCCACTGCAAACCTGCACCGGCGGCCGAGACCCGCGCCGCTGATCCCGTCGCGATGCCGGGCATGGCGATGGGGACGGAAGCCTGTCCGCCGGAACACGCCGCCATGGGTCACTGCAAACCCACACCGGCGGCCGAGACCCGCGCCGCCGACTCCGCCGCGATGCCCGGCATAGCGATGGGGGCGGTGGCCTGTCCGCCCGAGCACGCGGCGATGGGCTATTGCAAACCCGCACCGGCGGCCGAGACCCGCGCAGCCGATTCCGCTGCGATGCCGGGCATGGCAATGGGGACGGAAGCCTGTTCGCCCGAACATGCCGCGATGGGCCACTGCCAGCCCGCTGCCGCCCCGGCGGCATTGGTGGGCCATGCCCCGCCGCCGCCCGCTCCGACGATGCGCGCAGCGGATCGCTTTTACGACCCCGCCGTCATGGCCGCCGCCGACCGCCGGATGCGGGCGGAGCATGGCGGCATGGCCTTTCACCAGATCCTGTTCAACCTGGCCGAGATCCAGGTCCGCGACGGGCGCGACGGCTATCGCTGGGACGGGGAGGGCTGGTTCGGCGGCGACATCCACCGGCTGGTCGTCAAGAGCGAGGGCGAGGGGGATTTTGGCGACCGGGTCGGCGCGGCAGAGGTGCAGGCGCTCTATGCCCGCGCGATCGATCCCTATTGGAACCTCCAGGCGGGCGTGCGGCAGGATGTCGGCAGCGGGGTGCGGCGCACCTATGCAGTCGTCGGGGTCGAGGGGCTCGCCCCCTATTGGTTCGATGTCGAGGGCGCCTTGTTCCTGTCGGACAGGGGCGATGTGCTGGCCCGCGCCGAGGCCTGGGTGGACCAGCGGATCACCCAGCGTGCGATCCTGCAACCGCGCATCGAGGTCAATCTCGCCGCGCAGGACGTGCCCGACCAGCGGATTGCGGCGGGCGTCTCCGATATCGAGCTGGGCCTGCGCCTGCGCTACGAGATCGCCCGCGAATTCGCCCCCTATGTCGGGGTGAACTGGGAACGTCGCTATGGCCCCGCCCGGGGCAGCGGCGCGGCGCTGGCGCTGGGCATCCGTGGCTGGTTCTAGGGCCGGATCGCCATTCCGCGATGCCTTTCCTCGCCCCTCGCAGAGGGGAGAGGGTTGCGCAGACTTGGTCTTTGCGAAAGCAAAGGCTTAGTCGGAGCTGGGTGAGGGGTGGGCGCTCGCCTGGCGAGCGCGCGAGCCTTTGGGCTCGCTCAACCCCTCACCCAAGCTGCGCTAGCCAGCAGGCTGGCAAGCTTCGCTAACCCTCTCCCCTGTCCAGGGGAGAGGGAAGAAGAAGGCATCTTGGTCGCAGCAGACCGGCGCAGGGTCAGCCACGGTCGGGCCATTCGGTATCGATGACCAGCAACAGCCGGTCCTCGCCACTGCCCGCGATCGGGGGAGAGCGGTGGATGATCGCCCGGTCGCCTGCGCGCTCGCGGCCCTTGAACAGGCCGACATCGCCCGGCGCCAGCGCGCGGGGCGGGGACTGTGGATCGGCGCCATGGGGCAGCCACTGGGTCGCCTGCCCGCAATAGGTGGTGATCATCCGCAGCGCGACATAGTCGGCATGGAATTTCCAGCAGCCATTGCCCGTCACCCGCTCGATACGGACCTCGACCCGGTCCTCGCCGGTCAGCGTGGCATAAAGCCGGGCCAGCGTCTCGACATCGCGGGCAAGTCCGTCATGCCAGTCCTGCGGAACCGCATCCGCCAGCGCGGCCCGCACCCTAGCCGCGACCGATCCGGCATCGGCCGCGAAGCGCAGCGCCGGAAACCCCGCCAGATCGGGCCGGGGCAGCGGCGACGCGCGTTCCCATATCGCCAGCGTCACCGCCGGATCGTCGATCGTGCCCAACACGCTGGAGTCGTGTCCCAGACGGACATGATCGGGGAGGGCGAGGGGCGCGGCGTGGAGCAGGTCGAGGGAAGGGGACAAGGGCAGGATCCTCGGCTGAATGGTATGATGTATCGTACCATGCCGTACCCATTGGCGAAAGATGCCGCCGCTCCAAAGCAGAAGGGGGCGGCACCCTGCGGCACCGCCCCCCTGTTTTCGAACGAGGATCTTCCGGTATCAGCCGGCGTCCTCGTCGGGGAAGGCGTTGGTCGGCTTCGAGCCCCAGACCGCGTAGAACAGGATGTAGAGCTCGCACACCGCGGTCAGCAGGAACGACTGCTGCAACCCGTAATGATCGGCCAGCCAGCCATGCACCGCGACCAGCGCGCCGCCCGCGATCGCCATGATCAGCAGGCCCGAGCCCTCCTCGGTCAGCGGGCCGAGGCCGCGAATGCCCAGCGTGAAGATGGTCGGGAACATGATCGAGTGGAACAGGCCGACCAGGATCAGCGACCACATGGCGATGTGACCATCGGCGAACACGGTGACCAGCATGGTCAGGAACGCGCCGATCGAGAAGACCGCCAGCACCGCGCCCGCAGGCACCTTCTGCATGATCGCCGAGCCGACGAAGCGGCCGACCATCATCCCGCCCCACAGCAGCGTCAGGTAACGGCCCGCCGCCTCGGTGGTCATGTTGCCGATGTCGGGGCGGCTGACGAAGTTGACGAACAGGTTGCCCACGCCGATCTCGGCGATCAGGTAGATGAAGATCGCGCCGATGCCGAACACCAGGTTGCGATGCTTCCACAGCGAATGGTTCTTGCGCTCCTCCTTGGCGATCCGGCTGGTCGCCGAACCCATGGCGGGCAGCGGGAAGCGCGCGATGACGAGCGCCAGCACGACCAGAACGATCGCGACCAGGCCATAGGGCAGGACCACCGCATGCGCATCGGCCAGGCGTTCGGCCTGGGTCAGCGCCTCACCGGCCTGCGCCGTGCCGCCCTTGGACCGGCCGAGGATCAGATAGGCGCCGAACAGCGGGGCCAGCATCGTGCCCATTGAGTTCATCGCCTGGACGAGGTTGAGGCGCGACGACGCCGTGTCCGCCGGGCCGAGCACCGCGACATAGGGGTTGGCCGCGACCTGGAGCAAGGTGATGCCGCTGGCGATCACGAACAGCATCAGCAGCGTGACGCCATAAGAGGGCAGCGATGCCGCCAGCATCATGCCGACCGCACCCGCCGCCATGATGAGCAGGCCCGTCACCAGCGACTTCTGGTATCCGATCCGCTCGATCAGCTTGGCCGAGGGGATGGAGGCGAAGAAATAGGCGATGAACCAGACGCTCTCGATCAGCGACGCCTGGAAATAGCTCAGCTCGAACACGCTGCGCAGGTGCGGCAGCAGCGTCCCGTTGATGACCGTGATGAAGCCCCACATGAAGAACAGGCTGGCCAGCAGCGCCAGTGCGGAGCCGTATCTGCCCCCTCCCGCGGCTGGCGACGCGCCGTTGGCGCGGGAAACGACGGGTGCGGCCATGCAATCCTCTCCTTCGGGCCGGTAATCTCGCGAAAAACTGTTCGCAGACCGGCTTGCTCCTGATATTTTGTCTGACTATAGTGACGCAAAAGGCGCGTCAATGGCGTCTGGCGACGAAAGGGTGAGGCATGTCGAGGGCGTCAATCAAGACCTTTTTCACGTTGGTAGCGGTAACGTCCGTAATGAGTTCGACTGCGGCCCTGGCGGGCGAGGCGAAACGCGCCCCCGCCGGGCAACTGGCCGATGGTGCCGCGATCGAGGCGGTGACCCTGACCAACAAGGCCGGGCTGTCGGCGCGCGTCCTGACGTACGGCGCCACGTTGCAGTCGGTCATGGCGCCCGATCGCGACGGCAAGCTGGCCGACGTCCTGCTCGGCTATGACAAGGCCGACGATTATGTGAACCATCCCAATTTCTTCGGGGTGACGGTCGGCCGCTTCGCCAACCGGATCGGCGGCGGGCGCTTCACGCTCGACGGGCGCCCCTATCAGCTGACGCTGAACGACAAGGTCAATTCGCTGCACGGCGGGACCAAGGGCTTCGACAAGCATCTGTGGCGCATCGTGTCGATGAAGGACGGCCCGACCGCCAGCGTGGTCATGGCGCTGACCAGCCCCGATGGCGACCAGGGCTATCCGGGCAAGGTCGATGCGACCGTGACCTATTCGCTCGACGAGGCGGGGGCGCTGACCATCGCGTTCGAGGCGAAGACCGACAAGCCGACCATCGTCAACATGACGAACCACGCGATCTTCAACCTGAACGGCGAAGGCTCGCCTTTGGGCGCGACCTTCCACAAGCTGACCATCCCGGCGACGACCTATACCCCGGTCGACGCCAAGCTGATCCCGACCGGCGAGCGACGTCCGGTCGCGGGCACCGTCTTCGACTTCCGCAGCCCGCGCGTGGTCGCCGACGGCATTCGCGACGGCAACGACCAGCAGATCCGCTATGGCCAGGGCTACGACCATAATTTCGCGCTCGACAAGGGGCTGACCGCCACGCCGCAGCTGGCGGCCCGGCTGGAGGACCCCGCCTCGGGCCGCGTGCTCGAGGTGCTGTCGACCGAACCGGGCGTGCAATTCTATACGGGCAATTTCCTCGACGGCACCTATGTCGGCAAGAAGGGCCATCTGTACCGCATGGGCGACGGCATCGCGCTCGAGCCGCAGAAATTCCCCGATTCGCCCAACAAGCCCGATTTCGTCTCGCCGCGCGTCGATCCCGGCAAGCCCTACCGGCATACCATGATCTACCGCTTCTCCACCGTTCGCTGACCGAAAGCCTGACATGACCGACACGCCCAAACTGCGCAGCCGCGCCTGGTTCGACAATCCCGAGAATATCGACATGACCGCGCTCTATCTGGAGCGGTATCTGAACTTCGGCCTGTCGCTGGAGGAGCTTCAGTCGGGCAAGCCGATCATCGGCATCGCGCAGACCGGCTCGGACCTCTCGCCCTGCAACCGCCATCATCTGGTGCTGGCCGAGCGGGTGCGCGAGGGCGTGCGCGAGGCGGGCGGCATCGTCCTGGAATTCCCGGTCCACCCGATCCAGGAAACCGGCAAGCGTCCGACCGCGGGCCTCGACCGCAACCTGGCCTATCTGGGGCTGGTCGAGGTGCTGTACGGCTATCCGCTCGACGCCGTCGTGCTGACCATCGGTTGCGACAAGACGACCCCGGCCGCGCTGATGGCCGCCGCCACCGTCAACATCCCCGCGATCGCGCTGTCGGTCGGGCCGATGCTCAACGGCTGGCACAAGGGCGAGCGGACCGGCTCGGGCACCATCGTCTGGAAGGCGCGCCAGATGCTGGCGGCGGGTGAGATCGACGATGCGGAGTTCATCCGCCTGGTCGCCTCGTCGGCGCCGTCGACCGGCTATTGCAACACCATGGGCACCGCGACCACGATGAACTCGCTGGCCGAGGCGCTGGGCATGTCGCTGCCCGGTTCGGCCGCGATCCCCGCGCCCTATCGCGATCGCCAGGAAGTCGCGTACCTGACCGGCAAGCGCATCGTCGAGATGGTGAACGAGGACCTCAAGCCCTCCGACATCCTGACCAAGGAAGCGTTCCACAACGCGATCAAGGTGAACTCGGCGATCGGCGGCTCGACCAACGCGCCGATCCACCTCGCCGCCATCGCGCGCCATATCGGCGTCGACCTGCCCGTGCAGGACTGGGAGACCGAGGGGCACAAGATCCCGCTGCTCGTGAACCTGCAACCGGCGGGCGAGTATCTGGGCGAGGATTATTACCGTGCGGGCGGCGTGCCCGCCGTGGTCAACCAGCTGATCGAGCAGGGGCTGATCCACGAGGACGCGATGACCGTCAATGGCAAGACCATGGGCGAGAATTGCCGGGGCGTCGCGATCGAGGACGAAAAGGTCATCCGTCCCTTCGCCCAGCCGCTGAAGGAAGAGGCGGGCTTCATCGTCCTGTCGGGCAATCTGTTCGACGCCGCCGTGATGAAGACCAGCGTGATCTCCGAGGAATTCCGCGAGCGTTATCTGTCCAACCCGGACGATCCCGATGCCTTTGAAGGTCCGGCGGTCGTGTTCGACGGGCCGGAGGATTATCACCACCGGATCGACGATCCCGCGACCGGCATCACGCCGCAGACGCTGCTGTTCATGCGCGGCGCGGGGCCGATCGGCTATCCGGGCGCGGCGGAAGTCGTCAACATGCGCCCGCCCGCCTATCTGATCACCGAGGGCGTGCACTCGCTGCCCTGCATCGGCGACGGGCGTCAGTCGGGCACCTCGGGTTCGCCCTCGATCCTGAATGCCAGCCCGGAAGCGGCGGCGATGGGCGGTCTGGCGCTGATCGAGACCGGCGACCGGGTGCGCATCGACCTGAACAAGGGCACTGCCAACATCCTCATCTCCGACGAGGAACTGGCCGAGCGTCGCAAGACCCTCGCGGCGGCGGGCGGGTATAAATATCCCGCTTCGCAGACCCCGTGGCAGGAAATCCAGCGTTCGGTGGTCGGCCAGATGTCGACCGGCGCGATCCTGGAGGGAGCCGAGAAGTATCAGCGTATCGCCCAGACCCAGGGCCTACCGCGCGACAACCATTGATCGGGTACTAGCCGGAACGATCAGGCCGGGCGGGATCCATCCCGTCCGGCCGCCCGGCGGGGGATCGGCCCTTTCGTCTAGCTGTTCTCGAGCCAGGCCAGGGCGGCGTCGTAGGACAGGAAGGCGTCGATATTGGGCAGCTGGTAATTCTGCCGGACCTGCATCTTCAGGGGGCTGGAATCCACGACCAGCGCCAGCCGGTCGCCGGGCCGATAGAATGCCATGATGCCGTCGCGCATCACCTGGACCATCGTGATCGGCATGATGGGGGTGCCGCGTCGATCGACCAGCACCCTGGCATGGCCCCACTGCGCGCGCGATGCGTCGAGGAAGGGCTGGAAGCAGGCCCAGTAACGGTCGGCGATCTCGACGGTCCACGCGGTTCGCGTCCGGACCTGAATGATGAAGCGGTCGTCCAGCCAGACGGAGAATCCGGGGTCGTCGATTCGCATGGTCCTGTTTCCCCCCTCCGGCACCAGATGGCATGGCGTCGCTATCCAAGTGGTTAAAACCAAAATGGACCCATTGGGAATGACCCAAATGTCGCTATGGCGATGACGGCTGGACGACGGCGAGCGCCTCTTGACCTGAACCGGGCGGCACTCGATACCGCTAACAAAATTGCGGAGAGTAAGACATGGCAAGCAATTCCACTCCTCTGATCGATGCCCTGCCTGACGATTGGCGGACGGGCCGTTTCGTCGGCCGTATCGATCGCGGCGAGGGGCCATGTCCTATTTTGGTGCAGGGCGGGGAAGTTTTCGACATGAGCCGCGTCGCCCCGACCGTTTCGGCGCTGATCGCGGCCGGTACGGTCGAGGCCGGGCAGGGTGAATCGCTGGGCGATCTGGGCGACCTGAACCTGTCCCCCGAGCAAGGCGCGGCCAACCGCCTGCTCTCGCCGATCGATCTGCAATGTGTGAAGGCGGCGGGCGTGACCTTCGCCGTGTCGGCGCTGGAGCGGGTGATCGAGGAGCGCGCGCGCGGCGACCATGCCAAGGCGGCGGGGCTGCGCGCCACGTTGGAACAGGCGCTGGGCGGCAATATCCGCTCGGTGGTGCCGGGTTCGCCCGAGGCCGCGCAGCTGAAGGACGCGCTGATCGCCGAGGGGCTGTGGTCGCAATATCTGGAGGTCGCGATCGGCCCGGATGCCGAGATCTTCACCAAGTCGCCGGTGCTGTCGACCGTGGGTTGGGGCATGCCGGTCGGGGTCCGCTCCGATTCGACCTGGAACAACCCGGAGCCCGAGGTGGTGCTGGTCGCCGACGCGCATGGCAAGGCGGTCGGCGCGACGCTGGGCAACGACGTCAACCTGCGCGATTTCGAGGGCCGCTCGGCGCTGCTGCTGGGCAAGGCGAAGGACAACAACGCCTCCTGCTCGCTCGGGCCGCTCGTCCGGCTGTTCGACGACGGCTTCACCATGGACGATGTCCGGTCGAGCGAGGTCAAGCTGACCATCACCGGCACCGACGGCTATGTGCTGGAAGGCGCCAGCTCGATGGACCAGATCAGCCGCGATCCCGAGGACCTGCTGGGCCAGGCGCTCAGCGAGCATCATTATCCGGACGGCCTCGTCCTGTTCCTCGGCACGCTGTTCGCGCCGACCCAGGACCGTGACGAGCCCGGCCGCGGCTTCACTCACAAGGTCGGCGACACCGTCGTCATCGCCAACCCGCGTCTGGGCACGCTGGTCAATCCGGTGATGACCAGCGCCGACGCCCCGGCCTGGACCTTTGGTCTGGGCGACCTGATGCGCAACCTGGCCAAGCGTGGCCTGTTGTGACGGAGACTCAAGACATGTTGCAGAAGACCAGCGCCGCCGATCTGGTCGCGCGCTATCCCAGCCTGACCGACAAGCGGGTGATCGTGACCGGCGGCGGCTCGGGGATCGGCGAGGGGCTGGTCGAGGCGTTCGTCGCGCAGGGCGCCCGCGTCGCGTTCGTCGACATCGCCGAGGAGGCGAGCCGGGCGCTGGTCGAGCGGCTGTCGGGCGATGCCCGCCATGCGCCGATCCATCGCCGCTGCGACCTGACCGATCTGGACCACCTCAAGACGATCTTCGCCGAGCTGGAAGAGGCGCTGGGCGGGGTCGACATCTTGGTCAACAATGCGGGCAATGACGACCGCCACAGCATCGCGGACGTGACCCCGGCCTATTGGGACGAGCGGCTGAACGTCAATCTGCGGCACCAGTTCTTTGCCGCGCAGGCGGTGATCCCGGCGATGAAGCGCGCCGGTGGCGGCGCGATCCTGAACTTCGGGTCGATCAGCTGGCACCTGGGTCTGAACGACCTGGTCCTCTACCAGACGTGCAAGGCCGCGATCGAGGGCCTGACCCGCAGCCTGGCGCGCGATCTGGGGCGCGATAATATCCGCGTGAACACCATCGTGCCGGGCAACGTCCAGACGCCGCGCCAGGAAAAATGGTACACGCCCGAAGGCGAGGCGGAGATCGTCGCGGCCCAGTGCCTCGACGGGCGCATCCAGCCCGCCGATGTCGCGGCGCTGGTGCTGTTCCTGGCCTCGGACGATGCCCGGATGTGCACCGGCCATGACTATTTCATCGACGCCGGTTGGCGCTGACAGACCGGGCGAGAGCATAGGAGAGAGTGATGCAGCAGGCCGAACATTGTCTGACCGTGGGTGCGACGCTGGGCGAGGGGCCGATCTGGGTCGACGGCCTGCTGTGGTTCGTCGATATCAAGCAGCAGCGCATCTATGCCCATGATCCGGTGGCGGGCACGCTCGATCACTGGGACTCGCCCGAAATGGTCGGCTGGGTGGTACCGGCGCAGCGCGGCGGATTCGTCGCCGGGCTGAAGTCGGGCCCGCATCACTTCGATCCCGCCACCGGCGGGTTCGAGCGTATGGCCGAGGTCGATACGCATCTCCCCGCCAACCGCCTGAACGATGCGTGCGTCGACGGGCAGGGGCGGATCTGGTTCGGCACGATGGACAATGACGAGACGGCGCTGTCGGGCCGTCTGTTCAGCTGGGTCGCGGGACTGGTCTCGCCGTCCAGCGCCGATGCGGTGTGCATCACCAACGGTCCCGCCATCTCGCCCGACGACTCGACGCTCTATCATGTCGACACGCTGGGCAAGGTCATCCTGGCGCACGCGATCCTGGCGGACGGCACGCTCGGCCCCGCGACCGAGTTCGCGCGCTTCGGCGATGCGGACGGTCATCCCGACGGCGCGATCTGCGATGCCGAGGGCGGGGTGTGGGTCGGCTTCTATGGCGGCTGGGCGGCGCGGCGTTACGGCCCCGACGGCGTGATGACCGACGAGGTGCGCTTCCCCGTGTCCAACATCACCAAGATCGCGCTGGGCGGCCCCGATGGCCGCACCGCCTATGCCACCACCGCGCGCCAGGGCCTGTCGGACGAGCAACTCGCCGAGCAGGTCCAGGCGGGCGACATCTTCACCTTCCGGGTCGCGGTCCCGGCCAAGCCGCTCCACCGCGCGGCCTTCTGACCCCCGTCTCCGAACCCGGCGTCTCGGGTGGCCCGCTCCTTTACGGGGGCGGGCCTTCTTATCCTTCCATCGCGCTGCGGGTATCCTCCAGCGCCAGATCGACGAGCAGCCGCATGGCCTCTCCCGCGCCCTCGACATCGCCCGCGGCGATCGCGTCATAGACCTTCACATGGTCGGGCACCGGATTGCGGGGCAGCGCGCGCGACCGCTGCTTGAACTGGGTGGTCCAGGCGACCGCCGCGCCGATGCTGGCGGTCAGCACGACCAGCGCATCGTTGCGGGTCGCGGCCAGCACCGCGTTGTGGAATTCGCGGTCCGCCGTGCGCCCCGCCTCGGTCGCCAGCGTGTGGCGGCGCATCGCGGCCAGCGCGTCGCGCATCTCCTTCAGGTCGGCCTTGTCGCGTCGCTCGGCCGCCAGCCGCGCGGCGGCGGGCTCGACGATCGACCGCAGCTCGAACAGGCTGCGCACGAACTGGATGTCGGGTTCGCCCGAAAAGGCCCAGGCGAGCACATCGGGGTCGAGCAGGTTCCAGCGGTTGCGCGGCAGGACGCGGGTGCCCGTCTTGGGTCGGCTTTCGACCAGCCCCTTGGCGCTCAGCACCTGCACCGCCTCGCGATAGGCGCTGCGCGACACGTCGAGCGCCTCGGAAAAGGCGACCTCCCCCGACAGCGTGTCGCCGGGGCGATATTCGCCCGACACGATCGCCGCGCCCAGCTTGTGCGCGATCGCGCCGTGCAGACGGCGGCCGGTGCCGCGCCGGGTCCTGGGTGCGGGAGCCTCGGAATCGGCCGGGGACTCGACCGGGGAATCGACCAGGGGTTCGGGCGCGGCGTTCCCGTTCGTCATCATGTCATCCATCGATCGTACCTCTCCGCCCCTATCCTCGCGCATTACCTTTAACATTGCCATCGCTCCGTCAAACGAATATGTCGGAGTAATATAAAGGAGCTTCCCCTATGACCGATTTCCGCTCGATCGACGCCGCCACCGGCCAGCCGGTGGGCGACGCCTTTGCGGTGCACGGACCGGCCGATGTCGATGTGGCCTGTGCCGCGGCAGAGGAGGCGTTCGACGTCTATCGCGCCACCAGCCGCGAGGAGCGCGCCGTGTTCCTCGACAGGATCGGTGCCGAGATCATGGCCATTGGCGACGATCTGATCCAGGCGGCGATGCGTGAAAGCGGTCTGCCGCGCGCGCGGCTGGAGGGCGAGCGCGGCCGCACGGTCGGCCAGCTCGGCCTGTTCGCCAAGGTGCTGCGCGCCGGGGCCTATCTCCAGGTCCGTATCGACCCCGCCATGCCCGACCGCCAGCCGCTGCCGCGCCCCGATCTGCGCCTGCGCATGGTGCCGCTGGGCCCGGTCGCGGTGTTCGGCGCGTCCAACTTCCCGCTCGCCTTCTCGACCGCCGGTGGCGACACCGCCTCGGCGCTGGCCGCCGGTTGCCCGGTGATCGTCAAGGGCCACCCCGCCCATCCGCAGACCGGCGCGCTGGTCGCCGCGGCGATCGAACGCGCGGTGGAGGCCTGCGGTCTGCCCAAGGGCGTGTTCGGTCATCTGACCGGCCCCAGCAACGAACTGGGCGGCGCGCTGGTCCGTGATCCGCGCATCGCGGCGGTCGGCTTCACCGGCTCGCGCGCGGGCGGCCTGGCGCTGCTGAAGATCGCACAGGAGCGGCCGATCCCGATCCCCGTCTATGCCGAGATGTCCAGCATCAACCCGGTCGTGCTGATGCCCGAGGCGCTGAAGGCGCGCGGCGCGGCGCTGGGCACCGCCTTTGTCGGCTCGCTGACCATGGGCGCGGGCCAGTTCTGCACCAATCCGGGCCTGTTGCTGGCGATCGAGGGCGAGGGGCTGGACGGCTTTGTCGAGGCGGCGCGCACCGCGCTGACCGAGGCGGCGGCGCAGACCATGCTGACCCCGGGCATCCACGCCGCCTATACCAAGGCGTCGGAGTCGCTGGCGAGCCACGACAAGGTCGAGACGGTTGCGCAAGGAAAGGTGGGCGAGGGCGTCACCGCCGGTCGCGCCGCCTTCTTCCAGACCACGGCCGAGGCGTTCCTCGCCGACGAGGCGCTGGGTCATGAAGTGTTCGGCGCGTCGTCGATCCTGGTCCGCTGCCGCGACGAGGCGGAGCTGATCGCGGTGCTCAAGGCCGCCGAGGGTCAGCTGACCGCGACGATCCAGATGGACGAGGGCGATACCGACATGGCCGCGCGGCTGGTGCCGGTGCTCGAGCGCAAGGCGGGGCGGATCCTGGCCAATGGCTGGCCGACCGGCGTCGAGGTGGCGCATGCGATGGTCCATGGCGGCCCGTTCCCCTCGACCTCGGA
The DNA here is from genome assembly GCF_040544655.1 of Sphingomonas sp. 1185. NCBI lineage: Bacteria > Pseudomonadati > Pseudomonadota > Alphaproteobacteria > Sphingomonadales > Sphingomonadaceae > Sphingomonas > Sphingomonas sp. 1185. The sequence continues at coordinate 71,316 of NZ_JBEPKL010000021.1, forward strand.
CGCGCGCACGACCTCGGTCGGCAGCCTGGCGATCGATCGCTATCTGCGGCCGGTGTCGTACCAGAATCTGTCGGCCGCGCTGCTGCCGCAGGATCTGAAGGACGAAGCGGCGGGCACGCTGCCCCGTCTGGTCGACGGCCAGCCGGGCTAAGGAATGGCGGGGCGCGTCCCGAACCGGGGATGCGCCCCTTTTTGTTGAAAGACGATAAGGGGAGGAATTCATGGCTGATCGCCTGTTGCAGCATCGCGCACCCGATGGGACCCGTTCGGTCATTCTGGCGCGGGGCGACCACGCGGCCTTCGTGCCGGGCATCGACACGGTCATCGCATTGGCGCAGCGTGCCATTGCCAGCGGGCGGTCGCTGCTCGACACCGCGCTGGCCTGCGGCGAGGGCGCGGCCGTCGATCTGAAGGCAGAACTGGCGGCGGGCCATCTGATCGCGCCGATCGACCATGAAGACCCCGCGCACTGCGTCATGACCGGCACCGGCCTGACCCATCTCGGCTCGGCCGAGGGGCGCGACAAGATGCATCGCGACGCGGCCGCCGCCGCGCACCAGACCGACTCGATGCGCATGTTCCTGGAAGGCGTCGAGGGCGGCAAGCCCGGCGAGGGCCAGGTCGGCCAGCAGCCCGAATGGTTCTACAAGGGCGACGGCTCGCAGCTGGTCGGCCCGGGCGACGCGCTCGAAATGCCCGCCTTCGCGCAGGATGGCGGCGAGGAGCCCGAGCTGGCAGGCATCTACCTCATCGGCCCCGACGGCACGCCGCATCGGCTGGGCCTGTGCCTCGCCAACGAGTTCTCGGACCATGTGACCGAGCGGCATAATTATCTCTGGCTCGCGCACAGCAAGCTGCGCCCCGCCGCGCTCGGCGCCGAACTGCTGCTAGGCGACGTGCCCGAGCATATCGAAGGGAGCAGCAAGGTCGTCCGCGACGGCGAGACGCTGTGGGAAAAGCCCTTCCTGTCGGGGGAGGCCAACATGTCGCACAGCCTGGCGAACCTCGAGCATCATCACTTCAAATATGCGCTGTTCCGTCGTCCGGGGGACGTACACGTCCACTTCTTCGGCACCGCGACCCTGTCGTTCGCCGACGGCATCCGGACGCAGGAAGGCGATGTGTTCGAAATCGCCGCAGCACCCTTCACCTTGCCGCTCGCCAATCCGCTGGCGCGGACCGAGGACAAGCCGGTGACGGTCGGACGTCTCTGATCGTCCCGATTCCCGGCTGGAATGTCACCAAGGGCGTCCTTTCCCAACGGGAAGGGCGCCCTTGGTGCGTCTGGAGCGAGTGATTCTGGGAGGTGATTCGGTGTTGTGACGTATGGGGCGGGATAAGGTTCCGGCTGGTGCGGGGCTGGCGGAGTGAGGCAAAGCGTTGTTTTTCGGTCTTTTTCCAGAAATTTTTCAGAAAAGTGAAAATCTGTTGTTGACGGTTCGGGGCAACCCCGCCTAGAGGGGTTTCACCGCGACGGAGCGGGCCGCTACGGCGGCTTCGGGGTCTGCGGTACTGGCATTGAGATGCTGGCGCACGGAAGTTTCTAGGCCGAAAGGTTTAGGGGCGGAAGGGGTGCCGGTATTTGTTGTCGGCTCTTTGACATTGTAGGTTAGATGAAGGGACATGCGGGCGGCGGCTTGGCGGTCACTCACGCATTCAAGGTGTGTTGGGGATCGTAAAAAGCTTAAGCCAGTTCGTATGTCTCGTTACATATCCACTAAGAATATGTGATGTGCAGGAATTGGCTCCTTGAAGTGAGCGGTTTTCGGTTGGGTTATTCCACCTGATTGGAGATCGAGCATCAAACTTGAGAGTTTGATCCTGGCTCAGAACGAACGCTGGCGGCATGCCTAACACATGCAAGTCGAACGAGATCCTTCGGGGT
>NZ_JBEPKL010000022.1:0-72262 GCF_040544655.1 Sphingomonas sp. 1185
CCAAGCGCGCCTCCAAGACCCAAAACATGCTCGAGATCACCCTCGACATATTCCTCGCCAGAAAACGCCTGCAGAGTCCGGGGTGAACACTCCCCTGTCCAGGGGAGAGGGAAAGAAGAAGCAATGCTGAATGTCGATCCGCCCTAGCCCCCCGCGAGAACCCGAACCTCGGATACTCGAACCGAACCACCGCTTGCGTTGAGGTTCAAGCTGGTCGCATCCGATGGCGCATTGATGAGTTCGGAAAGGACGCTGTCACCATCGTTGATGAACACCTCGATCGAACCGGTATCGAGGAAGATGCTGACCGTCACCTTTCCGTCAGCGGCTTCGCACCGTACGCTGCGAGTCTCGCGCCATGCAACATGGTCGGGCGGGTAAGGACCGCTGGTGTCGCGTTTCACAAATACATGGCTTTTGTTCAGTTCGAAGCCGATCTGGGTGAAGTAACCTTGGCCGCCGCGCACCGACAGCCATGCGCCGCCCGGCCAGTCGGCACCGACGCGGGTGAGCGTCAGGTCGATCCGCCCGGCGATCATTCCGGCATCGGCGGGCCAGACATAGTCGCGTCCGTCGGTGATGGTCTGATCCGTCCCGAGCATCACGCTCTGGAACGCGTTATTCTGGGCGGCGATCGGCGTCATGCGCAGGCTGGGCGTGCCGTCGGAGTTGCGCTGCAGTCGGATCTGGCGGACGATGCTCAACTGCCCGCGATAGCCGGCGGAGGCGGGCAGTTGATTGGCATAGGCCCAATTGTTCATCCAGCCCATCGTCCACGCCGCGGCAAGCGGATCGGCCGCTCGCGGGTCCTGCCACACCATGGCGGCATAATAATCGGCCCCGCCGTCGAGCCAATGGCCGGTCGCGCTGTCGGCGGTGAAGCCGGTCCCGTCAAAGCTGCCCACCCAATAATAGCTGCCGCCGGTAAAGCCGCCGCCCGTCCCGTCGCCGCCGACCAGCAACACCCATTTGTCGACGCCCGTGGCCCCGTTCGCATCGTAGAGGTGCAGCGGGAAGAGGTGCGAGCATTCCATCACCCCGCCAACCAAGGTGGAGACAAAGCCGCTGGCATAGCTCCACTGTTTCAGGTCCGGAGAGGTGTAGAACCCGATCTTGCCCTCTTCCGACAAGGTCATGACCCAACGCGACGTGGGTGCATGCCAGAACACGGTTGGGTCGCGGAACGGCTTGTTGCCCGGAAAATTGGGATGGACGATCGCGTGGAAGGCGAAGCTCGCCCCGCCGTCGCGCGAATACCACAGCGCGGTCGACTGGTTCTGTCCGGCGGCATTGTCGGCGGGCATCGTCGTAAGCGCGATCAGCGTCCCCGCCCCGAAAACGGCGGTGTCGTCGGTGTCGATCACCGCGCTGCCGCTCCATACATCGCCGAACGCCGTCGTCTGACGTGGAATCGACACGCCGCGATCGGTCCAGGTGACGAGATCGGTCGAGGTCCAGCGGCGCCATTCGGTGCCGCCATTCGGCCATGTGGGATTGTAGAGCGCCCACATCGTCCAGCTGTCGCCGATCCGCACCGGGCGCTGCGGATCGTTGATCCAGCCGCCATCGGGCGCGGCAATATGATAACGCGGACGGCCGCCGACCGCCGCCGGGGCGGGGCTTTGGGTCGGGCTGGGGGTCGGCGTCGGGGCCGGAGCGAGTCCGGCGGCCGAGGCGCTGCCCCCTCCCCCGTCGCCCGATCCGCCACAGGCGGACAGCATGGGCAGGGTCGTGATGAAGCCGAGCGTCTGACGACGCGAAAATATCGATGCCATCTGCTTCCTCTCCGCGCGCGACGAGCCGCCGCACGTCATCCTCCGCGCATCGCTTCTTCGAGCGATCGCGCGATATTCGCATCGGGACGGTCCGGCGGACGCGGCAAGGCACGTCCGCCGCCCGGATTACATCTTGAAGCGGACGCCCAGGCTGAAATAGCGCCCCTCCACCCGCAGATCGCGGCCGAAGAATTGCGTTTCATTGTAGAAGCGATAGTTCTTGAACGGCTGCGCCAGAATATTGCTGACGTTCGCGACCAAGGAGATATTGCGAAATGCGTCGTAGCTGGCCGAAAAATCGAGACGGGAGACCGGCCGCACCAGCTCGCCGGCATATTGATCTTCGTTGATATTGCGGTTGTAGCTGGTGACGTAGCGCGATCGCCAGTTATAGGACAGCCGCGCGGAGATGCCGCTCTTCTCGTAAAAGGCCGTCAGGTTGTACGCCCATTTCGACAGGCCGGTAATCTCCACCTGTCGGTCGCCCTCGCCCAGCACGCGGGGCAACTGATTGGTGCCATCGAGATAGGTGACATTGCCCTGGACGCCGAAGCCCGACAGCGCACCGGGCAGGAAGTCGAAAAAGGTCTGGAGCGACGCCTCGATCCCCTTGATCCGCCCGTCACCGGCATTTTCCGGCCGGTTGAGCTGGACGCGGCCATAGATGGGATCGGTCACGACCTGGGTATAATAGCCGATGAAACCGTTCAGGTCGCGATAGAAGGCGGCGACCGACGCCGATCCGTTCTTCGAGAAATACCATTCGAGCGACGCATCGTAATTCTTCGACGTCAGCGGTCGCAGATCGGGATTGCCGCCCGAACCGCTGGCGTCGAACACCGGTGGCGTGCCGTCGGGACCCGGGCTGTTGCGGGTGATGTTGATCGACGGATTGAGCTGCCCGAAGCCCGGCCGGGTCCGCGTCTGGGTATAGCCCAGCCGTATCTGCCATTCATTCGAGAAGCGGACTCGCGCGATCGCGGAGGGCAGCACATCGACATAATTCTGGCGCGTGGTGCTGGGGACGATACCGATCGTGCCGTCGGCGGCCTGCACCCGGCTTAACCCGCGATAGGTGCCGTCGGTGTTGACGATGCGCGCGCCGACCGTGCCGTCGATCCGCACCCCGCCCAGGTCGAAATCAAACTTCCCCTGGCCATAGGCCGCATAGCTTGCCTCGCTGGCGGTGAAGCCGCCCAGCGGATTGAACGGAATCTCGGCGGTCGCGAATTTGGTCACCGCTTCGCGAATGCCATTGTCCGAGGGGAATAATAGGGTCGCGCGCTGGACCGATTGCAGCGCCAGCAGGCGCAGGGCCTCGCCATTGTCGCGGATCGCATCGCGACTGGGGGCGAGCCAGTTCTTGAAGCGTTGCGGGTCGTCGCGAAACCCGTCGGTGATAAGCCCGAGCGCCCCCGTCGGCAGGCTGTCGAGCGGGATGTTCAGCCCGGCGGTATAGGCATAGCGATTGTTGTTCTGCGAATAGGCGTTGCGATCGCTGGCGCGGAAGCCGAATTGCAGCCGCGGCAGCCAGTCCCAGTCGGTTTCGAGATCCAGATCGATGCGCCCCTGGACGCCATCGCCCTTGGTCACCAAGTCGCGCTGATAATAGCCGCGCCAACGGCTATTGGCCGGATTGTCGATGGCATAGCCGCCCAGATCGAACACCGCCGATCCGCGCACGTCCCAATCGACATTGATGGTGGGCGCGCTGGCAAGCTGGGCGTCGAGGCTATATTCCGACGCCTGATATTTGCTGTTGGTATAGGCGAAGTCGCCCGACAGCGTCGCGCGGCCGGTGGTCCATTTGAAACCCGCCGCCGCCTGCCACGTATCGGTACGGTCATTCTGGGTCGAACGATAGAATTCGGGGACATAGCCGCCGGTCTTGGTGAAGCTGGCCGCCTTGTCCGGCTCGCCCGGCACCAGCACGACATTGCTCAGCGTCGGGGCGACGCCGTTCGCATCGCGGCGTTCGAAATTGACGTTGAACGCATCGCGCAGCACCTGGCCGCGATAGGCCTGCCACAGCCCTTCGGCGAAGACTTCGAGATTGGGGGTCGGTCGCCACTGGATCGTGCCGTTGACCGCCGGGCGGTGGCGCACGCCCTTTTCGTAGAAATTGCCCGCATTGGCGGGAAAGCGGAAATCCATGCCCACGCCCGGCGTGGTCACGGTCAGGTCATCGGCGGCGTCGTTCGCCCCGAAGCCGCGCGGCGAGATGATCGCGGAATCGGCATAACGATCGGCGTTGCGATAGGTGGTGCGGACATAGCTGACGTTGATCAGCGCGCCGACCTCCCCGATCGGCGTGTCCCAGCGCTTGGTCAGCAGCAGATTGCCCGCCGGGTCGAACGCCCGTGCCTGATCATTATAGGACGCGCGCAATTCGCCCGCGATCTCGGTATCCTTGACGTCGAACGGGCGGCGCGATCGCAGATTGACCAGCCCGGCAAGCCCCGGTTCAATGAGGTCGGACGTCCCCGATTTATAGACCTCGATCCCCGCCGCAACGCCCGCCGGAAAATCCTGAAGGTGCAGCACGCGGTCCTCGGCCGAGAAGAATTCGCGGCCGTTGAAGGTGGTCGCGACATCGGGCAGGCCGCGCACCAAGATCACCCCGGCTTCGTCGTTATAGCGCTGGACGGTGACGCCGGTGACGCGCGCAATCGCTTCGGCGGCATTGTTGTCGGGCAGCTTGCCGATGTCGTTCGACACGATCGCATCGACGATCGACGCGGAGTTGCGCTTGATCTCCTGCGCCGATCCCAGCGCGGCGCGGTAGCCGGTGACGACGATATCGGCGCTGGCGTCGTTTTCGGGCGCGGCATCGGCCTGCGCCTGGGCGCTCCTGTCCTGTGCGGCGGCGGGACTGGCGGCAAGCGGCACCAGCGCACTGGATGTCAGCAGGGCGAGCAAGGTCTTCGGCATAAATCCTCCCAGATTTCCGTTATGTTTTTTTGATTTTCAAAAGATCGACGGGGTGGGCGTCAGCCCGGCGCGATCGCTTCCACCGTCATGACGAAGCCGTTCATGTCAGCGCGAGCCCCCAGTCATCGGCCACGCCTGCATCGTCAGCCGCGCCGATCCGCCCCTTGCGCTCGCGCTCCAGCGAAGCGGGCCGCCACCGCGAAAGAAGCGGTCGGTGATGGTGCGCGTGCCGTCGCCGACGAACACCTCCAGGATCGACTGATCGGCCAGCACCCGCAGCCGCACCCGCTTTCCCTTCAGGTCGACCGGCGCGATATGGCGGGTGGCGAAACCGTCATGAAAATGCGGGCCCGATCGGGTGCGGTCGACGAACACCTCGTCAACGGTCGGGTTGACGCCGATCAGCGTCTGGTAACCCTGTTCGTCGGTCAGGGCGATCGTCACCTGCTCCGCCGTGCCGGTGTCGAGATCGAGCGTCAGGTCGGCCGAGCCGCCCGCGATCGGCAGATCGACCGGCGTTTCGCCGAGCGTCGCGGCGAAATCCTGTCGCTCCCCGCGCAGGCTCGCCACCTCGCGCACCGGCGCCTGGGCGATGCGATAACCGGCGGGCGTCTTCTTCAGCGTCACCTCGCGCGGGACGGTCATCAGGCCGCGAGCGGGCCAGGTCGGTATGGCCTCGGCATAGCGCCAGTCATTCGCCCAGCCGATCCAGATGCGGCGCGGGTCATCCTTGGGCAGGTCGTTCCACGACACGGCCGCGTAAAAGTCCGCGCCATAGTCCATCCACTGCGCCTCGCCGGGCCAGCTCGGCACCGGGGTGAAGCGCTTGCCGTCGAAATCGCCGACGAAATACTGCCCGCCCGAACCGCCGCCGACTGCATTGTCGCCGAGATTGATGCCCAGCACCCAGCGCTTCTCGCCCGGCGCGCCGCCTTCGACCGGCAGTTCGAACAGATCGGGGCATTCCCAGTTCTTGCCCCGCCCGCCAGCGGGACCGAAGCTGCTGGCAAAGGTCCATTGCTTCAGGTCAGGCGAGGTGAACAGGACCGCGCGGTTCTCCAGCGCCATCACCGCCACCATCACCCAGCGCTTCGTGGGGGCATGCCAGAACACCTTGGGATCGCGGAACTCGGGCGAGCCGACGCTCAACACCTCGCCATGCACGGTCCAGGTCCGGCCGCGATCATTGCTATAGGCGACATATTGCGACTGCAGCTTCGCCTTGGGATTATGCCCCGTATAGATGGCGACCAGCGGCGGCTTGCCGTCCCGGCCGAAGCCGGTCGTGTTGTTCCAGTCGACCACCGCGCTGCCCGAAAAGGCCATGACATCGGCGGTTTCGGGGATGGCGATCGGCAGCTCCTGCCAATGGACCAGATCGCGGCTGACCGCATGGCCCCAACTCATATGGCCCCAGCGATCGCCATGCGGGTTATACTGGAAGAACAGATGATACTCACCGTCATAATAGACGAGGCCGTTGGGGTCGTTCATCCAGTTGCGCTGCGGCGCGAAATGATAGGTCGGGCGCGGATCGGGACGCTGCGCCGACGCGGCGGAGGCCAGCGCGATCCCGGTCATCGCAAGGAGGGCGATGGTCTTCATGCCGCCTGCCCCTTCAGGTTCATGTCTTCGAGTGCGACGCCGTTGGTCTCCGGCATCACGCGCAGCGTCCAGAGCAGTTGCAGCAGCATCATCGCGCCGAAGAATGCGAAGACCCAGCCGCCGACCGCGCTCGCCACGATCGGGAAAAGCCAGGTGATCGCCGCCGCCGCGACCCAATGGGTGGTGGACCCCAGCGCCTGTCCCTTGCCGCGCACCGCGCTGGGGAAGACTTCCGAGATGAAGACCCAGATCACCGCCCCCTGGCTGATCGCGAAGGCGGCGATGAAGGCCAGCAGGCCGCCCAGGATCAGCGTACCGTTCGGGGCGCTGCGTTCGAGCTGCCAACCGACCAGCAGCAGCGCGGCGGCGCACACGACCGACCCGACGATCAGCAGCGGCTTTCGCCCAAACCGATCGATGAAGAACAGCGCGGCCACGGTGAAGAGCAGGTTGGTGCCCCCGACCGCGATCGACTGGAGCAGCGCGCTGTCGGCCCCCGCCCCCGCCAGTTCGAAGATGCGCGGCGCGTAATACAGCAGCGCGTTGATGCCCGACAGCTGGTTGAACAGCGCGATGGCGATGGCGCAGGCGACCGGGAAGCTGTGCGCGCTCTGGAACAGCCGGGCATCGCCCTGCCCCGCATCGCGGCGTTCTGCGGCCTCGATCCGCGTCAGTTCGGCCGCAGGGTCCAGGAAGCCGAGGCGCGCCATGACCTGCACCGACTTCGCCTGTTGCCCGTGCACCGCCAGCCAGCGCGGGCTTTCGGGCAGCAGGAAGGTCACGGCCAGGAACAGCGCCGAGGGCACCGCGACGATGCCGAACATCCATCGCCACGCCGCTTCGGGCGGCAGCGCCTGCGCGATCAGATAGTTGCTCAGGAACGCGATCAGGATGCCCAGCACAATGTTGAGCTGGTTCATCGCCACCAGCCGCCCACGGAACTTCGCGGGCGACACTTCGGCGATATAGATCGGCGTCACCACCGATGCCGCGCCAATCGCAAGGCCGCCCAGAAACCGGAACGCGATCAGCATCGGCCAGCTCTGCGCAAGCCCGGCGCCGAGTGAGGAAACGACATAGGCGATGGCGACCGACAGCATGATCGCCTTTCGCCCATATCGGTCCGCGGGCGCGCCGGTGACCAGCGATCCGATGACGGTCCCGATCAGCGCGGAGGCGACGGTGAACCCCAGCGATGCGTCGGTGAGCGCAAAGCGTTCCTGCAACGCCTGCGTGGCCCCGGAAATGACGGCGGTATCGAATCCAAACAGCAACCCGCCCAGCGCCGCCCCGGCCGCGCTCAGCACGATCGCGATCGTCGCCCGTGCATCGTCCACATCCTGCCGACCGTCCGGCGTGGTGATGCTATGCATCGACCGTCTCCTTGTTCGCGTGAAAGGGTTCGGCCATGCGCCAGTGCATCGGCCATTGGCGTGTCGCGGTGCGATAGGCGAGCGCCAGCGCGCCGGTCAGCCCGGCGGATGCCCCGGCGGTCGGTGCGGCGACATATTGATCCATATCGATCGCCCGCATGCTGGCATCATAGCCCGCGAGCTTCGCGACCAGCGCGGATCGCACCCTCGGGTACATTTGCGGCTGCATCACCCCGCCGCCGACGATGATCCGGTCCGGGCGAACGACATAGGTGAGCGTGGCGCACAGCGCGGCGATATAGTCCGCCTCGATATCCCATGCCGGATGGTCGGCGGGAAGGTGTTCGGCCGGTACGCCCCAGCGCGCAAGCATCGCCGGACCAGAGGCCAGCCCCTCCAGGCAATCGCCATGAAACGGACAAATGCCCTCGAACGCATCATCGCCGGGCGCGCGCGGCACCATGATATGCCCGGCCTCCGGATGGTTCGCCCCGCCATGCGGCGCGCCACCGATCAGCAAGCCGACGCCGATCCCCGTACCGATCGTGACATAGCAGAAGCTGTCCAGCCCCTGCCCGCTGCCGAACAGCCGCTCGCCCACCGCCGCGCAGTTCACGTCGGTGTCGAGCGTCATCGGCGCTTCCGTCATCCGGCGCAGATGGCCGAGCAGGTCGACATTTTCCCAACCGGGTTTCGGGGTCGAGGTGATGCTGCCGTAATCGGCCGACAGCGGATTGAGGGAGAGCGGCCCGAAGCTGCCGACCGAAAAGGCCGACAGATCGCCATGGACGCGCTGTGCCTCGCGGAAAAAGGCGCTGGTCGTGCCCAACGTCTCGGCCGGGCTCGTGGTCGCGATCCGGGTTTCGGCGAGGATCGTCCCATCACGATCGGCGACGGCGCACAGGAATTTGGTACCCCCGGCCTCGATCCCGCCCAGCAGCAGCGGTTCGGTCACCACGAGCAGCCCGCCCGCCTTGTACGCCGAGATACGGTCGCCATCGTCATCCTCCCATCACCTGCCGCTATTGCGGTCGATGCCATTAAATCTACTAGTGTGATTTAGTTGGTCAAGGACAAATTTTGCGGCTTTTCAGGGGCTTGTCGAGCAATCGTTTGCAGTTAGCGATACCAGACATGCCTCAGGCGGGCGGGATTTCGCGAAAGCCGACTAGCTGCGCTTGAACAAGCTGCTGAGATCAGGCGAATACTGTGCGTGCAGCGGCAACAGTCCTGCGCCGATCGCCGCGGCCTGCCGCCCCAACGTGCCGATGCGCAGTTCGGGCGCGAAGAAATCGGGCGGGGCATGTTCGGCCAGCTGCCGTTCCACCGCCGCCGCGATGTCGGCCATTTCCTCCGCTGCCAGCGATCCGTCGAGGATGACCGCTTCGAGATCGAGCAGGCTGTTCGCACCCGAGATCGCGAAGGCCAATGCTTCGGTACAGCGCCGTCGCCAGCCCTCCAGTTCGGCCGGCGTCGCGGCGAGATCCCGATCGTAGAGCGAGGCATGATGGATCAGCGAATCGCGCCGACCATCGGCCATGACGGGCATCGACGCCAGCGCCCCGGCATTGCCATGCCGCCCCTGCACCACCTGCCCGCCAAGGACCAGTCCCCCGCCGACAAAGGTGCCGAGGTTGATCAGAAGATAACTCTGCAGATCGGCCCCCGCCCCGCACAACAGATGCGCCAGCGCCGCCGCATTGCCGTCATTGTCGAAAAAGGTCGGCCAGTGCAGTCCGGCACGCAGGCGGCTGGCGACATCGCCGCGTCGCCACTCCTCGGCCTGATCCTCGGAAATGCCGAGCTCGTCACGCCATTCGCCCAGAAACCACGGCATCGCTATGCCAATGCCCAGAAAGGTGCTGGGATCGCGCAGCGAGGCCGGCAGTTGCTCGTGCAGGAACCGGTCGATCCGTTCCACCACCATGTCGATGGTCGGAAAGGCGCTGGCATCGCAATGCACCGCCTTTTGCTGCCCGTCGAAGTCGAGCAAGACCAGCGTCATGGCGTTCCGGCCGATTTCCACGCCGACCGTGTATCCGCGCGCCCCGTTGATACGATAGACCGTGGCGGGCTGCCCCATGCCGCCCGTGCGCTTCTCGGCCTGGAACAGTAATCCGTCACTGTCGAGTTCGTCGATGATGCGGACCACGGCCTGGGGTGACAGTCCCGTCACCCGCGCCAGCTCGGCCTTGGATGCACCGTTTAGTCGGCGGATTGCAGACAGGATCAGCCGCTCGTTATACCGCCGCATTCCGCTCGCGTTCGTGCCCTTTCGCACTCCATGCATATGGGCATCCGCTCCTATCGAACCATCGTTATCACCCTGTGATACACGGGATTCGGCGGAAAGTACCGCGTCACGCGCGCATTCATGGTGCGGGCGGGGTCAGAGCGTGATGGGTGGCGGCACGCATATCGCTACGACGCCGGACGCCCCTGACGGCGGGGATCGGTCGCCTCGGCTACCCCTCGCCCGTCGCGACATCCGCCGTCCGCTCCTTCCCCGCATTGGCCATCGTCGAGCGTCGCGGGATGAGGGTCGGCGCTGCCATCTGGATGGGCTCGCATGGCCGACTGCGGCCCGAGATGAGCAGGTCGAGGAGATGCCGTGTCGCCAGATAGCCGCCCAGCCGGTCGTCGCCGATGGAGGACAGGCTCTTGCCATCGGTCCGGAGGGCCAGCACGAACGGCACGCCGCGTTTGGCCAGAATGTCGGGCAGGTCGTCATCGTCGCGTGCGGTGGCCGGGATCAGCCCATCCACGCCACGCTGCAACAGGGACTCGGCGGCCCGCAGCTCGCCCTCGACCTGCTCTTCGGTCGTCGCGACCAGCGCGATACGACCGGTTCGCCCGCATGCCCGGGCGATGGCTTCGTACAGCATCGCCATGACCGTGTCGGTCAGCCTGGGCACGATGACACCGATCGTCATCGTCTGCCCCCGGCGCGGCCGCAACATCGAGGATCGTCACCCTGCCCGGCTTGGTGTTGCGATCCATCTTCGCGATGCCCCGTTGACGCAGACCGAATTCGGCCGCCTGCTCGTAAAATCTGGCATTCGGCCTGCGTGTCTCTATCGACAGAGCTGCATTGTTGGGCATGCCCGTTCAGGGATCGAGCGGGTCCGCGGGATCGACGCGCAGCGCCTCACGGGAAGGCTTCATGGCGATGGCGGTGGGGGCGATACGCCCGTCGGCGGTGGCGGGCTGATAGCCGAGTTCGCGGCGGTTGCGCTCGACAAAGGCCGGGCTGGCGACCGCATCGATATGGGAGGCGTTGCTGACCACGAGCATGTCCCGGTCGAGCGGCGCGCCCATCGCGATCAAGCGGCGCGTGGCGTTGCGGACATTGGTCGTAGTATGCCGCGCATAGGGTTCGACCACGATCGCGTCCGCCGGAATGCCATAGCGTTCGATCAGGGCGCGTCGCATCTCCAGCGCCTCGACATGCGGCGTATCGCGTGGATGCACGGCACCGCCGCTGACGATCAGAAACGGCGCTGCGCCCTTGGCGAATTGCTCGGCGGCGACGCGCACATTGACCTTGCCCTTGGCGCTGAGCGGCGTTTCCAGGTCATCCGGCCCGACCCCGAGGACCAGGATCGCGGTGTAGCGATAGCGGCTCCAAGCCATGGTCCGCGCCCGCCGGATGGCGGCGGCGTTATACCGCTGATCCAGGGGCTCGAAGGCGACGGCCGCATTCTTGTCATTGGCATCAAGCAGGGCGAGCGCCAGCGACAGGCTTATGTCGCCGCCGACCGCCGGATCGCCGCGCTGCGCCCCGGCCATGACGACCGCATCGGCCACCTTGGCGGCAAAGGCCTCGCTCCCGAACGGCGCGTCGGACCCGTCGATCAGCGGATAGCGCGGCAGTTTGCCGACGCCGTACACGCGCAATATGTCGTTCAGCCCATCGACCTGCCGCCGCACGTCATCCCCATGATCCGGGGAGCGCGCGGCCAGGGCCTCCCGCTCCTCGTCACGCAGGATCGCCGCCGCGACGACGCAATCAGGCACTCCCGCGCAGGCGGCGACGCGCCGATCCCGTGCGTCCCCCGCCAGCGGCCCGTGCAGCGCCGGAAACAGCCGCGCCGCCATCGCCGCCAGCTGGGTATCCCGTACCGCTGGCGCGGCGGCGGGCAGCGGCTGGGCGATCGAAATCGCCAGCGCCGCCGCCATCAGCCGTCCCATGGGCCTCACCAGGCCTTGCTGACGACGAAGCGGACGCTGCGCCCGAAGATCGGGCGACCATAGATCGCATCGCGCGAAGTCTGCCCGTCGAGCTGGTCGGTGCGCGGATTGCCCTCGGTCAGCCCCTTGTTGTTGAAGATATTGTCCCCGACGACCTGGAACTGGAACCCGCCATGGGTCAGCGTCGCGCCGAGCCCGAAGGTATTATAGGCGGGCAGGCCGGTATTGTTGAACAGGTCGACATACCGACGTCCGACGAACTCGTAGCGGCCATAGACCTCCACCTGATCGCCGCCTGCGTCAAAGGCGAAGGTCGGACGGATATTGCCGAACACCTTGGGCTCGCGAATGATCTGCTTGCCGTTGACGGCCGAGGGGTCGGCGCCCGAGCTGTTCTGCAGATTCTTGTACTCGGGTTCCTGATAGGTGAACGATCCGGAGACGAAGAACCATGGCACCGGGGCCAGCGTGCCGTCGACCTCGACGCCCTTGACCTCGGCCTGGCCGATAAAGGGCACCGACTGGTCATTCCGGCCGGTCGTGGGGTTGAACGCCACGAACGAGGCGTTGAACGGATCGAACTTCGTATAGAAGCCCGTCATATAGAGGTAATTGCGTCCGAAGGATGCCTTCAGCCCGGCCTCATATTGGTCGGCCTGCGTCTTCACCAGCACGGGGTTGATATTGTAATAGCTGGCGGACTGCGGCGGCACCTCCAGATGCGACGCACGCACATAGCCGCCGAAATGGGTGCTGACGTCGTAATTGATGCCGATCGTCCAGTTGGTCGCGACCGGGCTGTCCTTGCGTGTCTGGCGTCCGCCATCGAAGCTGCGGACGCTGTTGTCGGCGAGCGTGGTGGGATCGCCCAGATTCACCGAGGTCGATGTCAGGCCATAGCCGCTGATATTGTACCATTCATGGCGAATGCCGCCATCGATGCGCAGGCCGGGCGTCACTTCCCAGGTGTCGTTGGCATAGAGCGCATAGACGGTGGAATCGACATCGCCCTGGTTCAGCGTCGTGCCGTAACGCAGCACGCCCTTGTCGGTCACCGAGCCCAGCACGGCCCCGCTCGCCGAATAGGCGACGAGGTCCAGCGTCCGGGGCTGGCCGCGCACCTCCATCAGATAATCCTGATAGACCGCCTTGTTGGTCAGTCCATAGGCCGAGGCATAGCCGCCCAGCCGCACGTCATGCGTGCCGAAGCCCGTCTGGAACTTGCGCGTGACGCTGACATCGCCCTGCCCCGAATAGAAGCTGGAGTCGACGCCGCGATACTGGCCCTGCACGACCAGGCCCGACGCGGCATAAGGGTCATAGGCCGTCGCGCCATTGGTCCCCGACAGCGCATAGCCCAGCCGCGCGACCGGCCCGAACGCGGCGGTCGCCGCGCTTTGGAAACCATTGGCAAAGCTGTTGGCGTCGACCGGATTGGAAGTCGAATAGAGCGCGTCGAAGCGCAGCTTGCCCTGCGTGTAGCCGGTCTTGGCCGAGAACTGCCAGCCGCCGAATTCGGCGTCATATTGCAGGCCGATATTGCCATATTCCATATGACGGCCATCGGCCAGATCCCGCGTCTCGCTGCGCACGACCCCGGCAGAGTCGCGGTACTTCAGTGTCACCCCGCGAAAGGCGGGCGAGTTCAGCGTGCCGTGGAAGAAATCGATATAGGGATTGAGCGACACCGACGGATTGCGCGGATCGGCGATCGGGATCGGCAGGTAGAAGCTGTTATGGTCGTTCAGATAGTTGACGCTGATCTTGAGCGTGCCGTTGTCGAGGTCGCGCTTGATATTGGCGCGGATCTGGCCGCCGCGATCATTGGGAAAGCCATTGTCGCGCTGCCCGCCATCCTGTCGCAGATAACCGCCGATCGCATAATAGGTCCGCTCGCCCAGCGGCCCGGCCTGCATCGCGTCCAGGCGATACAGGTCGGTGGTGCCCACCGTCACCTGGACCTTGCCGCGCGTCGTGTCGGTGCCGGTCGCCGTGATCGAGTTGACGATCGCCGCCGCCTGGCTGGCGAAGATCGGCGCCGGGCCACCGCGCACCACCTCCACCCGCTCGGTCATCAGGTCATAGCGGTTGAGGCTGTCGCCGCGGAAGAAATTGCCGTTGATGTCGTGGAACAGCGGCAGGCCGTCCTGCTGGAACACGGCATAGCCGTCATCGGTAGGAATGCCGCGAATGCGCGTGACGTTCTGCACCTCGCCGCCCGTCGCCTCGACCTGGATACCGGGCAGCTTGCCGAGCAGATCGGCGAAGTTCAGCGGGGCAAGCCGCTTCACATCGTCCTGCCCCAGCGAGTTGACCGCATAGGACACGTCGAAGCGCCGCTGCCGCCGCGCCGAACCCGTGACGATCACCTCCTCGCCGGTCGCCGACTGCGCCGCCATATCCGCCTGCGCGGCATCGCTCGCCGCCGTCTCATTGGCCGTCTGCGCACTCGCCAGTTGCGGCGTGACGAGAAGGGCCGCGCTCAGGGCGGTCGCGCGCAGCAGCGCGGCTTTGGCAAAGATCATGATTTCCCCCGTTTCGGATGAATTGGCGGCTCCGATGCCCGTTGTTCGCGACAGATTTGTGAAGCTTTTGAGGGAAATGCATCAACCTGGATCAACGCGGCCGCGTCGTGACGGTCAAAATGCCCCCTTCCAGCAACGCATGATGCCCGACCCGCCAGTCCGCCAGCGCCCGTCCGTTCCAGTCCGCGCGGACGACCACGCCATCGCGGGGGCCGATCCGCCGCACCGTCATCCGTCGCCCCTGCCCCAGATCGATGCTCGTGCGCGCAAATGCCGGCACCGTCACCACATACCAGGGCTCGCCCGGCACCAGCGGATACAGCCCCAGCGAGGCGAAGACGTACCAGGCGGTCATCGCCCCGGCATCGTCGTCCATTCCGTCGGCAAATCCCTGCGGCGCCAGCGCAAAGCTGTGGCCGACAAAGGGCTGCGGCAGCTTGCCCGCATTGGTGTAGGGATGCGCCATCGGCTGCGTCAGGATCTTGCGGACCAGATCGGCAGTCGCCTGGGGCTGCCCCGCCGCCGCGAACAGCCACGGGACGTGGATGTCCGGCTCATTGGTCATGTTGAACAGGCCCGCGTCGAAAAAGCGGTGCAGCTGCGCCAGCCACTCGGACCGGCCGACCGTCGCCACCATCCAGTCGAGATCGAAGACCGGCGCCCAGCGATATTGCCACAACGTCCCCTGATACAGCCCCCTCGCCTTGACCGTATCGCCGTCCGCGCCCGGCGTCTGAAAGACCGAACGCCACATCGGGCGATAGCCATAGGCCTGTGCCGAGAAACGGCGCGCCGTCGCCTCGTCCCCCAGGTCCTGCGCCAGCTGCGCGGTCGCCCAGTCGTCATAGGCGGCCTCGATCTGTTGGTCGGGCGTTTCGCGCTGGAGCGTGGCGCTGTCGGCCACCATGCCCTCAAGGGCCGCCCTGGCGTCGAACCCTACGATGCCTTTGCGCCGCATGTCGAGCAGCGCGATCCCGGCATGTTCGGTGCGAACCGTCAGGAACGGCTCGTTCATCGTCGCCCATTGCGCCTTGCCGCGCCTATAGAGTTCGGCGAGCGAGCGGGCGATATCCTGGCTGCGTTCGGGTTGCAGCAGCGCAAGCAGGGGTAGCTGGGTCCGGTAATTGTCCCATAGAGACCAGCTGGCATAGCGGGTCTGGCCGACGGCCGACCGGGCGATCGTGCCGTCATTCTCGCGATGGCGACGATCGGGATCGTCGATCGCGACCGGGGTCTGGAAGACCCGGAACAGCGAGGTGTAGAACAGCGCGCGTTCGGCACGAGACCCTTCCGGCCTTACCCGCCCGAGCACATTGTTCCAGGCCGCGCGCGTTTCGGCGGCGACCGCGTCGAACCGGCGATTTCCCAGCTCCCGCTTGCGAACGAGCGCGGCTCCCTCGACGTCGACACTCGACAGGCCCGTCGCCAGTTCCACGACGTCGCCGCGCCGCACATCGAGGTCCAGGGTCGCGAGGCCCTCCCTCACGGTCAGCGTGCGGTGAAGCGGGCGACCGTTCAATGTCACCTGGCTGGACGAAAAGAGGCGATAGAGCCCTTTGTCGCACACCGTCCCCGCCACCATCTCGGCGCGCAGATCGTCGCTGTCCGCCGTTTGCCATGCGGCGGAGGCCCGCTTGGCATAGCTGTGCCCCGCATCGATCCGCAGCACGACGCGTCCCGGCCGGTGCACCCGAAAGCGCAACAGCCCCGCCCCCCGGGTCGCGGTGGCCTGTGCCGTGACCCCATCGTCGGACGCGACCTGGTAGAAGCCCGCACTCGCGCGCTCGCTGCGCTTGTCCATGACCGCCGGGCCGCTTTCGCCCGCAGGCCGTAACGATACGAGCAGGTCGCCACCCCCGCCACCGCAACCCACCCCGACGCCGCGAGTCAACGAAAAGCCGTGCAGCCGATCCGCCGCGAAATCATAGCCCGCATGGTTGGCGGGATCGGTATCGGGCCCCAGCTGCACCATACCGAATGGTGCCACCGCAGCGGGCGTCAATTGTCCGAAATCGGCCAGCGTCCCAACGAACGGATCGACCAGATCGGCAGGAGCATCGCGCCCGAATGCGGGCGTCGCGATCATGACCAGCCCAGCCGCAATGATGAATTTCATTCCTTGCTTCCCCGTTCGTCGCTCCGCCAAGCGAAAGGGCCATTCCCTATGCGCCTTTTTTGACGCCGCCATGACCTGCCGATCGGCTATGAGCCCGTTTTAGCGGGGTAAACGCCCTTTTGCGTTCATGTGCTACCATGGCAAACGTCAGAAGCGACATGGAGCCCGTTTTAATCGAACGGAATTCACCATAAGGCGAAGGCTTGGGGCTATTTCCTGGGCACACCCGGTCTACGACACCGGGCGCGTGCTGCCCGACCTGCGCCGCCAATCCGTTACCGGGCTGCGCCCGCGATCCAAGCCGCGACCTCCGCTTTAAAAGCGCCAAAGGCGGCATTCGCGGCCGTCAGGTTCACGCAGAATCTTTTCTCCAGAGCCGGGTTTGCAGCCATGAAAAGAGCGGGGATATCCTCACGCCGGGGTTGCATCCTCCCGTTGCCCGCCTCGATCTCCGTCAGTATGACATGGGCGGCCTGCTCGTCCTCCTCCGTCCACCCGGTCGCCCTCGCCATTTGCTGGGCGCGGAGCTGGCAGATCGCTTGCATCATTTCGACCAGCCCCGCCCGCGCGGTCGCGAGGGGCCAGGCCGCGGCTTCCGCGACATGGCCGAACGCCCGAACCTCGGCATCGCGGTCATCGCTCAGCGCGACGGCGGCGCTGCGCAGATTCCGCCATTCGGCGGAGCCGATCCGACCTTCCCGATGCGCCATGAGCAGAGCCTGCATGACGTTCCGTGCCGCCTCGGGCCATGGCCGGATGGCGTTCAGCATCCAGCAGGCCAGCCGCGTCGCATCATCGGCCCCGGCTGTGACGGGATCGGGCTCCTCCATCCCCAATGCGTGGCGGAGCGTCTCCATCGCGGGCAAGGTCGTCGTGCTGTTCATTCCGCAGCGTCCCCGCGCTTCAAGGCGTCCTCGATCATGAGCGCAAGCCGTGTCCGTGTCATGCCACCGACATGGCGGTCGATGATCGCGCTCCCGCGGCGCGTGATCACCGTGGGCACCCCGCGCACGTCGAATTCTTTTGCGAGGTCCGGCGATGTTTCGATATCGATCTTTACCACGACGAGCTCCCCGGCATAATCCTGGGCGATATCGTCGATGGCCGGCGCCATGGCCCTGCACGGCCCGCACCAGGTCGCGCTGAAGACCAAAAGTTGCAGCGCATCACTCGAGACAGGGTCGGCCGTTTCCGGACGATTTTCATGGCCGGGAAGAATCGTGGTCACGTTAGGCATCTCGCTTTCCTGGGAATTTCTGGTTGGGTGCCGGGCACGATGATCACGACGCGCCGCCGACCATCATCGCATCGATCCGGATCGTCGGCTGGCCGATACCAACGTCGAGATGCTGGCCGTCCTTGCTGCAACTGGCGACCCCATCGTCGAGCGCAAGGTCGTGGCCGACCATCGAAATCTGCTTCAAGGCCTCATGCCCCACCCCGATCAGCGTCGCGCCCTCGACCGGGGCGGTGATCCGGCCATTCTCGATGAGCCAGGCCTGCGTCGTGGTGAAGTTGAACCGGCCGCTGACGATATCGACCTGCCCTCCCCCAAAGGCGGTGGCGTAAATGCCGTTCTTGACCGAGGCGATCACGTCGTCAGGCGCGTGGCGCCCGGCGAGCAGGAAGGTGTTGGTCATGCGCGGCATCGGCAGATGGGCATAAGACTGCCGACGCCCGTTTCCGCTCGGCCGGGCGTTCATCAGCCCGGCGTTGAGCCGATCCTGCATCAACCCCGTCAACACGCCATCCTCGATCAACGTCGTGCGCATCGCCACCGAACCTTCGTCATCGACGGCAAGCGAGCCGATCAGGCCGGGCAGGCCGCCATCGTCGACCACCGTCACGCCCGGCGCCGCGATCCGCTCGCCGATCCGCCCGGTAAAGGCCGACTGATTCTTGCGATGATGATCGCCCTCCAGACCATGGCCGATCGCCTCATGGAACAGGACACCGGGGTAGCCCGGCCCGAGCACGACCGGCATCATGCCCGACGGCGCGGGCCGGGCATCGAGATTGATACACGCCATCTCCACCGCCTGTGCGACGAGCCCGTCGATCCGGGCCTCGCTCACACCCTCGACCCCATGACGTCCGCCCAGCCCTGCCTGTCCCTGCGCGCGACGACCTCCTTTTTCCGCGACGATGGTGACGAACACTTGCATCATCGGCCGAACGTCACCCGCGACACGCCCGTCGAGATCGGCGACGAATATGGTCTGATCGACGATCCGCAGAAAGGCATCCACCCTGGAGACCCGCGGGTCCGCCGCGCGGGCGACCATGTCGATCCGCTCCAGCAAGGCGATCCACGGGCCAGCACCGCCCGGCGCGTTCAGCGTGATCGGCGGATAGAGATTATGAACCTGCGGCGTGCCGATCATCGGCACCGCGACCTCACCACCCTCCCCTCCGTCGAGAGCGCGCACCGCCGCCGCCAGCGTCGCGAGCGCCTCCGCACCCATGTCCGCCGAATGGGCAAAGGCAACCTGGCCGCCTCGCGCCGCGCGCGCCCCAACTCCTTGTCCGATCTGGTACGATCCGCCCGCGACGCGGCCGTCCTCCAGCCAGAAGGTCCGCGTGCGTTTCGTCTCGAAGAACAGGTCGGCGAGGTCGGTGCCCGCACTCGCCAGTTGGCCCAGCGCGCGGGACAGGTCACCCATGTCCAGCCCGGCGGGCGCCAGAATGCGCGCCATGGCGCTATCTATCGCGGGGCCGGGGGTCATGGCGCTCCTCCAATCTGCATGACATCGATCAGGATGGATCCGGTGGAAAAGGCACCGTGCCGCTCCACATCGTCACCGACCGCGACGATGCCGGTCAGCATGTCGCGAAGATTGCCGCCGACCGTGACGTCGGTGACGGCGTGGACCGGTGAGCCGTCCTCCACCCACGCGCCCGCGACGGCATAGGTCCAGTTGCCGGTCACGGGATCGGCCGCGCCCCCGTTCAGTCGGCGCACGATCAGCCCCCGCCCCATCCGTCGGCAAAGGTCCGCAAACGATCCACGCTCGGCCCGACTGGTCAGTGCGAGGTTCCAAGGGCCATCGGCATTGCCGGTCGATGCCATGCCCAGCCGCCGCGCCGACCGCGTGCCCAGAAACAGCCCCTCGACCGTTCCGCCCCGGATGATGGTGCGGCACCGACCCGCAATCCCTTCGCGATCGAAGCCGCCGCTTGCCGGACCGAAGGGCTCATAGGGGTTCTCATACATGTCGAGATGGGGCGCTGCGGCGGCCTTGCCCAGCGCATCGGGCAAGAAGGTCGCGCCGCGTAGCTGCGGATTGCCGGACAGAGCGCCGACCAGGCTGCCGATCAACGCAATCGCCGCGCGCGGCTCGAACAGCACGGGTGCCCTCTGCCCCGGCACCGCGCGCGCTCCCAATTGGCCCGCCGCCCGTGCCACCGCGCGCTCGGCCAATAGCTGGGTCGGGATCAGCCGGTCGAAGCGTCGATCGAAGCTGTCGGCGCTGTCGTTGACCGCACCGTCCGCATCGCGGGCCAGCGCCACCAGCCACCGGCCATGGTTGGAATAGGTCTGCCCGCGACAGAAACCCGCGCTCGTCGCCAGCGCATGGACGCCCTCGCTGGACGAGACACCTGACGACACGGTTTCCAGCGTCATGCCCGGCCCCGACGCGGCGCGGATCAGCGCATCGCCCTCCAGCGCCATGGTTCGCAGCCGGGCGATATCGACCCCCGACGGCGCATCGAGCGGCGGCAGCGGCGTATCGACGGCCATGTCGGCCAGGAGAGGCGGCAGCGCGTCGGGGTCCTCGCCGACCAAAGCCGCCATCGCATAGGCCTCGTCCACCGCCTCGGCGATCGCGTGCCGGTCGAGCGCCGCCGTACTTGCCGTTCCGCCCCGCGTCCCCCGATAGACGGTGACGGTCAGCCCCTGCCCCGCATCGCGCAGTGCCGTGTCCGTGGCGCCGGCGCGGGCCGTCACCTGCACGCCCGCCCCGGCGCTCGCCGAGGCGACGGCATGATCCGCCCCGATCCGCCGCGCGATGGCGACCGCCTGTCCGGCAACGTCCTCCATGTCCGCGACATCCGCGGCAAGCAGTCTGGTCATGATCGTGACTCCAGAGGTCCTGCCACCGCGCGACCGTCGGCGATGATCAGCGCATGGTCGTGATAGCGGTGGAGCCGCTCGTCATGGACGACGCTGATGATCGTGACGTCGGTCAGACGCTGGCCGAGCAGATCGTGGAAATGCTGCGTGTTCGCCGGATCGAGCGCACTCGTCGCCTCGTCCAGGATCAGCAGGTCGGGCTTCTGGAGCAGGATCCGCATCAGCGCGATCCGCTGCTGCTCGCCAGGGGACAGTTCCTCGGACCACATGCGCAGGGCGTGCAGGTCATCGGCGAGATGCGACAGATGGACCATGTCGAGCATCGCGGCAATCTCGCTATCGGCATGATCTTCCGACGCATCGGGAAAGCAGATCGCTGCCTTCAGCGTGCCGAGCGGCAGATAGAGGCGCTGCGGCACGAACATGGCCGTGCTCCGGTCCGCCAATGCGACCCGCCCCACGCCATCAGGCCACAGCCCGGCGAGCGCGCGCAACAACGTGCTCTTGCCCGCGCCCGACGGCCCACGGATCACCCAGCGCTCGCCCGCGCGCACCTGCCAGTCACCGACATCGACCAGCGGCTCGCCATGCGGGCGGCGGATGACGAGGCCAGCGGTTTCCACCGCGATCGCCGCCGAGGTGCCGACGGTCGCCGTGATGCCCGCCGGTCGCTCGTGATCGATCGCATCGTCCAGGGCCTTCAAGCGGTTGATGTACGAGATTTGCGTCGCCATCCGGGGGTAGAGGTGCACGAAAAACCCCAGTTGCGGCACCAGTGCCTGGAAGGCGTCCCGGCCGCCCATGACCTGACCGAAACTGATCGCCCCGGCGAAATAGCGCGGGACGAGGATGAACAGCGGGATGATGGATCCGATCCGATCGTACAGACTGTTGGCGGCGTTGAGGCCGATCAGCGACCGGATGACGGACCGCGAGGTCAGATAGATGTTCTGCAGGGCGGTACGAAGCGAGAGCCGCTCCGCTCCGATGGCATTGGCAAGTCCGATCTGAGGGGCGTTACGGCGGACATGGATCAGGTTCGACCGGAAATCCGCCTCGCGGTGCTGCCAGCGCATCATCGCGCGGATGTACGGCTTGCCAAGCAGCACCATGACGACGCTGCTCGCCATCACATACAGAGCCGCATAGACCACCGTGCTACCCGGTATCGCCACATGCCGACCGAACAGCGCGAAGCGGATCGGTGCGGCGGTTTCGAGCAGGATCATGATCGAAGAGGCGGCCGACACGACCGCGCTGACCAGGCTCAGCAGGATCGACAAGGTGCCGACCTCGGGATCGGAGACGAATTTCACGTCGTCGGCGATGCGCTGGTCGGGATTGTCGATCATCCGCAGCCGTTCGATTTCGGCATAGCGGTTGCGCGCCAGCCAGCGATCCAGATAGGTCCGGGTCAGATGGACGCGCCAGCGCAGGCACAATATGCGGCAGACATAGGGCTCGATGGTTTCGAAGGCGACCTGCAACGCCAGGATGCCGATGAACGCGGTGAGCAGCGAGGCAAAGCCCGCAACGTCGCGATTTTCGACACCGTCGAAGAAACGCTGTTGCCAACGGTTCATCAGCACGAAGAGCCATGCGCCCGCGAACTGGAATGCCAGCAGGACGATCAAGGCGCTCCACGCGAATTTCCAGTCCTTCGACGTCCAGTAATCGCGCAACAGGCCAAAGGCATGCCGCCACCGCTCGCCCGCCGGTTGCGGCCGGGCGAGCCCCGTTTCACGACGGGATTCATCGGATGGAACGGGTTGTGGCAACATCGATCAGCCAGCCTTCGTCAACGGAAACGATAACCGACGGTCAGCCGCCACGTGCGCGGTTCGCCGAGTGGGACATAGCTTGTGGTGATCGTCGGACCGTAATTCCGGCGGTCGAACAGGTTGCGGACGCCCAGGTTCAGGTCCAGCTTGCCGATCGTAAGGAAGCCGTTGAGATCGGTCTGTACCGACGGGCCGACCCAATATTGCCCGGCCATGTCGATGGCGGCACTCGATCGCCCATAGACGCCCGCGCCGAGACCCGCCGTCACGTCATCGGCCACGCGGTGGCGATAGGAGGCATAGGCGCTGTACTGGTCGCGCGGCTGAAGCACCACGGTGCTCCCGACGTCCGCATTGCCGGGCGTCAGCATGGAATATCGGGTGCGGGTGAACGCGCCGCTGACCATCAGTCCTTTGAGGGGTTCGCCCGAGACGCTGACATCGACACCCTCCGCCAGTTGCGCGGGCAGATTGATGTAATAGAGCCGATCGAGCGGATCGGGGACCTTGTAGTTGCTCTGGCTCAATCGAAACCAGGACGCATTGAGCAACACGCGCTTGTCGAGCAGATCGAGCTTGATCCCCGTCTCGGCATTGCGCGTCCGCGTGTCGGGCAACAGGTTCCGGCTTCGGTCGTACTGAAAGCTGGCGATGAAACCGAAGGCGAGTTGGCCATAGACCGACACATTGTCCGTCACCGCGACCACCGCGCCATAGCTGGGGGTGACGGCGCCATTGGACGTGTAGCGAGCCGTGGGGCCATCGCGGAAGCTCGATATGGCGTCGGACGATGTCTTGCGCACGCTGGCGAGCAAGGCGAGCTTCCAATATTTCACCAGATACTGGGCATAATAGGAGGTCTGCTTGCCGGTGCCGCTGCTCGTCGTGAAATAATCCCTTGGCAGGGGCGGCAGGGGCGGATCGCCCGCGACGTAATCATAGGGGAACATCTCGCCCGAGCCGGTATCGTCTGCGGACGTCTTGAAATTCGTCGCCATGGCGCCAGCGATCAGCTTGTGCTCGACCGGCCCGGTCTTGACCGCAATGCGGGCATAGCCGTCGACCGCGTTGTTGGTCGCGTGCTGCTTCACGCCGCTCGTGCTGACGAGCAACAGGTTCGGGGCGAGCACGACGAAGGGCGAATATTGGCTGATGAACAGGTCGGTATTCTGATGCTGCCAGTGGCCCACGATCGTCAGCCAGCTTCCGACCGCCTGATTGACCTGCGCATCGTAGATGGTGCTCTTGATCTGCGAATACTGGTTCTGCCCACCGATCAGGGGCACCCCGGCCCGGATCGGCATGGGCCGCTTCGTCGTCGTATCGAATAGCGTATAGGGCACCATGCCGAAAATCTGGTTCCCGGTCGTGATGCTGGCGATAATGTCGGTCCCGCCCTTCTTGTAGCGGATCGAAGGGGCGAACAGATAATCCTCATTGCCGCGATAGCCGCCGAAATTATGGTCCGCTGTGGCCGCCGTCGCGATGATACGGGCGCTGACGCTGTCGTCGGCGGAGATGGACCGGTTCGCATCGACCGTTCCGCGCACCGAACCGAAGGAACCGACCTCGCTCGACACGTACAGCCGCTCGTCGGCGCTCGGCTTCTTCGTGACGATGTTCACCGTCCCGCCCAGGCTGTCCCCGCCGAGCAGGATGGCATCGGGCCCCTTCAGGACTTCCAGTCGCTCGACATTGGCGATCGGCTGGGTGCTGCCCGCCGCGAAGCTGCTGTTGGAGGGCGTCGGCAGACCGTTGACCGCCCCGCCCGACGAAAGACCGCGCACGGTATAGCCGACGCCGCCCTGCACGGTCGCGGCGTTGACGGTCACACCGCCCGCGTTGCGCAGCGCGTCGGGCAGGTTCTGCGCCTGTTGCTCGGCCAGGAGTTTGGCGGACAGGACCTGAACATTGCGCGGCTGATCGCGCAGGGTTTCCCCGGTTCGCGTCGAACTGGTCGCCCCCCGCACCGTCACATTGGTTTCCGCTTCATCGCGATGCGCGATGACGATGATGTCATTGACGACCAGAATGCTGCCGTCACGCTCATGGCTGACGGCAAGGCGCAGGCCCCGCGTCGCCTGCCTGACCGCCGCCATCGCGTCGCGCGCGCCCTTCACCGACCGGGCGCTCAGCCCGCGCACCGCATCGGGATCGGCGTTGATCGTCACCCCCGTCTGCTCATGAATACGCGCCAGGGTGTCCTCCAGCGGCATCGCCGGCACCGTGATGCGCTGGCCTTGCGCTGAGGCGGGCCCCGGCATCCCCCAGGCGATCATCGGCACCAACGCGATGGCCGCAACCCGAATTTGCAATTCCGCACGACGACTCAGCATGAAAGCCCCCTTCCCCGCGTCGCGGCCACACGTCCCCATGCCCTGTCGGACACCCATTTGAAGCGTTGGCCACGCCACGCTTTACAGCGATGACAGCGAGCCCCACCCTAGGGCGGGACGGTCGATCGTCGACGTCGTCCAAGACCGTCGACGGTTCACTCTGCAGTCGCGAAGTCGGCCGCCGATTGTCACGGGGCTTGCCCGGTGCGATCCTGTACTTCGTCGGGCAGAAACTGCGCGCAACCACAGGCATCATCAAATCGTATTTGGTTATGCCCCTATAATTCCAGATCGAGCGGCTTGCCGAGCCCCGCCGCCGCGCGTTCCAGCTCGGCGACGAGCCAGCGAATGACAGGCTCCCTGTCGCGATAGGGTTGCCACTGGACGACGAGATCGGTCGACGTGACGGGGAAATCCAGTTCGAGAATGGTGACCGGCAGGAATGCGGCCTGATGCTGCGCGAACCAGTTGCTTGTCGTGACGATCAGATCGGACCCGATCGCCAGCACCGGCAACATCGAATGGAGGCCCGTCCGTATCGCGACGTTACGCCGTGCAAGCGGACTGTCATTCGCAAAGTCGCCGAATATGGCACGTTCCATGTCCGAGTGGACGCCCGCATGAGACGCTTCGAGATAGGTCTTTTCGCCGACGCGACGGCCCGCCAGCGGATGCGACGCACGTACCAGCGCACTTGGCGCGTGATCGATCAGGCGGGCGGCACACAGATCCTTGTCGACCATTGCCTGCGGAACGACGACAACATCCACACCCGCATCGAACAGACGCCGGACGGAGCCATGAACGAAGGGCGTCATTTTCAGTTCGATGCCCGGTGCCACCGCACGCAGTCGCGGCACGACGCGACTGAAGAACATCAGTTCCACGACCTCGGGTGCCGTCATCGTGATCGTCCGCCGCGCCGTTGCGGGATCGAAATCCAACGTCAGGTGGAACGTGTCATCGACCTCGCGCAGCAGGCGACCGACCCGTTGGCGCAGCGCATCGCCAAGGGCGGTCAACTGACGACGCTCGCCGAACACGACCAACTCGTCTTTGAATTGATCGCGCAACTGGCGCAGCTTGACGCTCATCGCGGGCTGGCTGATCGCGATGGACTGCGCCGCGGCGGTCAAGGATGGTGAATGGAGCAACGCGTCGAGCGCGTAGAGCAAATTTATGTTCAGGCGACGCAACCGGGTTCGCCCTTCAGCCAGCGGTGTTGGATCGCCCGAATCCTGCAACTAATGCCCCTATCGCTTGCCCTCCGATGCTACCAGATGACCGCCTCCCAGCGCATTTGGCAAGATTTCTCCTGTCTGCCCGCCAGTTGTCGCGAACAGGATCATCCGGAATAGCCGCAAAGGTGCCGACCTGTGAGAAATCATGGTCGTTCCCAGCATCACAGTTGCCGGCGCCGAACGGCAGATCAGACGACGTTCAAATCCGTTACGAATTCGTATCGATCCCCACGATAGACCGAACGGGTGAATTCCACGATGCGACCATCAGGAATGCGGGTGCAGCGCTCGATCCGCAAAACCTCGGAATTGTGTCGTACATTCAGGATTCCAGCTTCGGTTTGCGTGGCGAGCGAGGCGCGGACGCGCTGCGTGCCCGATGTCGGGCGAAAGCCATGGGTCTCCAACGCCTGATAGAGGGAATCGCCCAGCGCATCGAGATCGGGCATGAAGATCGCAGGGATCACCGCATGCTCGATCGCCAGCGGCTCGTCGCCGACCAGACGGACGCGACCCAGCCGGGCGACGCGGACATTGGGGGCCACCCCCACCGCCGCAGCTTCCTCCTCGGTAGGCAGCGCGTAGGATTTGTAGATCCATACAACGCCGGGATCCTGCCCTCGCGACCGGGTGTCATCGGTAAAGCTATTCAGCTTCGCGCCCGATGCTTCGATCCGCCGCGCGACGAAGGTGCCCGACCCGTGGCGGCTGACCAGCACGCCTTCGTCGATCAACTGCCTTATGCCCTTACGAACGGTGACGCGCGACAGGCCCACCATTTCGCTCAGTTCCCGTTCCGAGGGCAGCGCGCTGCCCGGATCGATCCCCCCGCCGTCGATATGCGCGCGCAGGCTCTGGGCGAGTTGGAGATATAGGGGCGTCGCTTCGTCGCTCCGCGTCCAGGCGATGTCGCGCATCGTCACGCCTCCGGTGCATCCAGCGCCTGCAGCACCGCGCGCAGGCTGCCATGATGCGCATCGAGCAGCGCGTCGGCCTCGCCCAGGGAGACCCCCATGGCGACGAGGACGCCGCGCCTTATATCGTTGTCTGCCACGTCGAGCGCACGGATCGCCACCTCTGCCTCCACACCGGCCAGTTCCTGGATCATGCGGCGACCGCGTTGCAAGAGTTTCGCGTTGGAAACACGCATGGCCACCATCCGCCCGCGATAGACAAATCCCAGGCGCAGCATCAGTGCGGTGGACAACAGGTTCAACACCGCCTTTTGCGCGGTGCCCGCCTTCATCCGGGTCGACCCCGCCAGAACTTCGCTGCCCGTATCGGCCAGCACATGATGCTCGGCATGTGCGATCAGCGGAGTCCCCGCGTTGTTCGAAATCCCGATCGTCAGCGCACCGAGCGTTCTGGCATGCTCGATTGCCGCGACGGTGTAGGGCGTTGAGCCGCTGGCCGCCACGCCGATGACGACATCGGACGGGGTGATTGCGCAGCCATCGATATCGGCGCGTGCCGCCTCGACATTGTCCTCCGCCCCCTCATATGCCTGTGTCAGCGCCCCGTAACCGCCCGCCATCAGGAAGATCAGGCGTTTCATAGGCCAGTTGAACGTGGGGTTCAGCTCCGTCCCGTCCTGCACGGCGAGCCGGCCGGACGTGCCTGCCCCGACATAGATCAGGCGTCCCTCATGGCCGAGCCGTGCCGCCGCCGCTTCGGCGGCCCGCGCGATCGCAGCGGTCTGCGACTGGATGGCGGCAATGGCCGCCATCTGGCCTTCCAGCATCGCCTGGACGGCCAATTCCGTCGGCCACTTATCGAGGTCGAGATAGCGTGCGTCGAGCGTTTCGGTTTTCATCATAGCGTCGATCCCGATGGGAGCTTCGATGCGGAGCGGCCCGCGCCCGATGGCGCAGCGCAGACCAGGAACGCCAGGGCGGTTCCTATGCAAAGCTGAAAAGGAAAGGAGAGCCCGCTCAGTTGGATAGGAAGGCCGATGGCGCGCGCGATGGCAGGTTGCAGGAGGATGATCGTCAGGAAACCGATCAACATCGCGGCGATGGCCGAACCGGTCGTCCCGCGCGTGGTGAACAAGGCGGTGAAATAGACACCCAGCAGCCCCGCATAGCTGAACACCATCACCTGCAGCGCGAACTCCAGCAGGCCCATCGAGCTGTGGCGCTGCCAATAGAAGGAGAGGACGGCCATCAGGAACATCGCGAAGCCGATGATCCCCATGCCTGCGCGCCCGGCCTGGACGAAGTGGTGCTCCTCGACCGGCCCGCGCCGTTCTCGCCAGGGGCGATAGAAATCCTGCACCAGCACCGACGACATCGCATTCAGCGCGGAATTGGTGGTCGCCACCGCCGCCGCGCAGATGCCGATCGTCACCAGGCCGCGCAGGCCGCCGGGCAATTGCGTCAGGATATAGTGCATGAAAATGCTGATCTTCTGCCCCTCGAACTCGCTGGCGGCGATGGCGCCGGAACCGACCATCAGGTCGGGGCGGTCATAGAACACGTACAGCAACAGGCCGATGACAATGAACATGCCGACGGTCGGCACCGTCGCCAGCACCGACAGATAGAGGCTACGCGCGCCCGTCTTTGCATCCCTGCACGAAAGCAGGCGCTGCGTGGTGTCCTGATCCATGCCCGCATTGGCAATATAGAGCAGTGCAAGCCCGGTAACGATCGCCAGCATCGAGAAGGGCCGCGAGAGGTCCAGCGAGAAATCGAACAGCCGCAGCTTGTCGACGCCCTGCGGGGTATGGGCCAGCGCCTGCAGGATCTGGGCATTGGAGGCCGGGATCGACAGGCGCAGGAACACCAGCACCGCGACCGCCGAGCCGACATAGACGACGAACTGGATCAGGTCGTTCCACAGAACCGACTTCAGACCGCCGACGAAGGTGAACGCGACACTCGCCACGACCAGCGCGGCGGCGGCGATCACGATGCCCTGCACGCCGACGCCGCCCGTGACGACCATCGCCAGCGCGATGGCGGCGAGATATACGCGCGCGCCACCGGCAAAGACCCTCCCGACCAGGAACATGCCACCCGCCCAGCGGGTCGCTCGCTCGCTGAACCGCAGGGTCAGCAACTCATAGGCGGTATTCGCGCGGATCGCGTAGAAGCGTGGGATCAGGACATGGGCCACGAAGATCGCCCCGATCAGCCCGCCGCCGATATTGGCGCTGAGATAGGTCAGGTCGCCGTAATAGCCATAGTCCGGCCCACCGAGGAAGGTCGCCGCCGACTGGGTGGCGGACAGGACCGACAGCGCCGCAAGCCAGGCGGGAACGGTGCCGCCCGCCAGGAAATATTCGCGAGCCGACGCCGTCTGGCGCGGCGTCAATAGCCACCCGCCCGCGACCAGCAGCAGCAGATAGCCAGCGATCACGAGCCAGTCGGCCATGGAGAAGGGCAGCATCATCGAAGCATACTCCGATCGCCCCGGACCAAAGGCCCGCAGGCATGAGGCGATGGCGTCTGGCCCACCGATCGGGCCGGACGCCGTGGCAAGGCTATCCGGTCAGAGATGGGCGGTCAGCGAGAAGCCGATCGTCCGCCCCAGAATGTCGTAGGTGTCGGGGAAGGTGTTGAACACACCGCCCGTCGACACACGCGGCGGCGCCTTGTCGAACAGGTTGTAGACGCCCGCGCTCATCGTGACGACATCGGTGAAGTCGTAGGAGGCCGACAGGTCGAAGACATCCTGCGCCTTCAGCGTCTCGGTCGATCCGGCCGTGCTCGACCGGACCTTGCCGATGCGCTGCCAGTCGAACTGGATCACGCCCCTGTCCAACAGCCAGCCGAGCCCGGCCGTGTGGCGATAATCCGGCTGGACGAGCGTCGTGCCATCGCTGGAGCAGGTGGCACCGAACGTCCCCTTGCACTGAACCGCGGACACAGTCGGGTTCGCCTGGATCAGATAGGATGTGACGATATTGCCCTGATAGCTCGCGCGAAGGCCCTTGCCCGGCAGCCAGTCCGGCCGCAGGGTATAGGCCGCCGAGATGTCGAAGCCGCGTTGCAGCAGGCGACCCAGATTCTGATTGTTGACGAAGGCATCGGCGAAGGTGCCGTTCGGGTTGCGCGTGACCAGCGCGCATAGCGGATTGCTGGCGGTCGGATTGGTGATGTAGCAGCTCGTGATCGCCGCGATCGGCTGGATCACGCCGACCGCTCCACGCAGGTCGAGATTGTAATAGTCGACCGTCACGTTCAGGCCCGGCAGGAAGGTCGGCGTGAACACCGCGCCCGCCGTCGTCGTATAGCCGGTTTCCGGTTTGATGTCAGGATTGCCGCCATAAAAATAGTTGCCGGTCAGGTAGCCGGGGGCGGTGGAATTGGCCGATCCCACCGACGGAGCGCCGAACCGCGCGCACTGCGCCGCATTGCCGGTGCCGATCACGCAAGGATCGCCGCCATAGCGCGGCTTCAGGCGATCGACGGTGACCAGGCTGTTGAGCGGCAGCGACGAGGTGCTGGCGGCGAATTCCCCGAAATTGGGCGTCCGCAACACGCGCTGATAGGTGCCGCGCAGCCGCAGGTTGCGGTCGACTTCCCAATTACCCTCAACCTTCCACGTACCGTGCGTGCCGAACCGATTATAATCCGACAGGCGATAGGCGCCGCCGACGTCGAGCTTTCGGATCAGCGGAGTGTCGTGGATCAGCGGGACAAGGACTTCGCCATAGAGTTCGATGACATCGAACGCGCCGCGATAGGCGGCCTGCACGCCCTGACGATAGGTGTTGCCGGTCAGCAGCGCACTATCCTGATTGATGCTCGCCGTTTCCCGCCGATATTCGACGCCGCCGGCGAAGCCGATCGGCCCGGCAGGCAGGGAGAACAGGTCGGCCAGCGTGCCGCTCACCGTCCCTGCCGTGACGAACTGGTCACGCTTGCGGTTGAAGCCGTCGATCGTACTGCCCAGCGCGGCGGCCAGCCCAGGCCGGTTGGGCCCGAAGATGTTGACCGTATTGACGATCGACGCGAAATTGTTCGCGCCCGCCGGGCTGGTGACAAGGCCATCGCCCGAGATCAGCGACGATTCCGTCGAACGGCCATATTGCGCATAGACGTTCCACCGCACCGCATCGGTCAATGGTCCGCGCAGGCCCGACTGGATCTGCAATGTATCACGCTCGGTGGAATAGCGGATCAGCCCCAATTCGCTGAGCGACCGGGACACGTTTACCTGGGCAGTGCCGTTCACGAACGTCAACTGGTTGCGGATCGCGTCCGTCAGAAACGGATTGGTCGCGCTGATCCCAACGGTGCGGTTGACCGATGCGGGCGCCGCCCCGGGAGTACCCGTCTCCTCGGTACGGGCATTGGTATACATGGCCCGGCCATAGACCTCGATCTGCGGCGTGATCTCATATTTGTACAGCGCGGCCACGTTGATCCGCTTGAGCGGCGAGATCAGGGGATAGGTCGCCGAGATGTTGGAGGTGGCGGAAGGACTGGTCGTGAACGTGCCATCGTCCGTGAAGCCGAAGCGTCGACCGCTCGCGACGTCGGTGAAGACGCCGCCGATGCTCGGAATGGTCTGGTTGGGCGTCGCGGCCCAGCTGCGCTGTCCCGCCCGTACCCCGTCGCGCTGGGTGTAATCCGCCGCGATCACCAGATTGCCACGATCACCAATGCCGGTGCCCAGCATCAGCGAGCCGCCATATTGCGCACCGCCATGGACCGACAACCGGCTGGTTGCGGTGCCGCGGATGCCCTCATATTCGTCGTTGAGGATGAAGTTCACGACGCCCGCGACGGCATCCGCGCCATAGACCGCCGCCGCACCACCGGTCAGCACATCGACGCGCTTGATGAGCGATGCGGGAATGGCGTTGACGTCGACCGAGTTCCGGAAACTGAACGGTGCCGCACGGGTGCCGTCGATCAGCACCAACGAGCGGCTTTGGCCGAAATTGCGTAGCTCGAGCACCTGCGCGCCGAACGCATCGCTGCCCTGCGAGCCCTGGCGCACGCCACCCGAAAGCTGCGGGATGGTGGTGGAGAAATCCTCGATCGTCAGCGCGGACCGCAACCTGATCTGCGCCTCGTTCGTCGAGGCGACCGGGCTGCTGGAGGTCAGGCCGGTGGCGGGAATGCGCGTCCCCGTCACCACGACCTCGCCGCCGGACGTCGAACCGTCCTGGGTCGCGGGCGTCGCAGAGGAGGTCTGGGCCTGCACGGCTGCGGGTGCCTGCACAAGGGCTACCGCCAGTGCGGCTGCGGCTACGCTATGTCGGTACGACGTCATCATTGCAGTCCCTCCCTGATATCCCCGAACCCAGTCCGCCGATCATGGATCATGACCTATGGCGGGCCTGGGGCCCCACCGCGATCATGTATACCTCTCGCTAGGATGTAAACATGTGGTATTATCTTTTGGTATTGTGGCGTGGTCGCCAAAGGCGACCGCCGGTCAGGGGTTCGACGACACCGGTCGTGCCCGGAAAGGTCAGCGGCAGACCATGCACGCTACGTGCAGCGAGGAACGCCATCGCCTCGGCCTCGATGAAATCGCTGCGCAGGCCGATTTCGTCCGCCGTCCGGCAGACTCCGAGGCGATCGCGCAACGCCGCCATCAATACCGGATTATGTCCCCCGCCCCCGCACACGATCCACAATTCGGGCAGGGCGGGCAGTGTCCGCGCCGCCAGGGCCACCGCCTCCGCCGTGAACGCAGTCAGTGTGGCGGCGGCATCCTCGATCGAACAGGCCGCCACCCAGTCGAGCGGAAAGTCATAGCGATCGAGCGACCTCGCTCCCTCTCCCTGAAAATAGTCGTGCGTCAGCAGACGGGCCAGAATGTCTGTGTCGACACGGCCCGCAGCGGCAAAACGGCCCCCCTCGTCATAACGGCCCGCCCCGCGTGACTGGACGAGCTGGTCGATCAGGCCGTTCCCCGGTCCCGTATCGAACGCGATCAAGTTTCTGTCCGCCCCGATCCAGGTCAGGTTCGCAACGCCCCCGATGTTGAGGAACGCGACCGGTCGCGTGATACCAAGATGCTCGGCAAGCGCGAGGTGATAGACAGGCACCAGCGGGGCACCCTGCCCTCCGGCTTGCAGATCATCCTGCCGCATTTGCGCGACTACCGGCACGCCCAGGACATCCGCCAGCATCTGGGGATCGCCGATCTGGACGGACAGGCCGCGCTCGGGCCGATGGAGCAACGTCTGGCCGTGAAAGCCGATCAGGTCCGGACGCCGCCCGGCCTCCGCCATCAGCCGCTCGCCAGCCTCGATATGCAGCCGCTCTATGACGGTTGACGCCGTATCGAACGATGACGGCATCGCACCATAGCCGTTCCATGCCAGCGCATCGCGCGTCGCCCGTTCGATGCTCACGCGTTCGGCATCGGCAAAGGGAAACATCGCCGTGGAGTCGAACGCCTCGATCCGCTCGCCATCCGTCTCGATCAGCGCGACGTCGACGCCGTCCAGCGACGTCCCGCTCATATAGCCCATCACCAGCATCAGCAGGACGGGTCCCAGGCGCAGACGATCAGACTGGCATCGTCGTGCCGCTTCACCCGGATATGACGCCGCAGCGAATCCGGCTCGCTTTCGATATCGCGCAACCGCGCCAGCCAGGCGGCACCGTCCTCCGGCGTGGCGATGGCCAGCAGATCGTCGGGCGTCGCCGCATCGAACAGTTCCACGAGTCGCAGGAACCCGTCGCTGGCAATGGCGAAGCGCTGGCCGGGTTGGAGCGGAACCGTCGTCTGCCAGAGATGGTCGGCAGCGGCAGGCTCCGTCCCGAGCACCCAATAGCCGCCGTCGCGGTTCTTGAGATGGCGATTGGCGCTCAGTCCCGGCAACAGCAGATTCTTCAAGGCCTCGGAGTCGATCGAGGGGTTTTCCTCGCGAATCGCCTTGACCGCAGCCAGCGTTCGCGCCTCGACGACATCGAGCGCATAGGTGCCGAACAATCGCGCAACCCCGGCTTCGTCCACTGCCGCTACGCGGCAGTCGGCCAGCGCGGTGATCTCGGCAGCATCACCACGCAACCGGATCATGGCAAAGGCCGCCGAGGGCAGTTCGTGGGTACCATCGAAAGCGCGAACCTGCGCATCCGCAAGCGCTGCCGCGCAGCGCGTCATGACATCGCGCAATATCTCGATCGTGGAACATTCCGGATCTTCGGCAAGGGCGTCGGCGATCAGCCGGTTGGCGGTCTGCGCCAGCCATGCCGCGTCGCTGGGTGCGTCCAGCAGGGATGGACCGATCCCCGTGGCTCCGTCGATCACCCAGGCCGCATCACCGAAATGGCCGATCGCATCCTCGTTCACCATGCTCCCGGCATCGGAGAGCGCGACGTCGATCCTCAGCATCCCATGCCCCTCGAGCCGATCCTCATGCGATGCGAAACGCTATCCCGATCCTCCCCGACATGCAAACCAATAGCATGCCACTTGCACCGCTCTGAATAGTGGTATTTACTCAGGTTATGACACGCCCCACGGCCCCGAACGACGCTGCCACGCTGCTCGCCCGCCTGCGCAACGCGGTCGGCCGCCGTCATGTCCTGACCGCGCCACGTGCCACGGCACGGTTTCGCAAGGGCTATCGCACCGGCGAGGGAGCGGCGATCGCCGTGGTGCGTCCGGGAAGCCTGCTCGAGATGTGGCACGTAGCCCAGGCCTGCGTCGCCGCCGATGTCTCGATCCTGCTTCAGGCGTCGAATACCGGGCTGACCGGCGGCTCCACCCCCGATGGCGACGATTATCCCGGCGGCCTCGTCATCATCAGCACCACGCGCTTGTCGCGGCTGAGCGTGATCCGGGGCGGCAAGCAGGTGCTGTGCCTGCCGGGCACGACCCTGTACGCGCTCGAACAGGCCCTGCGGCCTTATGGGCGTGAGCCGCATTCGGTCATCGGGTCATCCTGTTTCGGCGCGTCGGTGGTCGGCGGCATCTGCAACAATTCGGGTGGATCACTGATCCGGCGCGGGCCCGCCTATACCCAGCTGGCCCTGTTCGCGGCCGTCCAGCCCGATGGCCGACTGCATCTGGTCAATCACCTGGGCATGGCGTTGGGCGAGGAACCGGAGACGATCCTGTCGCGCCTCGATCGCGGCGAATTCAGTGACGCCGACATCGAAGACGTGGATGATCGATGGGCGCACGACCATCGCTATGCCGAACATGTCCGGGCGATAGACAGCCCTGTCCCCGCCCGTTTCAACGCCGACCCGCGCTGCCTGTTCGAGGCGGCGGGAAGTGCGGGCAAGCTGATCGTCTTCGCGGTGCGCCTCGACACCTTCCCGCGCGAAGCGGGCACAACCACCTTCTATATCGGTACGAACGAGGCCGATCGTCTCACCGATCTGCGGCGCACGATGCTGCGCGATTTCGACAGGCTGCCGATTGCGGCCGAATATATGCACCGGACCGCCTTCGACGTGGCGGATCGCTATGGGCGTGACACCTTCTTCGCGATCGAGCGGCTCGGCACCGAACGGCTGCCCGCCCTCTTCGCTGCCAAGGCACGGTTCGATGCACTCGCGGGTCGCCTGTCCAGGGGCATGAGTGATCGTCTGCTCCAGGCGGCAGGACGTTTCATCCCGGATCCGCTGCCCGGCTGGATGCGGAGCTATCGTGATCGCTTCGCCCATCACCTGATGCTGAAAGTGTCGATCGATCAGATCGACGAAACTCGTGCCCTGCTGACCCGGCTGCTCCCCGGTGACGACGCGGGCGACTATGTCGAATGCAGCGCCGTGGACAGCGCCAAGGCGTTCCTTCACCGGTTCGTCGCGGCGGGAGCGGCGGTCCGTTACCGAGCGATCCATTCCGACGACGTCGCCGACATCGTCGCGCTCGACGTCGCGCTGCCCCGCAACGCCGGGATATGGACCGAGACATTGCCGCCGGCGCTGGATGCCCAGGTCATCCATGCGCTCTATTACGGCCATTTCTTCTGCCACGTCTTCCATCAGGACTATATCGTGCGCAAAGGCACCGATCCCGTGGCGTTCGAACATGCGCTATGGGCCTTGCTCGACGCGCGGGGCGCGCAATATCCGGCCGAGCACAATGTCGGCCACCTCTATGTCGCGCCGCCCGCACTGGCCCAATTCTATCGCCACATCGATCCGCGCAATCAGCTCAATCCGGGAATCGGCCACACGCCGCGTGCACGCCACTGGACCTGCGAGAACCCGGAAAGCGCCGAACGGCCCCAGTCACTATCGGAGAATCGGGTTTGAGAACCGGTCACCGTCGCCAAGGGCATGGCCGGCCGTTATGGCGGTCCGCCATGGCGGAATGGGTGACCATTGGCCGCCATGCTATGACGGAACGATGAAGCGCATGACGATTCGAGCCGCGCGAACCCGCCGCGCCCGCATCGCCCCGCTTTTCATGTGCCTCGGCCTATGCGCCGCACCGGGCCTCGCGGCTTCCCCCGTCTGTCCGATCCTGAACACCACATCCGCTCGCGCCGACGACATGCGTTTCGCACCGATCGATGCGGCGGTTCGCGATGGCGTCGGCACACTCTATCCCGGCGCGGTACTGATCGTCACCGATCGGGGGCGGATCGTTCATCAGGCGGCCTTCGGCGATGCCCAGACGCTGACCAGCGCGCCCGACGGCACGCTGCGGACGCTCGCCACGCCGCGCGCAATGGCGGTCGACACGCTTTTCGACATGGCCTCGATCACCAAGATCGAGGCGACCACCGCGGCGATCCTCCATCTCGTCGGTACCGGTCGCCTGTCGCTCGACGACCGGCTGGGTATGTTGCTGCCCGCGTTTCGGGGCACCGACAAGGCGGACATCACCATCCGTCAGTTGCTGACCCACCGAGCAGGGCTTCGGGAATGGCAGCCGACCTGGTTGCACCGCGACGCCTCGGGCCAGGTGCTGCCCTATCTGGCGGCACTGCCGCTCCGTTATCCGAGGGGCTCGCGCTTCGCCTATTCCGACATCGGTTTCATGCTGCTGGGTGCCGTCGTGGAGCGGGTCACGGGCACACCGCTGGACCGTTATGTCCGCAAACGAATCTATCGCCCACTCGGCATGACCGATACCGGCTTCCTGCCGCCATCGTCCTTGCGTCGGCGCGCGGCCGCGACATCGCAGGGCGACGCCTATCAGCGGCGCATGGCGGAGACCGGCAAGCCCTATCCCGCCGCGCCTTTCCCATCGGCCCAGCCCTTCGACGGATATCGGAACCGGATGCTGGTCGGCGAGGCGAATGATGCCAATGCCGCGCTCGGCTGGCGGGGGGTAGCTGGCCATGCCGGGCTGTTCTCGACCGCGACCGATCTAGCCCGCTATGCCCAGCTGCTCCTCAACGGCGGCTGCTACGGCGGCTGGCGGCTCGCGCCCGCCCGGACGATCGCAGCGTTCGAGCACACGCCCTTCGACGCCGATCAGGCACTGGGTTTCCACAAGACGCAGCTCGCCGGGATCGCGGCCCCCTTCTACGGGCATTCGGGTTTCACCGGCACCTGGTTCGCCTTCTCGCCCCAGCTGGACGTGACCGTCGTCCTCCTCACCAACCGGGTCCACCGGCCGGACGGCGAACCCTATCCCACGCTCGACGCCCTGCGGGAGACGGTGCTGCGGCAAGCGGTGACGACGGTGCTCGAAAACCGGAAAAAGGAGAAGACATGGCGCTGAACCTGGGCGTGATCGAAGGCTTTTTCGGCAAGCCATGGAGCTGGGCCGATCGAACGTCCGTGCTCCGGACGCTGGCAGGGGCAGGCTATCGCTTCTATCATTACGGGCCCAAGGCCGACCCGTTCCTGCGCCGTCGCTGGCGCGAGCCGCATCCGCCCGAACACTTCGCCGCCCTTGCGGCCTTCGCCGCCGAGTGCAAAAGGCTGGGCGTGCGCTTTGGTGTCGCGCTGACCCCGGTCGGCAGCACCCATCCCTTCAGCGCGGAATCGCGCGCCGCTCTGAAGCGGAAGCTGGGGCAGCTCGACGCGCTGGGCATCCATGACCTCGCCATCCTGTTCGACGACCTGCCCGCCGAACTGCCCGATTTGGCGCGCGGCCAGGCCGAACTCGTCGATTTCTGCGCCAGCAACAGCCGCGCGACCCAGGTCTTCTTCTGCCCCAGCTTCTATTCCGACGATCCCATTCTCGAGCGCGCCTGGGGGAAGCGGCCGCCCACCTATCTGCCCGAGCTGGGGCGCTATCTCGATCGCGACGTGCACGTCTATTGGACCGGCGAGGAAGTCGTGTCCCGCGAGATCGGTGTTGCCCATCTGGAACGGGTACAGCACGAACTCGGCCGCAAAGTGTGCCTTTGGGACAATTACCCCGTCAATGACGGTGTACGCATGTCGCAATATCTGCACCTACGCGCCTTCACCGGTCGCCCGGCCGCGATCCGCCATCATGTCGCCGGTCATGCGATCAACCCCGCATCGCAACCGCTCCTCTCCTGCATTCCCGCGCTGACGCTTGCGGCCAGCTATCGGGAGGGAGAGCGCTACGCTTATGGCCAGGCATTTCTGGCAGCAGCGACCCAGGTGCTGGGCGCCGACTTCGCCACCCTATTGCACCGCGACATCCTGCCGCTCCAGGATACCGGGCTCGACAATCTCGGTCCGCGTTTCGCTGAACTGCGCGAACGCTATGGGGCGATCGATCATCCCGCCGCCCGTGAAATCACCGACTGGCTGGACGGACGCTTCCGCACCACGCTGGACGAGGTGCAGACGCAATAACGGAAGGGCAGAACCGGACATGACGCAGTTCTTTCTCGGCGTGGATGCGGGCGGCAGCACCTGTCGCTGCCGCCTGGTCGACAGCGCGGGTCGGATGCTGGCCACCGAACAGGCCGGTCCC
This sequence comes from Sphingomonas sp. 1185, assembly GCF_040544655.1. Classification (NCBI taxonomy): domain Bacteria; kingdom Pseudomonadati; phylum Pseudomonadota; class Alphaproteobacteria; order Sphingomonadales; family Sphingomonadaceae; genus Sphingomonas; species Sphingomonas sp. 1185. Next base: position 38,730 of record NZ_JBEPKL010000022.1, read on the forward strand.
GCCAATGCCGGACTGGGGCTGGACGCGCTCTATACGACGCTGCGCCAAGTGACCGAGAATACGGTGCGCGCAGCCGGACTCGACGCGGAGCAGGTCGCGAGCGTCCGGGCGGCGATGGGCATCGCAGGCATCTCGCGCCCCGGCGTTCGGGCGGCGCTGGAGGGCTTCGCCTTTCCCTTCGCCTCGACGGTGTTCGACACCGATGCCGTCATCGCCAATCTGGGAGCGCATGGCGGCGGCGACGGGGCCGTGCTGATCATCGGCACGGGCAGCATCGCGCAAGTGCGGGTAGACGGGCGGAGCTTCCGGATCGGCGGCTATGGCTTTCCCATTTCCGACGAGGGCAGCGGCGCGGCCCTGGGCCTCAGCGCGATGCGCCACGCACTGCGCGCGCTGGACGGACGGACGCGCGCGACGCCGCTCAGCACGGCAGTCACGGAGCGGTTTGGCCATGACACGGCGCGCGCCATCGCCTGGATGGATCAGGCGACCCCGCGCGACTATGGCAGCTTCGCCCCGCTGGTGATGGACTATGCCGAAGCGGACGATACGATCGCTCGCTCGATCGTCGAGGACGCGGCAGGCCATATCGAGCGGTTCATCGAGACGATCTACGAACGCGGCGCACCTCGATGCGCGCTGCTCGGCGGCCTGTCGGCGAAGATGCGCCCCTGGTTGCGCGCCCGGACAGTCGCCCGGCTCAGCGAACCAATGGGCGATGCATTGAGCGGCGCGCTCTATCTTGCGGGTCTGCCCGCCCGCGCAACGGAGACTTTGGTATGATCGAGCGTCGCCGCTTCCTCGCCGCCACGGGTCTGGCCGCGCTAGGCCGGGTCATCGTACCGTTGCCCAAGGCGTTGGCGGCCCAGCCGCCCGCCCCGACGCTGCTCGCCTCCAACGTCCTCGCACTCATGCGGGGCTGATCAACGGGCGCTCAATTCGCTCCGGCGATCGCCACCAGCGCCGCGTCGATCGCCGGGGTCGCGCTCATGTCGCCCGGCATGTCGTTGGCATAGGCCGCGAAGGTCAGCATCCGACCGCTCGCCGCGATCATCGTGCCAGCCAGCGCATTGGCGGCGTTGAGCGTGCCGGTCTTCGCCATCAGCCGACCCGCCAGCGGCGTGCCGACGAACCGTCGCGCGAGCGTCCCGTCGGTGGCCGCGACCGGAAAGGTCGCGCGCCAGTCCGCGCCCCAGGGCTGCGTCTCCGCCCAGCGCAGCAGCGCCACCGTCGTGCGGGGGGTGACCCGGTCATAATTGGACATGCCCGCGCCATCCGCAAAGTCGTAGGTCACGCGGGCAATGCCAGCACGTGCCAGAACCGCATCGACGACGGCATGACCATCGGCGACCGAGCCGCTAGCCCCAAGTCGGCGTAGCAGCAGTTCGGCATGGAGATTCTGGCTCGTCTTGTTGGTCTGGTATAGATCCTCGGCCAGCGGTGGCGGCGTCAGGGCCGCCAGTACCGGAATGGGTGCGGCCACCGCAACAGGAGCGCGGCCGCGGCGCGCGGGATCATCCGCGTCCGTCAAGGGCCGGTGACGCACGGCAATGCGCCCCTTCACCGTCACACCCGCCGCGCGCAAGAGTTGCGCGAACCGCCAGGCCGCCCGGTGAGCCGGATCGTCAACGCCCAGCTTCAGGACCACCGGCGTCGCCCCGGCCGCGAGACTGCCGGTCACGCGCAGCAGATCGCTACCCGGCATGCGCTCGACCGACAGCGCGTTTCCACTACCGGCCTCACCAGTCGTCGCGGCATTTTCGATCCGGTAATAGCCGTCCCCGCCGACCTGGAGCGGTTCGCCCGGTGCCGTGGGGGACACGGTCAATATCGTGACATTGTCGTCCAGGGTCAGCGCCGAGATGCCGGTGCCATAGACGCTGTCCATGTTGTTCCAGCTCATCCCCTGCGGCCAGCGCTCGTCCGGGAATGCCGTGTCGTCGCCGACCACATCGCCCACGACACGCGTCCGTCGGGCGACCGCCGCCGCCAATTCGCCCAGGCAGTCGACACGACAACCCGGGGCGGAGGACAGGCGGGCATCGCCATGCCCGGCCAGGATCACCGTCGGCGTCCCCCGCCCCTCCAGCCGCACCGTCGCCCCGCCCCGTATATCCGGGCTCGTCACGTCCAGCGTCGCGAAGGCGGCGGCGGTGGTGAACAGCTTGGTGTTGGACGCCGGGATGAAGCGCTCGTCGGGGCGCAGTGCGACGATCTCGCGCCCCTCGGCATCGACCACCACCAGCCCGATCCGCGTGCCCGGCGGCGCCTTGGCCAGCGCTTCGACGGCGGCGGGCGGCAGCGGCGCCTCGACCGGCGCACCCGCCAGCAACAGCGGCAGCAACAGGCTACCCATCATCGGCGTTCGATCTCTTCGCTCAGCAGGGTCAGGAACTCGGCAGCCAGCATCGAAGGTGGCCGATCGAGCAGGTGGATGGCGTGGACGTCGAAGGTGATTGAGGGGCGAAGCGGCCGCATCGCGAGCCCCGGCGCCATCGACGCCGCCGCCGTGAAATTGTCGACGATCGCCAGGCCCACCCCCGCACGGACCAGGGCTGCGGCGATGTAGAAGGTCCGCGCCACGACGATCTCATCGAGGACCAGATCGTGCCGGTCGATCTCTTCGGACAGCAGCTTGCCGATCGGGCCGCTGCCCTTGAGCGAGATCAGCGGACGCCCGACCAGTTGCGACAGTTCCAGCCGTGGCGGGGCGTCGGGCATGTCACGTTCGCGGTAGAGGACGACCATCTCGCCCTCGCCCAGCCAGTCATGGGTCAGGGCCACACCGCGCGGCGGCTCGCTGGCGATGGCGATGTCGCTTTCGCGTTCATAGAGTTTGCGCAGCAGGTCGTCGTGATGCACCGTCTGCAAGTCGAAGCGGACATCAGGACGCCGCGCGAGGAACCGCGAAACCGCATCGGGCAGTACCCCCAGCCCCAGGCTGGGCAACGCGGAAATGCGCAACGTCGTGCCCGCGCCCATGCGCAGGTTGCGCCCCGCCTCACGCAGCGCACGCACCCGCTCCTGAATATCGGCCACGTCCGCGAACAACGCATGGGCGTCCTCTGTCGGCAGCAGGCGCCCATTCGAGCGCTGGAACAACTCGAACCCCAACAGGGTCTCGGCATGGCGGAGCGTCTTGGACACCGACGGCTGCGACACGTTGAGCGCCCGGGCGGCGGCGGATACCGAGCCGTTGACGTAAACGGCGTGGAAAATCTCGATATGGCGAAGGTTCATGGGTGCAGCCTAGGCCCTGTCCTGTGCCTGTTCCACCATCGACCCGCGAAAACGCGCCGCGTCCAGCTCCCCCTCGGCGCGCGCGACCAGCGTGGCCACCGCCAGATTGGCCGAGGCGGATGGCACGGTACGCGTCATGTCGAGCAGTCGGTCGAACGGCAGGACCAGCCCTACGACGAGGGCGGTCTGCTCCGCCCCCACGCCCACCGCCGACAGCATCGCCGCCAGCATGAACAGCGAAGCCGAAGGGACGGGTGCCGTACCGAAGGCCGCCAGCGCGCCGGTCACCAGCATGACGACGAGCATGGTCACGTCGGGGACGATCCCCAGCGCCTGCAACGCGAACTGGCCAAGCAGCCCGACATACATGGCCGTGCCGTCCTTGCCGATCGATGCGCCCAGCGGCAGCACCGTCGAGGCGACGCCGCGCGACACGCCCAGATTGTCCTGCGCCACCCGCAGCGCGACGGGCAGCGTCGCCGAGGACGAGGCGGTCGAAAAGGCGACGATCAGTGCATCGACGATCCCCCAAAAGAATCGCACCACCGGCAACCGTGCGACGAGCCCGACCAGTGCGGCATGAACGACCAGCATCTGCACCAGCGACGCGATTATGACCGCCAGCGCAAGCCAGCCGACATGGACGAACAGCGCCGTGCCGTTCACCGCCACCGCCTGCGCGATCAGCGCCAGCACGCCGAATGGCGTCACCTCCATGACCACGCGGACGATATGCAACAGTACCGCCGACAGCCCCTGGAGCAGCGCGAGGACCGGCCGCCCCGCCTCGCCCGCCATCACACTGCCGGTGCCGAGCAGCACGGCGACAAAGATGATCGCCAGCATGTCGCCGCGCCCCAATGCCTCGACGATGTTGATCGGCACGATCGACAGCAGTTGGTCAGCCGGCGTCACCGGCGCCCCGAGCGGATGGGGAACCACGTCCGCCAGCTGCATCGCCGCGCCGGGCCGCAGGATGAGACCCATCGCCATGCCGATCGATACCGCCACCAGCGTGGTCGCCGCGAATAGTCCCACCGTACGCAGCCCGATCGACCCCAGCCGCCGGGGATCGCCCAGCGTCGCGATCCCGCCTGCGATGGTGACCAGCACCACCGGCACCACCAGCATCTTGATGAGGCGGACGAATAGCTCACCGACGAGCCGGATCGCCCCGGCCCCTTCGGGCCAGAACAGACCGAGCGCGACGCCCAGCAGCAACCCGCCCATCACCCGCTGCCACAGCGGGATGCCGAACCACCCCCGGATCAGGCGCAAGCCGGCGCTCCCCAGAAGCCGGGCGCAGGCGCCGTCAGAATGCCGCCCTCATCCCGCGCGCCGCCGGGACGATCGGCCGCCAGCCACAGCGGGCCGTCCAGATCGACGAAGTCCGCGTTGCCCGCCATAAGCATCGCGGGCGCGATCCCCAGCGACGAACACACCATGCACCCCACCATCACGCCGAACCCCCGCTCCCTGGCCTCTGCCGCCAGCGCCAATGCTTCGGTCAAGCCGCCGGTCTTGTCGAGCTTGACGTTGACATGGCTATAGCGCCCGGCCAGCCGATCGAGATCGGCGCGGGTGTGCAATGCCTCGTCTGCGCAAATCGGGATCGTCCCTGCCAGCTCGGCCAGCCCTTCATCCTCTGCGGCAGGCACCGGCTGTTCCAGCAGGTCGACGCGCTGGGCGAGCAGCATCGGCAACCGATCGGCGATGTCGGCCACCCGCCAACTTTCATTCGGGTCGACGATCAGCCGGGGCGTGAGCGCGACGGCACGGACCGCCGCGATCTGTTCGGCCGCGCCCTCGCGATCCACCTTGATCTTGAGAAGCGGCACCCGCGCCACCGTTCGGGCGACCTCCGCCATGGCCTGCGGCGTGTCGATACCGATGGTGATCGCCGAGGCGAGCGCCGCCACCGGCGGGAGCCCCGCCAGCGCCGCGACGCTGGTTCCGGCCAGTCGCGCCTCCAGGTCCCAGAGCGCGCAATCCACCGCGTTGCGGGCGGCCCCCGCTGGCATCGCCCGGGCGATGTCCGCTCGCGTCGCGCCGCCCTCGATCAAATCACGGACCGCTTCGATGGCCGCGATCGCCGCCTCGATCGTCTCGCCATAACGGGGATAGGGCACGCCCTCACCCCATCCTTGCGCATCGTCCTCGCGGATCGTCACCGTCACCACATCGGCGGCCGTCTTCACCCCGCGCGCGATGCGGAACGGCGCCCTTAGCGGGAAAGGGTCGTGACGAACGGCGAGGATGCGGCGCATGACGTTTCCAGCAGGAGGTCGATGATCGCCTCGGCACCGAAGCGATAGGGATCGGTGCAGGGCAGGCCCAGCGCATCCTCGGTCTCGGAACACAGACGCTGAGCGGCTGCTTCGTCGAGCTTGACGGTGTTCAGCGCCACGCCGACCGCGCGGACTTCCGGGCTGGTCAGCCGGGCAACGCGCAAATTGGCATCCAGGCACTCGGCCAGCCCCGGCATCGGGAAATGCGGCAGGCCGCGCATATGCGGGCGCAGCGGATCGTGGCAGATCACCAGCGCGGTCGGCTGTGCGCCATGGAGAAGGCCCGTCGAAACCCCCGCAAAGGCGGGGTGGAACAGCGACCCCTGCCCCTCGATCAGATCCCAGCCCTGATCCGTGCGGGCCGGGGCCAGCGTCTCGATCGCGCCCGCGATGAAATCGGCGACCACCGCGTCGAGCGGCACGCCCTTCCCTGCGATCAGGATGCCCGTCTGGCCGGTCGCGCGGAAATCAGCCACGACACCCCGTGCACGCAGCGCATCGCGCAGGCAGAGCGTGGCATACATCTTGCCGACTGAACAATCCGTGCCGACGGTCAGCAGCCGGTTGCCCGTGCGCCTCCGCCCGCTGCCGACCGGCAGCGTCTCGGGCGCGTCGCGCACGTCGAACAGGGTAACGCCCGCCTCCGCTGCCGCCGCGACCAGCACGGGCACGTCGCGCAGCCGCTGATGAAGCCCGCAGGCGATATTGAGCCCGGCGCGGATCGCTGACAGTGCGTCGCCTATCATCCAATCGGGGAAACGCCCCCCCGGATTGGCGATGCCCAGCACCAGCGTCCTTGCCCCGGCGGCGCGTGCCGCAACGGCATCCATCCGGGGCAGGCCAAGCGTGAACGGGCAATCGTCGTGCCGCCATTCGCCCACACAGTCTTCGCTGCGGAAGGCGGCCAGACCGCGCGATGTCTTGAGGCCGATCTCGTCATCGGAATGGCCGAGATAGAGGAGGTAGGGGGCGGGAATGGTCATGATGCGAACATGATAGGAGCAACGTCCTAGGTGCCGCCAATCGCGCTCGCAGTGCCGCCTATAACGTGCGGCTATTGGCCGCAGCCGCTGGGCCGGGCCCGCAGCAGCGCACGTCCCGCAGCCGCGCCGGTCGCCGCCCCATCCGACACCGCCCGTCGCCCGTTGACGAACAGCGCGGTAACGCCGACGCCAGGCACGCGCGGATGCATATAATCGGCGCGGGGGGCATAGGTTCTGGGATCGAGCACCACGACATCGGCAAAATAACCTCGCCGTAGATAACCGCGCTGCGCAATGCGGTACATGTCGGCCGTCGCGCCGGTCGACCGGCGGATGAACTGTGGCAGGGTGATCACCTTCCGCGCGACGACATAGGTGCGATAGAGCTGGGGAAAGGTCGCATATTGGCGGGGATGGCCGTCCGACCCGTCCGATGACGTCACCACCCAGGGCTGCTTCATGATTAGGTCGACGTCACGATCGGCCATGTTGAAGCTCGCCACGCTGCTGCCCGCCGGGCCGGTGCCCGTGGCATTGGGCGTGCGCAGGATGCGGATCGCCGCGTCGATCGGTGAGAGCCCCCATTGCGTCGCCATCGCGGCCAGCGTCTTGCCGCTCCAGGGCTGGCCCTGCGCGGTCAGCAACAGCGAATCCGCCCCACCCCGCCGACGCAGATTCTCCGCCATCTCGGTCTTCAACCGCGCGAGCGTCGCCGGATCGTCGAACCGGGCGAGCAGCTTGGGATAGCCGCCGTCCATCGCCCAGCCGGGCACCAGCGCGGCATCCACGCTCGAACCCGAGGCCAGCCAGGGATATTGGTCCGCGGTGACGGCCTGCCCCTTGCTGCGCGCCGCCTCGATCGTGGCGATCAGCGCGGGCGCCTGGCCCTGCACATCGACACCCAGGGCCTTTAGATGAGCGAAATGGACCGGCGTACCAGCGATGCGCCCGATCTCGATCGCCTCTCGGGTCGAGGCAAGAAGGCCGATCGAATAATGCGCCTCGTCGCGCTGGTGCGTGTCGTACATACCGCCGCGCTTGCCCGCTTCACGGGCGACCGCCGCCACCTCGGCCGTCGTGGCAAAGCTTTGCGGAGGATAGAACAGGCTGGTGGACAGGCCATAGGCGCCCTCGCACATCGCGCGGGCTGCAAGGCGCTTCTCTTCCGCCAGTTCCGCGGCCGTGGGCGCGCGGGCATCCTGTCCCAGCACGCGCTCGCGGATCGCCCCGAAGCCGACGAAAGGCACGACATTGGTGCCGATCCCGCTGGCCTCCAGTGCGCGCGCATCCTTCGCCACCTCGAACGTACCAAAGCCGTCGACGCCGATCACCACGGTCGAGACGCCTTGCGCCAGCCAGGGAAGATTGAGCCGCGCCTTGGCATCGGCCGAGCGGATATAGCTGTCCGGATGGGTATGGGCGTCGATCAGGCCGGGTGCGACGATCAGCCCCCGCGCATCGATCTCGTCAACCGCCGCCGTGCCGCGGGCGCGGCCTACATAGACGATGCGATCGCCCGCCAACTCGACATCGCCGACAAAGGGCGGCGTCTCGGCCCCCGTATAGATGGTGCCGCCCCGGATCACGACATCGACGCGCGGCGTACTCGACGCCGTGGCGGCGCACCAAACCAGGGCGGTCAGGACAAGACGCTTCATCTCGGGCTCCTCTCGGGTTGCAGGTGGGTGAGGGTCGTAGCGACCGCGTCGACCGCGGCGCGGCTGAACGGCATGGGTAGCATCTGGCCTGCACTCCACGGGCCACCCTGGTCCTGCCGGTGCGGGGAGCGCGGATCGTTCGACTGGCCCGGCAGGTTGAGCATCAGCGAACGATCCCAGTCACCGACATCGATGACCTCGAGATAGCTCGCGCCGCCGCCGACCCGCCAGTCCGGTCCGTTTCCCAGCCAGCGGGCCATCACCGTAAAGCCATCGCCGCCGGAGCCGCCCACCTCGATCGCGGGGAAGGCCGCCGCGATCGCCGGAAGCCGCGCTAGCGGATGCGTGATCCGGACCCGGTGAAGCATATCCCACCGCCAGGCCTTGGGATCGGGGCCCAGCAGCTTGACCGCTTCCGTCCAGCCGACGGCGAGCGACTCGTCGACCAGGTCGGGCCGGCCAGCGGCCACACGGAGCAGTTCGGGCGGCTCGATCGCGGAAATCAGGCTGCGCGCGTTTTCCGGGACCAGCGCGCCCAGCATCCGCACATTCAGCGCGCGCAGCACGATCTCGTACAGTGCCGCCGCCCCGCTCGCACCGTCGATCCGCGCATCCCAGCGCGCCAGCATCGCGACCGCCGCCGCCGCTCCGGGCGAAGGCTGGCGCGGTAACATCGCCTGGAAGCGCCGGGCGAGCGACGACGATGTGTCGTGCTGCAGCGCCACGCTGTCGGCCAGGCTGTGCCGGGTCTGCTTCGACAGCATGTCGGCAATGCGATCATAGCGTGCGGGATCGCGGAACGAGAAGGCCGGGCTCTTTTCGATCGGCCAGCCTGGCGGCAGGTTGTTCTGGTTCGCGGAGGCGAACCAGCCCGCAGCGGGATCGAACACACCGGGCAAGGCGCGGAAATCGCGCATCCCCACCCAGTCGTAACGTCCATCGCCCGGTACCGGCAGCAGGCCATGGCCGCGCTTGCGCTCCGGCCAGAAGCCGATGGCCTGCCACGCATGATGCCCGCGCACATCGGCATAATGGAAATTGGTGGGCGACGGGTGAAGCTTGAACGCCTCGCGCAACCCCGCCCAGTCCTGCGCCAGGTTGATGGCCACCATCGAAAACGCACCCGATCCGCCCGGCTGCATTCCCACCGAGGCGATCGCAGTCGTGCGCGAACGGGCCGGATCGTGCGACACCACCGGCCCCTGCACCGCATAACGGAGCACCGCCCGGTGCGGCGGCGCGTCCTTCACGGGAATGTCGACCACCTCCCGCTCGAACCGCTTCCAGCCGCCGTCATGGCGGTAACGCTCCGGATCGTCCGGATGGAGCTCCAGCACGAACAGGTCTTGCTGGTCGATATGGAAATTCGTGCGACCGAAGGCGAAGCGGTCGGTATGGCCCTGCATGATGCCCGCCAGCCCCGGCGCCCCGCCGCCGATTACGTCCAGGCCGGGCGCGGTGAGATGGGCGACGTGGCGCGGCCCGAACCCGCCAATGCCCAGATGCGGGTCATTGGCCAGGATCGGACGCCCCGTCGCGGTGCGACTTCCCGCCACCGTCCAGGCGTTCGACCCGGCATTGGTGGCGCTCAGCATCTCGTCCCGCTCGCGGGTCGGCGTCTCTCGTCCGAACGGCAGCGGCCCAAGCTGCAACACCCCCATGTCCGCCTCGCTGACCTGTGCCGGGTCCAGTCCCTCCGGCACGGTCATCGCGATCGCGGGACGCAGCGGGGCCACCAGCCGGTCGAGGTCGAGCTGCCCCATTGCCGCCAGCATGGCGCGGCGAATCTCGTCGTCGACATTGCCGACCGAGCCGCCCCGCGCCACCACCAGATCGCGCAATTCCCAACGCATCGGCATCACGCCCAGAATGCGATATTCCAGCGGCAGCAATGTCGGATCGCGCTCCACTTCAGCGATCCGGGCATTGATCCCCGCGACATAGCCCCGCACGCAGTCCAGGACCGGCGACGGGATGCGGGCCAGCTCCGCATCGAGATCGCCGCGATAATGAAACAGCTGCGCCTTGGCGTCATACGTCGCGAACGCCGCGCCGAACGCCTCGGCCATCCGCCCCATTTCCCGGCGATGGGCGAAGTCGATCTGGAACAGCCGGTCACGCGCAACGACATAGCCCTGACCGAAAAAGGCGTCCGCCTTGGTCTGCGCGCGGATATGCGGGATGCCCCAGCCATCGTCCACGATCTCGATCGGTCGCGACAGGCCGGGCACCGTCGCATAGGCGGTCGAGCCGACCGGCCGGGCGATCCCTCGCCAGGGCGCAAGCGCACCCAACGCGGTGGCGCCGAGCAGGAATGTACGGCGAGAGACCATGGCTTCCCCCTTTTCAAACCATGCGGTGTGTCGGATCATCCCGTGGCGCACCCCCGCAAACCCGGTGATGCCCCCTGTCGACAGGACGGCCGGTGCCAGACCATAGGGCGACCCGACGCGCGTGCAATGCCGCCATAATCCAAGGCTATGGCCCACCCAACGATCGGTAGTCGGACGACCCTTGACCTGGATCGCGTCTCGCCTGCACCATTCCGGAAGCACGGATCAGCGAAAAGATCATGACCGGCCGCAGGGAGATCACGCTCCAAAGATCGTGAATAGGGGGATTGCATATGACCGACGGATCTCGGCGCCGTCTGATGAGCGCCGGTACGGGCCTGACAGCCTTGTCGATGGCGCTTGCCTTCCCCGCCTTTGCCCAAACGACGCCGTCACCCGGCGTGACCCCATCCCCGCCGGACATCAACGGGACGCAAATCGACCCGGACGACATCACCGTCACCGGCACGCGGATCATCCGCAACGGGTTCCAGTCGCCGACGCCGCTGACCGTAGCGACGCAAGAGGATATCCTCAACACCTCACCGACGAACAACATTGCCGATTTCGTCAACCAGCTGCCCGCGCTGGCAGGTTCCACCCGCCCCTCCAATTCGCGGCTGGCGATCAGTTCGGGCCTGGCGGGCATCAACGCGCTCAACCTGCGCGGACTAGGCGAGATCCGCACGCTGGTACTGCTCGACGGGCGGCGGACGGTGTCGTCCAGCGTCACCGGTCTGGTCGACGTCAACACCTTCCCCCAGGCCTTGGTAAAGAGCGTCGAGATCGTGACGGGTGGCGCATCGGCGGCCTATGGATCGGACGCGGTCGCCGGGGTCGTCAACTTCGTGCTCGACAAGAAATATCAGGGCATCAAGGTCCTGGCCGACAGCGGGATCACCGAACGGGGCGACGGTGCAAATTACTCATTCAGCGCCGCCGTCGGGACGCCCTTTGGCCGCGATGATCGCGGTCATCTGCTGCTGAGCGGCGAATGGGCGCATCGCGACGGCATCTTCCGGGTCGACCGCGCGTGGAACGCGCGCGGCGTGGTCCGGATCACCAATCCCAATTACACCAACACCAATGGCCAGCCGCAATATCTGATCCGCCAGCCGGTCGGCGTCTCCAACACGACCCCCGGTGGCATCATCCTGAATTCCAGCGGCGGCGTGGCGAACCGGCTACGCGGCCTCTATTTCGGGCAAGACGGCGCAGCGAGCCAGTATCAGTATGGCGCGCTCAGCTTCCCGGCGCTGGGCGGCGCCACCGCCCCTTCGCTGACCCAGGGCGGGGACTGGCGCGTCAACGATCAGGGCCGCAATATCGGCCTGGATGCGGACGACGATCGCCGGGGCGCATTCGGCCGGTTGAGCTACGAAGTCGCCAATGGCGTGACGCTGTTCGCCGAGGCATCGTACAACTGGCAAAAGACGCTGTTCAACGCCGGGCCGCAATCGACGACCGGCATCACCCTCGCGTCGGCCAATCCCTATCTGCAGGCCGCCCTGGCCAATGCGGTGTCCGCCGGGCTCATCACCCCGGCGGAGCGGTCCGCCGTCACCTCGGTGACGGTCGGCAGCACCGCCGTCGACCTGCCCTACCGGAAGAACAACAGCAGCCGTGACGTTCAGCGTTACGCGATCGGCGGCGAAGGGGAATTTCAGGCATTCGGCCACACGGCCTTCTGGAACATCTACGGCCAATATGGCGAAACGAACGCGCATGAGCAGTTGCGCGACATCATGAACACCGCCAACATGGCCGCAGCGACCGACGCGGTCGCCGCACCGGCGGGGAATGCGCTGGGTGTGGCAGCGGGCACGATCGTATGCCGATCCTCGCTGACCGCGCCGACCAATGGCTGCGTGCCGCTCAACCGGCTGGGCATCGGCGTCGCCAACCCGGCCGCGATCGACTATGTCCTGGGCGATCCGTATCGCGACCAGAAACTGAAACAGACCGTCGCCGGTGCCAATCTGTCGATGACCCCGTTCGCGACCTGGGCGGGCGACGTCAGCGTCGCGGTAGGCGGCGAATATCGTCGGGAGTCGGTATCCGGCTTCGTGCCCAGCCAATATCAGACCGGCTGGTCCGTGGGCAATTTCCTGCCCACCTTCGGCAGCTATCACGTCAAGGAAGCCTATCTCGAAACGGTGGTCCCGCTGGGCCTCGGCCTGGAGTTCAACGGCGCGGTTCGCGGGACCGACTATTCCACCTCGGGTTACGTCACCACCTGGAAGCTCGGCGCGACGTGGCAGCCCATCCCGGACATCCGCTTCCGCGCCACCCGTTCACGCGACATCCGGGCCCCCAATCTCAGCGAACTGTTCGCATCGGGCACGTCGCGGACCAATACGCTGACCGATCCCGCGACCGGGCGAACCACCGTCACCTTCCGCGAAATCACGACGGGCAACCCCAATCTGCGCCCCGAAAAGGCCGATTCGATCTCGATCGGCGTCGTGCTCCAGCCCCGCTTCCTTCCCGGCTTCTCGGCCTCACTCGACGGCTTCGACATCAAGCTGAGAGACGCGATCGGGCAATTCTTCGCACAGGACATCATCAATCGCTGCTATGAGGGGCGCAAGGACTTCTGTGCCGCCTATGGCCCCGATCCCTCGGGCGACCGGGAGCTGTTCTTCCGGGCCAGCCCGTTCAACTTCGCGCGGCAATGGGTGCGCGGCATCGACTTCGACGCCAACTACCGCGTGCCGCTGAGTGACCTCGTCCGTCAAGCCCCCGGCGCGGTGACGCTGCATGGGCTGGCGACGCGGTATATCCACAACATTACCGACAGCGGCGTGCCGAACGTGGTGCCGGTCGACATCGTCGGCCAGCTGAACGGCACCAGCCCGCCCAAATGGATCTATCGCTTCAACCTGGCCTATGACTATGACGGCTTCTCGGTCACCGGCACGGCGCGCGGGGTGAGCAGCGGGACCTATGGCAACAACTACATAGTCTGCAATGGCAACTGCCCGACCGGGCGCCCCGCCGCGACCGTTTCGCAATTCCCGACGATCGACGACAATTCCATCTCGGGCGCGATGTATCTCGACCTGAACCTGACCGCCAAGATCAAGACGCATAGCGGCGGTCGCGCCGAGCTGTTCCTGAACATCACGAACCTGCTGGATCGCGATCCCATCCTGTTGCCGGAAACCGGGCTTGCGGCGAACAGCACCTATTCAGACCTGCTCGGCCGCGCCTTCCGGTTCGGCATCCGGTTCCAGACCCGCTGAGCCGGCACAGCCGGGCGTTCACGGCGACGGGACCGCCGTGATCCGTCCCCGCCGCCCCCCTCCCGTCCGGCGCCGCCATCAGGCAGGCAGGGTGGGCGGCGCGACGACGGCACGAAGCGACCCTGCCCAATCCAGGAAAGGAGGAAAGCCGTGCCGCTGCGGGCATCCGTAACCATCGCCGACGACGAATGGGGCGTGCCGCATATTCGCGCCTCCTCGATCCCCGATGCCTATTTCGGTCAGGGCTATGTCGTGGCCCGCGACCGGCTGTTCCAGATCGATCTCCAGCTGCGGCGCGATCTGGGACGGCTGGCGGAGGCATTCGGCGCGCGGTTCGTGCCCCATGACCATGCCGCGCGCCTGCTCCTCTATCGCGGCGACGTCGAGGGCGAACTGGCGGGGCTTCCCCCGGACGTTGTCGCTTGCGCCCGCGCCTATGTCGACGGGATCAACGCCCGCATTGCCGAGCTGGAGGGCGATCCCTCTCTATTGCCGCCGGAATATGAGGTACTGAAGCTGCAACCGCTGCGGTGGGACATTTCAGATCTGGTCCGCGTCCGCCGTGGCGACATGGGCAGCGTTACCGACGAAATCCGGCGGGCCCGGCTCGCAACGCTTGGCCTGCTAGACCTCGACACGCTGGTCGCGCCGCTGACCGGGGACCGCACGCCCCAGCTACCCGAGGGGCTCGATCTGGCAGCCGTCTCTCAGGCCGATCTGGGTATCTTGAGCGAGACCGAAGGGCCGCTGCCCTGGAGCGGCACCTCGCCTGCCGGTTACGATCCGGTCGAGGACCGCCTCGACCGCGACGCGCATGGCAGCAATGCTTGGACAATCTCGTCTGCGCGGTCGGCCACCGGTCGCCCGATCCTGGCCAATGATCCGCATCTCGGTATCGGAGGCTTTTCCCCACGTCATCTTGCCCATCTCACCGCCCCGGGTTTCGACGTGATCGGCGCGGGGAGTCCCGGCATGCCCGGCATCATGCAGGGCCATACCGACCATTATGCGTTCGGGCGGACCAATTCGCATATCGATCAGGAGGATCTGTACGTCCTGGAACTGAGCCCGGACGATCCCGAATACTATCGCCATCAGGGCCAGTGGAAGCGGTTCGCAAGGACGACCGAAACGATCCGCGTGAAGGACGCCGATGACGTGGTGGTGACGCTTCGCTATGCCGAACACGGGCCGGTGCTGCGCCACGATCCATCCCGCCTGCGTGCCACGGCCATGGCGTCGGCCTCGCTGCTTCCCGGTGCCAACATGACCTTTGCCATCATCGCGCTCAACCTGGCAGGGAACTGGGACGAAATCGCCAAGGCCGCCCGGCTGCACGTGGCGCCGACCAACTTCCATTATGCCGATATCGACGGCAACACGGGCTGGCGATTGCTGGGCCATGTTCCGATCCGTAACCAGGCTGACGGCCTGCTGCCGGTGCCGGGCGACGGACGCCATGACTGGCAGGGTATTCTTCCCGCCGAGCAGATGCCGACGCTTCTCAATCCGGCGCAGGGCTGGTTCGCCTCGGCCAACCAGTTCAATCTTCCACCGGAATGGTCGTCGACCAAGGGAATGACGAGCTTCACCTGGAACGCGCCTTATCGCTACGACCGGGTCGCGCAGGTGCTCGGTGAAGCCGACCGTCATTCCGTCGCCGACAGCGTGGCGTTACAGCATGACGATCTCTCGCTGCCCGCGCAGGCCCTTCTGCCGTTGCTGCCGAAGGCGCTCGACGGCATGGCGGGGCGGGCGGCAGCCATGCTCTGCGACTGGGATGCCCGGCTGGGTGCGGACAGCGCCGCCGCCGCTTTGTTCGAAATGCTGTGGATCGAACTCGGCAAAGCCTGCCTCGCCGCGATCGTACCCGACAGGGCGCGCGAGTTGGTGACATCGATCGATCCGCGACCGATGCTCGCGCTGCTGACTCACCCCGATACGCGCCTCGGCCCCGCCCCTGAGGCGGCGCGCGACGCTCTGCTCGCGAAGGCGCTCGGCCGGGCCTGGGAGACGGCGGCGGAGGCGCTGGGCACCGATCCGGCCGCTTGGCGCTGGGGTGACATTCACCGCGTCGTCCTTCGCCACCCCCTGTCCGGCTTGCCCGCGATCAACGCCGCGCTACCCGTCATCGAGGGCGGCCGGTCCGGGGGCGACACCTTCACCGTGATGGCGCGCGGCTATGTCGCCGCCCGCGACTATCATGTCAGTCACGGCGCGAGCGTCCTGATGGTCTGCGATGTCGGCGATTGGGATCGGAGCTGTATCCTGACCCTGCCCGGCCAGTCGATCGATCCGCGCTCCCCGCATTACCGCGACGGCTATGCGACGTGGCTGGCCGGACGGCCCCGCCCCTTTCCATTTGGCAGGAAGGCGGTCGACGCACATATTCGCCAGGTGACGGAGCTTCACCCATGACGATCGACCGGCGGCGCTTCGTGCAGGGGATGACCGTGGGGGCAATATTCGCCCCGGCTGTCGTTGCCGAGGCACGGGTGCCACGCTTCACCGGAGCCTTTGATGAAATTCAATCCTGGGTCGGCAAGGCCTTTCCAGGCGCGGTCGTCGCGATCGGTCTCCATGGTCGGCTGGTGGCGCTGCGCAACTTCGGGCGGATGTCGTCCGCGCCCGATGCGCCGCCCATGCCCCGCAACGCGATCTTCGATCTCGCCTCGCTGACCAAAGTCGTTGGTACGACGACCGCGGCCGAGTTGCTCTATGACCGGGGGCTGCTGGACCTCGACCGGCCGGTGATCGACTATCTGCCGACCTTTGCAGGCACTCCCGGGCATGAGCGGATTTCCGTGCGTCACCTGCTGGGTCACAGCTCGGGCTTGTTCACCACCGATCTTCTCTGGCAGCATAGCCGCAACCGGCATGAGCTGCTCGCCCTGAT
This sequence comes from Sphingomonas sp. 1185, assembly GCF_040544655.1. NCBI lineage: Bacteria > Pseudomonadati > Pseudomonadota > Alphaproteobacteria > Sphingomonadales > Sphingomonadaceae > Sphingomonas > Sphingomonas sp. 1185. The sequence goes on from NZ_JBEPKL010000022.1 coordinate 55,373, forward strand.
CGATCATATGCCGGTCGCATGGACGCCCGGTTCGCACTATCAGTATCGCGACGAGAACATGATCCTGATGGGCGAGATCGTCGCGCGCCTATCGGGCAGGCCGCTCGACCGCTTCCTGCACGACGCTGTGTTCGGACCGTTGGGAATGAAGGATACCGGCTTCAACCCGTCCTCTCGCAACCTGGCCAGGATCGTGCCCACCGAGCAGGACAAGATATTTCGGCACCGATTGATCCGGGGCGAGGTGCATGACGAAAATGCCTATGTGCTGGACGGGGTCTCCGGGCATGCAGGGCTGTTCTCCACCGCGCGGGACCTCGCAAAGCTGGCGGAACTCTATCTTCGCGACGGCAAGGGCCTGTTGAAGCCGTCCACGATCGCCGCCTTCACCACTCGCCAGGCCGAACCGCCGGGCACTTCGCGCGCTTTGGGATGGGACATGCCCGATGCCTCCGGTAGCTTTGCCGGGCCACGCGCCTCATCCGACGCGCTGATCCATACCGGCTTTACCGGCACGTCCATCTATATCGACCGCAAGCGCGATGCCTTCATCATTCTGTTGACCAATCGCGTGAACCCCACCCGCGACAACAAGCGCATCGGCGAAGCGCGGATCGCGATCCACACCGCTATCCTGGCGGCGATCGATGGACTGGCCCCACAGCGCCACGTCGGTTGATCCCGGACGATCGCTCAGCGCATGATGTGCGACATGTGCGATCGCATTTGCTGAGATCGTCGGAAGCGGACGGCGTCGCGAACCTCCCCGGCCAATATGCCTTTCACAAGGAGGCATGAGGTTCCCTCCGTGTCTCATCCAGTCTGCAGGGGGAACATCCGGCGTTTATCCGGCGAAAATTTTGGCCGCCTTCCCGATACGGCCTGTAAGCACGTTCGTAGTTCGCGCCCCATCCCTCCCTGCTCAGCAGGATGCGCGGCTGCTGCCGTGGGACGCCCGGACGTGCGGGACGGTCCCGCACACGCCAGGCATCAGAGCTTTGTTATCAGACCATCCTGCGGGATATGCCTGTCGAGGTTCAGGTCGGCGACCAGTTGTTTCAGCGTCCGGTTCCCTCCTCGGCTTGCTTCACCTGTCGCAATCCACCAGCCCCGAGCCCGCCGTACCCCTTCTTCCAGCGGAAGAACGTCTGCTCGGAAATCCCCATCGGGCGGATGACCTCGGTCACCGGCGTGCCGGTCTCCGCCCGGTTGAGCGCAAAAGTGATCTGCTCTTCCGTGTACCGCGACTTCTTCAGGTCCCAGGTCCTTGGCCGCAGACTCCAAAGGACTGGCAAAGTCTTGCTCAGATCGGGCTGAAAAACTAAAGGCATATCAAAGCGTTGACCCACATCCCTTGGCTCGGATTCGCAGGATGATCTTAAAGTGCCGCACGACCTCTCGGGTGGGATGAATTAATGCGTCATTCCCATGACAAACCCGTCCCATCGGGTATCCTTCCATTTTAAGGAAGTCATCAGACCACAACTCCATGAGGTCACATATAGCAATCAAGGAAAATCGTCTTTGGCCAATCACTTGGCAATTAAGACAAATCCAACTGCACGCGTTTACGAAAAGGATAACCCAATAAGCAGAATTTAACTAACATATGACATTGACGCGCATATGGTTTCCGCATCGCCACTTCGCAGCGCGAGCATTGCTTCGACCCGCTCCGGATCGGGCAACCTCCACGCGCCCGTTCGCCCGCTGCCTTGATCGAAACCCATGTGGATCGCTCTCCATCTTGCGCTACTGGCGGGTGCCGCCACGCCGTCCGGTGCGACGGAATCCGGACGCACAGTAATCCGGCGCGACGTGATCGATCTGCGGGACTTGCCCGCGCGCTCCCGATTGTCGGCCCTGACCGTCGACCTGCATGGTCGAGCGGGCAGCGGCGCCCGGCAGCCCTGGGTGTCCATGGCCGTCAACGGCGTTGTGATCGCGCGGACATGGCTGGGGCGTCAGGACAGCGTCACGCTGCGCGCCGATGTGGACGAACGCCTGCTGTCGATGCGCAGCCTGGTCGAAGTGGCCGCCTATGTGCCGCAATGCGAGACGCCCTATTGCCGCGCTCTGGCCGCATCGGTGCGCGTCGTCGGCCCCGTGCGCCAGGACTATGATGCCGCCCGCGCCGACGCCACCTTCGTGCATCTTGCCAGCCGCTATCGGGCCGGCCTGACCCTTTTGCAGGGACCGGACGTCGATCCGGCATTCGGTAAGCTGGTCCGCAATGCCCTGGCCCCCAGGGCCCGTCCGCTCGCGGAAGGCGGGGGGCTGGTCTATGTCTCGCGACAGCAGCCGCCCGATTTCATCGCCCCGATACGCTTCGATCTCGGCCCGGTGAGCCTCGTCCGTCAGGATGGCGTCACAGTCATCCCGCCGGACATGCTGGACAGGCTGACCGTGGTGCAGGTGCTGCGGACCGGCGGCCACCCGGTCATCTGGGTGCGCCCAGGCCGGGACGTGCCGCGCAAGCTGGATCTGGACAGCGGCGACATCGGTATTTTCGGACCATCGGGAAGGCTGATGGCCTTTTCCTATGCCAGCGACGCGCGGACCCTCCATCCCGCTTATGGCCCCGGCGTCGATGCCGACGGATCGCAGCGGACGAAGCGGATCTGGCGCTGGCTCCTCCTGATCGGCTGGGCAGCGGCCAGCGTCGGTCTGGGCCTGGTCTATCGCCGCTTGCCCCGGCGCGTGACGGCAACGGAGGCCCCGGCATGGGCTGCCTGACGATCGGCGATTCCTGGACCGCCGACTTCCTGGTCGAAAACGGCTTCCTCTCGCTCGCGCAATTCGACGAAGCGCTCGACCTGATGGAGCAATGGGATCGGTCGCTGTCCGACGTTGTCATGTCGCGTCGCTGGATGACGCCGCAGGACTTTCATCGCGCGGCGGCGCGGCGCTTCGGCATGACCTTCGTCAACCTTCAGACCGATCCTCCCGACGAGACGCTGCTGATCGAGGCGGAAGTCGAGGATTACATGCGCGAGCTGACGATGCCGTGGCGCGTGCAGGATGGACGCATGGTCGTCGTGACCGCTCATCTGGGACCGGAATCGGTCCTGTACGCGCGGCGGCGCTGGGGTTCCAATATCGACATGGTCGTCACGGCCAAGTTCGATGTCCTGTGGTCCCTGCAAAAGGTCTTCAGCGCCCGCCATTCGCACCGGGCGGTCCACGAACTGGCGGATGCCGACCCGGAGATGTCGGCCCGTACCGTGTTCACCCGGGCGCAGTTGCTGGTCGTCTGGGCCGGGTTGACCCTGTTGTGCCTGGGCCTGGGTTTTGCGCCCACCCCGACCCTGATCGTCGTCAACACGATCACCAGCGTCTTCTATCTGGGCAATTTCGTGTTTCGCGGCGTCCTCGTCTGGGCGGGCGGACGGCGCAGCCACGATCGCCATCGCGCCTTGGCGATGGAAGCGCGACTGCTGCGCGACGAGGATCTGCCGGTCTACACCGTGCTCGTCCCCATGTTCCGCGAGCCGGAGGTGCTGCCGATCCTGGCCGGCGCGCTGCGCAAGCTCGATTATCCGCTCGGCAAGCTCGATATCAAGATCGTCCTAGAAGAAGGCGACGACGAGACGATCGACGCGGCCAAGCGACTGGGCCTGGAGGGCATTTTCGAGATCGTTCGGGTGCCGCCGTCACAGCCGCAGACCAAGCCCAAGGCGTGCAACTATGCCCTGCGCTTCGCGCGCGGCGAATATTTGGTCATCTTCGATGCCGAGGACAAGCCGGAACCCGACCAGTTGCGCAAGGTCGTCGCCGCGTTTCGCCGGTCGTCCCCCGACGTCGCCTGCATCCAGTGCCGCCTGAACTATTTCAACGCGTCGGAGAACTGGCTGACGCGGATGTTCACGCTCGACTATTCCCTGTGGTTCGACCTGATGCTGCCCGGGCTCGAGCGGCTGGGGATTCCGATCCCGCTGGGGGGCACGTCGAACCATTTCAAGATCGAGGTCCTGCGCGAGCTTCATGCATGGGATCCCTTCAACGTCACCGAAGACGCCGATTTGGGAATCCGCATGACCCAGAAGGGGTATCGGGTCGGCCTGGTCGATTCGACGACCTATGAAGAAGCCAATGTCTCGCACGCCAATTGGGTGCGGCAGCGCTCGCGCTGGATGAAGGGCTATATGCAGACGTGCCTGGTTCACACCCGGCGCCCGCTGCACCTGATGAAGACCGTCGGTCCGCTGGGGACGCTCGGCTTTGTCAGCTTCCTGGGCGGGACGGTCCTTTCCGGCCTGCTCAATCCCATTTTCTGGGCGGTCTTCCTCTTCTGGGCGGTGACCCAGACGGGGGGCTTCGACATCGTCTTCCCGCCGATGCTGCTCTACACCAGCATGCTGAACCTGCTGATCGGGAACGGCATGTTCATCTATCTGATGATGCTCGCGCCGTTCCGGCGACGCTGGGTCCAGCTGGCGCCCTATGCGCTGACGGTCATGTGGTATTGGGTGCTGCTGTCCATTGCCGCCTGGAAAGGGGCGTGGCAGCTCGTCACCCGGCCCTTCTACTGGGAGAAGACCCAGCACGGCCTGTCGAAATTCACCGCGGCCGAAGTCTCCAGCGCGCTGGAGGAACAGGCGGCATGAGCGGTGTCTCGTTTGCCAGGACCTCGGCGGGGCGCTGGCGATGGTCGGTGCCAGCCGGCATCGGGATCGCGCCGTCGACGCTTCTTGCTATTCTGGTCGCCCTGGCGGGCTACCGCCTGGCCGCGCGGATCAGCGAACTGGGATTGTGGCACGACGGCACAGCCGAACTGGCGGGCCGGGCGGTCCTGTCGGCCGCGGGCCAGTCCGATCCCACCGCGCTCCTCACCAGCTATCCGCCCCTGCCCTATGTCCTGCTGATATTGGGCGAGATGCTGGGGCGGCCGCTCGGACTCGATCCGGTCGCGCTGGTCGACGCGGTGCTGCTGGGCGGCCTGGCGGCACGATATGGGGGATCGCTGGCGGAAAGGGGGGCGTCGACCGGCACCATCATGCTCCTCGTCCTGCTGCTGGCGGTGCACCCCCTGTCGATCTCGGCCCTCACGCAAGGGCCGCAGGCCTTGTTGCTCCTGTGGGGCGGCTGGGTGCTGGGGCGCAGCATGATGGATACCCGCACGATCACCGGCATCAACGAGACGATCGCGCTGTCGCTGGCGCTGCCGATGCTGGCGATGACCAGCGCGCAGGGTGCGGCGATCACGATCGGGGCCATCCCCTTCCTGATCTTCGCAGTGCCCCGCGACCTGGCGGAGCGGCATTATGTCGGCACCTATCTGGTGCTGCTGTTCCCGCTGGTCCTGTCCGTCCTGTCGCTGTTCGCGCTGTTCGTGATCATCCTCCACGCCCCGCTGGCGGTCATCGTCGGCGATATCTATCACGCGATACGCGGCGGCACGCCCCCTGGCTGGGCGATCGCGGCGCTGGCACCGATCGCCACGGCCGCCGTGGCGACCATCGCCGTCCTACTGTCGACGATGCGGACCGCGCCGCGCGCCCTGCGTGAAAGCGTTGCAGCCGGGCTGGCCAGCCTGATGCTCGCGTCGATCCTAGTCGTGGCGACCGGGATCGCCCGTCATCCTGGAGAAGTCTTGGTCCCTGCCCTGGGCTTTGCCGCCGGGGTTTCGACCCGCTGGCCAGTGGAGAAGCTGTCGCAGGCGGGCCTGCTGATCCTGGCCGGGGCGCTGGTCTCGGCCCCGGTGATCCTTGGCGCCGATGTCAAGGCGAACGGGCTTGTCGCGCAGGCAGTGACGGAGCGAACCGGCGCAATGTCGGCCGATCGTGCGCTGGGCCGCTATCTGGTGGGGCATCGCGACGTCATGATCGACGCCTTGGCCCACCCGGCAGTGGTGGCCGCACGCGGCAGCGCCGAAGGCCTGTTCACCGATAGATCTCCCGCATTCGGCGTATCGGTACTCGCACACCGCGTTTTGACGTCCGCCGTGGCAGTTCGCGCGCATCGCCCCGGCGAGAGCGACGACGCCATCAGCCGCAGCATGCCCAACCTGTTCGAGCAGGGCCCGCCCGGCTACCGGCTCGCCTTCGATCAAGGCGGCTGGCGGGTATGGGCACGCCCAGAAAGGTCGAAAATGCCATGAACAGCGCTCGCATTCTGTTGGTCGACGACAGTGCGGAGGCCCGTGACGCGGGTATGCTCGCACTGGCCACGGGGGGATTTGCACGCGTGGAGGGCGCCAGCGACGCCAATCACGCCTATGACCTGCTGGGCATCGACGATGGTCCCGCCCCCCCTGCCTTCGACTGCATCCTGCTAGACATCCTGATGCCGGGCGTCGACGGCATAGAGGCCTGCGCCGCCATCCGGTCCTCGGGCCGGTATCGCGACGTGCCGATCATCATGGTCAGCGGCCAGAACGACGTATCGTCTCTCAACCAGTCCTTTGTCGCCGGGGCGAACGACTATGTCACCAAGCCGTTCAGGCCGATCGACCTTCTCGCCCGGACCCGCGCCGCGCTGCGTTTCAAGCGGGAGATCGATCGCCGACGCGCACGGGAAAAGGCCTTGCGCGACAAGACGATCGTGCAGGAGGAATTGCGCGGTTTTCTCCCCGACATGTTGATCGCCAACCGATCGCTTCTCGATGCCGAACTCCGTCTGGCCGCCGACAATGGCGTGGATACGACGCTGTGTGCGCTGCAGGTTCGCGCGCTCGATCCCTATCGCCTCGAACATGGGGCGGCTGCGGCGACACGGCTGATGCGCCAATTGTCGATGGCATTGTGCGACGTGGCCGCACCGATGGGCGCGGTGCTCGGCCTGTTCGACGACGGACTGTTCCTGTCCATCGCCCCCAATGTCGATCCTGCGGGCATGGTGGCATTTGGCGAGGCCGCGCTGACACGGATCGACGCGATGAAGCTCCCCCATGGCGCGTCGGCCCGCGACCTCCACGTCGCGCTGGATGCCGTGGTCGACATGGCCAGCGGCGACCGGCTGCTGCTGCTGCCCGGCGAGATGATTACGCTGCTCGAACAACAGCAGCGGCGCAGACCCTTCCTCCCCCTCCCCGATATGGACGTCCTCTGATGAAATATGCCACCCGCTCCATCCTGGCCGTCGCCATCGCGTCCGTCGCGCTCGTCCATGCCACGGCGGCCGAGGCGTCGGCCTGGACATTGCCCAAGGGTAAGGGACAGGTCCTGGTCACCGGCGTCTATTCGCACAGCGACCGGGGCTTCGACGCGAACGGCCGGACCATCGACATCCCCGATTACGACAAGCAGGAAGTCTATGTGCTGGGTGAATATGGCGTCACCGACGATCTGACGCTGATCGCCGCGCCGAGTTTCCGGCATGTCGGCATCCAGGGGGCGACCGACGACACCACCGGGCTGGGTTACACCGAGCTCGGGGGGCGTTACCGCGTAGCCAGCGGATCGCGCTGGGTCGGCTCGCTCCAGGCAACGGCACGGATTCCGGGAGCGCGGCGCCGCGATTCCCTGGCCCAGGTGGGCAGCACCGACGCCGAATTCGACGTGCGGGCACTGGGCGGCGCGAGTTTCACGATCGGGCGCATGTCCGGCTTCATCGACCTGGCGGGCGGCTATCGCGTGCGGGCGGGAGATCCCCCCAACGAGTTCCGGGCCGACGCGACCCTGGGCATCCGTCCGGTCAAGCGCGTCCTGCTCTATACATCCGTGTCGAACAGCTGGTCGGACGGGGCCGGCAAGGGCGTCTTCAAGGCATATCGCTATCACAACGCCTTCCTGAACGCCGCCTATGACCTGAACGATCGCTGGTCGCTTCAGCTCGGCGGACTGGCGACGGTCGGTGGGAAAAATGCCCTGCGCGAGCGCGGGGGCACTGGCGGCCTGTGGTTCCGGTTCTGAACGCCTTGCCCGCCACCCCTTACGACCGGCCGATGCTCGTCCCCTTCAAAGTCTGAACATTCCAAAACATGGGGTATCAGGGCCGATCGGCGTAGTGCTGGCGGATGCTTGACGCCCGATCGGCTCTCCGGGCACGATGGGGCAGGGGGTCGCTTCGGGGGTAGGCGTCAAGGTGGGGCAGGACGGGGGCCAAGGCGGCAAGCGTCTGGACGGGTGGAAATCGATCGCGGCCTATTTCAATCGCGATCGGACCACGGTCATGCGCTGGGCGCGGGAGCGCGACTTGCCGGTGCGGCGGATGCCGGGTGGGAAACAGGGCTCGGTCTTTTGTTTCGAACAGGAACTGGCCGCCTGGGCACTTCATCAGGACGATGACGAGGATCGCGGCGAAGCGGCGACCGTCCCGAGCGATGTCTCTGCCCCGCCCCTACTCCCATCCCTGGCGGAAGAGGCCGCAATAGCCCGGTTGGGGCGACCGCCCCGCTGGGCAATCGCAGCGGGGCTGATCGTGCTGGCGATGCTGGTGGCGGCGTGGTTCTGGTGGGATGCCCGTCCCGGGTTGGCGCACCGGACGGTCGCCATGCCCGAGAACCCCGCCGTGGCGCGCGATTATGTCGCGGCGCGCGATCACTGGGCGCGGCGGACCCGGGCCGATCTGGAAACCGCGATCCACCTGTATGAGGGCGTCATCCGCCGCGATCCGGGCTTCGCGCCCGCTTATGCGGGGCTGGCCGAGGCTTGGCTGATCATCGGCGAATATGGCGGCGTGGTCGAGGCGGATGCGTTCCGCCGCGCTCGTCATTACGCCAGCACGGCCTTGCGGCTCGACCCGGAGTTGCCCGCCGCGTACCGCGCGCTGGGCTTCGTCGATTATTGGTGGCGCAGCGACCGGGCGGGCGCACTGGCCGAGTTCCGGCGCGCCATCGCGCTCGACGACCGCGATGGCCAGACCTATTTCTGGTATGCCAATATGCTGGCCGATATCGGCGACGATCCGGCCGCGCAGGCCGCCTATGACCGGGCGCGGCTGTTGTCGCCGGGCCTGCTCACCATCGAGGTGGAACAGGCCTGCGCGCATTGGCAGGCGGGGCGCGATGCGCTGGCCTATGCGCAGTTGACCGCGCTGGCGGCGCGCGCGCCCAACGACGCGACGATCCACAACTGCCTGGCCTTCATCCATATCGGGCATGGCGACATCATCGGCTATGCGCGCGAGCTGGCGATTCGGGCGCGGTTGCGCGGCGAACCCCGGCTGCAGCGCCTGTCGGCCGCGCTCGACGCCGCAATCCGGCGCGATCCCAAAACGGCGGTCACGGTCCTGACCGACCATGGCCGCCAGGAGATCGCGCGCGGTGAGCGCAAGCTGCGCGAGACGCCCGCTTTCTATGCCTCGTCCATGGGCGACCGAGCGGCGCTGATCGCGTTGCTGCGCGAGGCCAATGACCAGGATGAGCGTTGGTATGCAACCTCGCTGACCCGCCGCATCGCGCGGCGCTGGCGCGGGGACGCGCAGGTCGAAAGGCTGCTGGCGGGGGTGCTGCCGCCCGAAAAACGGCCGAAGTCCTGAGCCGCACGGCTATTCACCACCGAATACCACAATTTGCGACATCCCCGATCGGGGCCTTTGCGCGGATAACGCCCTTCACAACGCCGCACGGGCGGTGGGGGTCCGGGAAAAGGGGATTCGGGATGGAATCGATCGAAAGTCGCACATCGGCACGGCATTCGGCCACGCGCACGGCGTTGCTGCTGAGTACCGCGCTGGGCTGTGTCGGCTATGCGGCCCCGGCGGGCGCGCAGAATATCGTGAGCTATGGCACGACCGATTATTCGCTGACCCGCAGCGAACGGACCGATGGCGGCCCGCGCACGATCGATATCTCGACCAGCGGGGGTAACATAACGCTCGACTTGGGCGAGGTGACCTCGGTCAACAACGGCACCTCCATCGGGGTCGCGATCGGTGCGAACAACACGGGCACGGGGTCGGTCTCGATCCGCAACACCTCCGCCACCACGACGGGCACCGGCAACAGCAACGCGATCGACGCGCGATCGACCAGCGGGGCGATCACCGTCGATGCCGGGACCACGCAAGGCACGGGTACCGGCATCGGCCTGGCCGCTTTGAGCAATACCGGGGCGATCACCGTCACCTCGACCAATGCATCGGGGCGGTACGGCATCTTCGCCTCCAGCACGGGGTCGGCCGACCTGACGGGCGGCGCGGTGCGCGTGACCAGCGCGGCCGCTTCGGCGGGCATGACCGGCAACCAGGGCACGACCCAAAAGGTCGGCATCGTCGCGCAAGGCGGCACGGTCGTCCTCGACAGCGGCACGGTCACGGTGCGCAGCAGCACCGGGGGCAACGGCATCTTCGCCAGCTCGGGCAAGGGCACAACGGTGCGGGCCACCGACACGCGGGTGGAGGGCAACAACGTCTATGGCGTGCGAGCCTATTCGCTACAGGCGCTGTCGATCACGACCGGCACGGTGACGACGCAGGGCGCCAACGGCGTCGGCATCGGCGCCTTTGGCGACCAGTCGACGACGATCGCCAGCGGGACAATCACCACCAACGGCACGAGCGCGCACGGCATCCGCGTGCAGGCCGCGACCGGACAAAGCACCGACTCCGCTCAGGTCACCGACATCACCAGCGACAGCATCACGACCAACGGCACGGGCTCGTCGGCCATCTATGTCACGCCGGGCACCGGCGCGACGACGATCCGCAGCAATGCGGTCACGTCCGTAGGCGCGGGCACGCCCGCCATCTGGGTGACCGGCGGATCGGGGGCGATCGACATCACCAGCGCCACGATGAATGTCGGCACCAAACAGGCGATTTCCGCGCAGAGCAGCGGTGCGGCTGCCGTCACGGTCAAGAGCACCGAAATCCGCAGCGTCCTGGGCGGCATCGGCGCGACCGGTCGGGGGGCAACGACAGTCACCAGTGACCGGATCATCGTCGAGGGCACGTCGCAGGGGTCCTTCGCCAACGCGATCGGCGCCAGCGGCCATGCGGTCTCGGTTACCAGCGGCACCATCACCGCAGCGGGAGCGGGCGGCACCGGCGGGATCGCGGTCAGCCAGTTCAATACGGCGGGCGCCACCGATGCGGTGACGGTGACCAGCGGCTCGGTCGCGGCCAACGGCAATGGCGGCGCGGGTATCCAGGTCTTCGGCACGACCGGCCCGGTCAGCGTGACCAGCACCGGCGCGGTCTCCACCAACGGCACATGGCTGACCACCGGGAGCGGCACCAACGCCTTCACCCGCTATGCCGACGGCATCCGCGTCGCCAATGCGGCGGGCGCGATCACCGTCGACAGCAATGACGTGACGACCCTGGGCAACCAGGCGATGGGCGTACGGGTCGAGGCGGGCCAGGGGATCCAGAGCTTCGCCATCCCCACGGGCACCACCCTGGGCACCGGGCCGATCAGCGTCATCAGCCGGGGGACGATCTCCACGGCGGGGCAGGAGGCGACGGGCATCGTCGCCCTGACCGGCAACAGTGCCGCGACGATCGACAATCGCGGCACCATCCGCCCCGCCGGAGCCTGGGCCAGCGGCATCGACGCCCGCTTCGGCGCAGGCGAGCTGACGATCACCAGCCGCGACATCGAGGCGATTGGCGAGAGTGCATATGGTATCCGCATCGACCAGCAGAGCGGTTATGGCGACGCCCCGGGCTCGGCCCGGATCACGCTGACCGGCACGACCAAGTCGACGAACCATGCCGTCAACGTCGACATGAATGCGGGCGCGGTCGCGATCACCAATATGGGCGCGATCGTGACGGCGGGCACAAGCAATTTCGACGGTCATGGCATCGAGGTGGAAGGGCCGGTCGACGTCACCGTCGACAATAGCGGGTCGATCACCACTGCGGGAATCCGCAGTCAGGGGATCGAGATCGAGGAGGGCCGCACGGTCGCCATCCGCAGCGCGTCGATCCAGGGGGGCGGCAACGGCGTCATCGGCATCAACGCCACGGGCACCACGTCGCTCGACGTCACCAGCGGGCTGGTTGCAGGCTATCAAAGCGGCATCACCGCCTATGGCGGCACGGTGCGCGTGGCGAGCGAGCGGATCGACACGACGGGGGGCGTGGGCCTCACCGCCTCGGCGGATGGCGCCGTGACGATCAAGACCGGCACGATCAACCTCGTCAGCACTCAGGCGCGCGGGACGAGCGGCGCGCTGACCGCCTTTGGCAACGCCATCACGATCGACAGCGACACCATCGTGGCAAGCGGGCTAGGCAATCGCTTCGGCATCTCGGCCCAGGCGATCAATTACGACGCGGACGGCAAGACCGGTCCGCTGACCATCACCAGCCGCGACATCACCACCACCGGCAATGGCGCGTACGGCATGTTGGCGCTGGGCGGCACGGGGGCGATGACGATCACCAGCACGGGCACGATCACCACCGCTGGCGGGACCCGTTTTGTTGGCAATGGCGACCCGCGCCAGTCCAACGGCATCTGGGCGATCACCGCAGCCGCGCCGGTCACCATCACCAGCAACGCGATCAGCACGGCGGGCGACAATGCCAACGGCATCGCGGTCGAAGCAGGCTCAGCGGTCACCTCGTTCCGGGGCTTTGCCGACCGGGGCGCGGCACAGCCGATCGCGATCACCAGCACCGGCGCGATCACGACGCTGGGCGCCAATGCCAACGGCATCCTGGTCCAGGCAGGCGGCAGCCACACGCGCATCGCCAATAGCGGGACGATCACCACCAGCGGCGCGAACGCCATGGGTATCCAGGTGCAGGCCAATGGCGGCGCGACCACCATCGTCAGCAACGCCGTCGCCACCAGCGGCGCAGGCGCGACGGGCATCCGGGTCGCCGGGGGCACGGGCGCGGTCGACGTGACCGCGACGACCACCGGCGTCACCGGCACCATGACCAACGCGATCGACCTGGCGAGCAGCGGCGCGGTGCGGGTCGATGGCGGCACCGCCTCGGCCACGTCGGGCTCGGCGATCCTCGTCCGGGCGGGCGGCATGGCCTATGTCCGTGCTGCCAACGCGACGGGCGGGGGTGACGGCCATGCGGGCGTCTCGGTCGTCGGGGGCACCGGTGTCACGCTGGCGATCGGCGCGGCCCAGTCGAGCGGCACGGCGCTCACCGATACGAACGGCACCGTCACCCGCGCCGATGCGGTCTTCGCCCAGGCGACAAACGGCGCGATCGACGCGACCATCGGCTCGGCCCGCGCAAGCGGTGCGGGGGCGGACGCGGTACGGCTGATCGCCAATGGCGATGGCGGCGCGGTCACTGCGCGGGTCACCGGCACGCTGGCATCGGACAGCGGCTATGGCCTTTTCATCGACCCGCCGGGTGCGGTCACCATCTCGGTCGCGGGTGGCGCGACGATTGCGGGCCAGTCGGGCGGCATCAGCACGGTGGGCGGCAGCAACGCGATCACCAATGCGGGCACGATCAGCGCCACGGGCGGCGCGGCGATCACGGCGATGGGGGCGACGGCTCTCGACAATAGCGGGACGCTGACCGGCAGTGGCGGGACCGCGGTGCAGCTGGGCGCGAGCAACGACATGGTGACGTTGCGCACCGGGTCGATGGTGACGGGTGCGATCGTCGGCGGGGGCGGCACCGATGCGGCGATGCTGATCGGCACGAGCTCGAGCGCGGCCGAGAACCAGATGGTGGCCAATTTCGCCGGCTTCGACAGCCTGGCGGTGAACTCCGGCTACTGGACCGCGCCGTCCACCGGCATGACCAGCGTCGCGCGCACCACGATCGATACGGCTGCCGCGCTGGAGGTACAGAGCGGGGCGAACGGGCTGACAGGCTTTGCCAGCAATGCGTTCGTCAGCAACGGCACGCTGGTCGTGCGCACCAGCGGCACCGGCAGCGATCCGTTCGGCACCAACACCGTCACCGGCACCGGCGGGGTGACCTTCACCGGCACCGGCACGACCACCCTCTCGGGCGCCAACATGCTGGCGACGACCGGCACCAACCGGGTGGAGGGCGGCACGCTGATCCTGACCGGCGCGCAGGGCGGCACTTTCGCCACCGTCGGCGGGGGCACGCTCCAGATCGGCAATGGCGGGACGACCGGCGACTTCACCGGCAATCTGGTCAACAACGGCACGCTGGTCATCAACCGCTCGAACGACATCGCCTATAACGGCGCACTGACGGGGTCGGGCGTGTTCGTAAAGGAAGGGGCGGGCCGCGTCGTGTTCGGCACCGGCTATGGCTTTACCGGCACCACCGTGCTGAACGGCGGGTCGATCCGGCTGAGCACCCCGGTCGCCGCCAATACCGAACTGGACGTGCGCGGCAGCGGCACCGTAGACCTGTCGGGCCAGGCCAACACCGTGGCGCAGCTGGCGGGCAACAGCACGACCGCGATCGTCAATGTCGCGGGCGGCGCGCTGACCGTAAACCAGGCGAGCAGCACGACCTTTGCGGGCAACGTGGAAGGCGATGGCAGCCTGACCAAGTCGGGCAGCGGCACGCTGAACCTGACCGGCACCAACAGCTATACCGGCCCGACCACGGTCACGGGCGGCAAGCTGGCGGTCAATGGCAGCATCGTCTCGCCGGTCACCGTCGCCTCGGGCGGTACGCTGGGCGGCACCGGCACGGTCGGCACCACCGCCATCGCCTCGGGCGGCATTTACGCGCCGGGCAACTCGATCGGGAAGCAGACGGTCAACGGCAATGTCGGCTTCGCGGCCGGTGCGATCTATCAGGTCGAGGTAAATGCAGCGGGCCAGTCGGACCAAGTCAACGCCACCGGCACCGCCACTTTGTCGGGCGGCACGGTGCAGGTGCTGGCCGAGAACGGCAATTACGGCCGCCTGACCAGCTACACAATCCTGACCGCGGCGGGCGGGGTCAATGGCCGCTTCGCCAGCGTCACGAGCAATTATGCCTTCCTGACCCCGCTGCTCGGCTATCAGGCCAATGCGGTGACGCTGACCCTGGCGCGCAACGACTTCCGCTTCGACGCGCTGGCGACCAACCGCAACCAGGCGCAGGTGGCCAATGCCATCTTCGCGCGCGGCGCCTCGGACGCGCTGTTCAACACGGTACTGTTCCAGAGCAATGCGACCGCGCCCCTGGTCTTCGGTGAACTGGCGGGCGAGCTAAATGCCGGGCTGTCGACCGAACTGGCCGATAGCGGACGACGGATTCGTCATGCCGTGTTCGACCGGGCGATGCTGCCGGGCGGCGAAGGGGTGAGCCTGTGGGCGCAAGGGTTGCAGAGCCAGGCAATGTCGGACGCCAACAGCCAGCGCGCCCGGCTGGTGTCCGACCGCACCGGCATCGTCGGTGGGCTCGACTATCGGACCGGCGAGACCCGGATCGACGTCTTTGGCGGCTGGCAGGATCAGGACGCGGTGCTGCGCGGTCGCGGCGCGCGTGCCGACATCAAGACCGGCTTTGCCGGGGCCGACGTGATCTGGTCGAGCGGCGCGCTGAGCATCCAGGCGGGCGGGCTCTATACCTGGCACGACATCAGGACGACGCGCACCCTGCCGGTCAGCGGGTTCGGCAACGTGGCCGCCACGCCCGACGCCCATAGCGCGCAACTCTTCGCCGAGGCCAGCCACACACTGACGCGCGGCCAGGTGGCGGTGACGCCGTTCCTGCGCCACGCCTATATCCACACGCGGGTGAAGGGCTTTGCCGAGAGCGGCAGTCTGGCCGCCCTCGGCGTCGCCGGTCAGGATCGCGACATCGGCATCGCCTCGGTGGGTATCCGAGTCGGCGGATCGGTGCCGGTGGGCACCGCCACGCTGCTGCCCCGCCTGTCGATCGCCTATGAGCGCACGTACGGCGACCGCATCGGCACCGCGACCCAGCGTCTGGGCGGTAGCGGCCCCACCTTCATCACCACGGGCGCCGGACTGGGCCGTGACGGATTGGCAATTGAGAGCAATCTCGATCTGGTGATGGGACGGCTCAGCATCGGTGTGGGCAGCTTTGCCTCCACAGCCGATCGCTGGTCCGATTATGGCGGCAAGGCTCGGATCGGCCTCCGCTTCTGACGCGCCCCTGTCCCTCGCGTGGGAGTGTCGCGGGGGATGGACCTGACGGGGTCGGATCGTCGCCATGTCGACGATCCGACCCCCCTTTTTATTAGTTTTCCCGATCAACCAGTCCGATCGGGAAGTGCCTCACCGTCTCGCCAGCCGTTCACAATCGATAGAGGCCTTCAGGCTGGCCCGGAACGTCATAACGTCTTCAGATAATCCTCGAAGCGCTGCCCATTTTCAGGCCGGAAGGTGGTGCAAGTGCCGCTGATGACACCGATCCGGTCGACCCGGAAATTGCGGAAAGCATTTCTGGCTTCACACCAACCGGTAAGGAGCCAGGCTGAGTCGAACAGGGTCAGCCCGAGCGGCCGTACGGTGCGCTCGCTCTCGTTATCCGAGAGGTCGACATAGGCTATGCGGAGGACCAAATGTCGGCGTATGGCATCCCGCAACAGTGTTAGATGCGCCCTCGCTTTCCGATGTCTGCGTCGACACCGCGCGCAGCGGGAGGTTCGAGTAAGTCGCTTGCCGGGCTGGTTCCATCGACGCGGCAAACTTCGCCGATGCACGCCGCGCGGCGGCAGCCAGCGGCGCATCGCTCCGCGCCGCGATCAGCCGCATTCCCAGCATGACCGCATCCATCTCATCGTGATCCAGATGCAGGGGCGGCAGGAAATAGCCTCGTTCGAGCTGGTATCCGACGCCTGGTTCACCACGAACCGGCGCGCCCATGGCCTGCAATGTCACCATGTCGCGATAGATTGTCCGCACCGACACGCCGAGCATTTCGGCAAGCGCGTCCGCCGAGATCGGGACTGACCGTCCGCGCAGGTGATCGAGGAGCGAGAAAAGCCGTAGTGAGCGCATGGGCGGGCTGTCGTTTCATCCTGACGGAAACTGTCAGGGACTGAGTAGCCCCTAGATTTCTGGACGCCTTCGGTCCTAATTTTGAGGACAGGAGGCGATGATGGGGAAGCCGAATTTCAGCGAGGCCTTCAAACGT